>CAXTVY010000026.1:0-13836 GCA_964247665.1 uncultured Chthoniobacterales bacterium | reverse complement strand
GGATGAATGGGGTGGAAGTCTATCGGCGCATCAAGCCGAAACTTCCACAGGTCAAGGTGTTGTACTTCTCCGCAACCATGAAGCCCCTGCTCATCTCTGAAGCGTTGGAACTCGGTGCGTCCGGCTTCGTCGGCAAGCCGCGCCCCTGGAGTACCGTGCTGGAAGCCGTCAACCTCGTCGCGCAGGGCGGTAAATACTTCGATCCTTCCGTCGCACACCTCACGGGGCGATCCGCCCGGCATCTCGAAAACGAAGACCTGACGGGGCGGGAGCGGGAGGTAACTCAACTGATCGCGGAGGGACACAGCACCAAGGAGATCGCCAGTCTGCTTGGCGTCAGCGCCAAGACCATCGACAAGCATCGCACGCGGTTGATGGAGAAGCTGCGGGTGCACGATGCCGTTGCCGTGACGCGTTACGCCATTCTCTCCGGCCTCGTGTCGCTCGAATAACGTCTGGTGCAATGAAATCAGGCCGCTGGCGCACCGACTCCCAGGGTGTCGCGTGCCTCCACCAACTTCGAGTAGAGCGTATCGAGTCCTTCGGAAATCACGCGCGTCGCGCCGAGCACGGTCATGAAATTATGGTCGCCGGGCCAGCGGGGCACGATGTGCAGGTGAAGATGATCCGCCACGCCCGCCCCGGCACAACTACCCAGGTTGACCCCGACATTGAAACCCTGGGCGCGCACGACGGCTCGCAGCAGGGTCTGCGCATCCTCGGCCAGCGTGAGTAACTCGAGTTTCTCCTCCGCATTGAGGTCGCTGAGGTCTGACACCTTGCGGTACGGCACGGCCATGAGGTGTCCCGCCGCATACGGATAGCGGTTCATGATCAGGAACCCGCTCTTGCGCCGTAGGACGACGAGATGACCGCGGTCATCGGAGGTTCGCGCCGCCTCCAGGAAAAAATCCGGCAACGGTCGTTCCAAGGCAAAATAGTCGACGCGCCAAGGGGCCCACAGCGAGGTGAGATGATCCTGGGGGAAACTCATAAGGGGGAATGGTTTGCCAGCGCAACTGCGGCGCAAGTCAGAGACGATCAACCACGGTCTTGCGGTCAAATGCCAGCCAGAGCCAGCCAGCGAGGAAGCACACCCCGCCGATGGGGGCCGTGGCGCCGAAGGCGGGCAGACCCGTCAGAGCGAGCAGATACAGGCTACCGCTGAAGAACAGGATGCCTGCTCCGAAGAGGAACCATGGCACCGCGCGAAAAGGTGGCAGGCATGCCAGGATGAGCATAAGGATCACGTGCACAAAATGGTACAGCACAGCCTTCTCCCAAAAAAGCTGGGCGAGAGGGCGTTGGGTGAAGAGTTCCTTCAACCCATGCGCGCCAAAGGCACCAAGAGCCACTCCGAGGAAACCGAGCACTGCCGTGACGCGAAAGGCGCGGATGGACGAAACGCTCATGACAGGCGAGTCGGGCGGAACTAAGGTGCTACGGTTGGCAGGGCGGCGGGCGGCGGCGAGGTGGCACCCGGCAGCACGGCACTGGTATCCGGCGCGGGCGGCACCTGAGGCTCCATCCCTCCCAAGGCAGGCGATGGAGCAGGCGCAGCCGAGGCAGTTGCCGCAAAGGCGAAGAAGCGCGCCAGCGATTTCTCAAAGCGATAGCTGTAGAAGAAAAAATCCCGCAGGCGCAACGCGAAAAGATCTTTCTCCATGTAAGTGGAGGCCTTGTCGAGGTATCCAGCCGCAGCGGCGAGATTGTTGCGGTGCAATTCAAGAGCCGCAGCGGTCAACAACCAGTCCGGCACCGGGGGAGTCTCTGACAAATGCTGCGCCATCTCGGCGGCGAACTCCTGCTCGCGGCCGAGTTCGATCAAGGTGAGTCGGATTTTGAGCCGGTACTGGCTCTCAAGCGCGGGCTCCCGCAAACGGTCGATCGCTTGCTGCAATTTCACCAGCGCCGCCTGGGGCTTGCCCGTCCGGCGCAATGCCTCGCCCCAAAAGTAGAAGTTCTCGGCGGAAAATGGGTCCACCAAGGTCGCGTTCTCGAAGTCGCTCATGCCGCTCGTCCCACCCTTCTTGCGGTTGAGAATGGTGCCGCGGAGCTTGTAGGCGGCTCCCTCCTGCTCGCCCTCCGTGATAGAAAGATTCAACTGAGGCAACGCCTTGGCGGCGTCATTACTCTCCAATGCCAGCATGGCGAGGCGAAAATCAAGGTCACGCACATGTGGATAGTCCTTTTGCACTTTCTGCAGCAGCGTGGTCGCCTCGGCAAACTTCCGGTCCTGCTCCACGGCCATAGCCTCGTCGATCAGCTTGGCGGCGTCCGGGCTGAGCGCGTTGACCGTCGCACCGTCAGCGGCGACACCAGGCGCAGACGGCGCGGCGTTCTTGGGCGCCGCGCCGGGCTTCGCTACGCTGGCCCGTCCCATGACAAAACTAAGGATCAGGAGGAGAGCGGCTGCCAACTGCAATCCCAGCCAGAGATATGGACTGCGCGGAACCTCGGACTTGCCGCGGCGTGCGCTCGTGCCACCAGTCAGCGCGATGGGCACGGGCCCGCCGCCAACATAGGACATGCCCCTTTCGCTTTCCCCCGCGGTGGGAACCGTGCCTGCCGACGCGGACTCTTCCTGCATGGACGCGCTTTCCCTCGGACCATCGGCGCCCCCGGGCGCGGAGCCAGCGGTTTCCGCCGCGCCCGGTTCCCGGTCGAAGCGCTGGAACTTCCGTTGACCTTTCGGCAGGATCGAGCGTTGCAATTTCGCACCCGGCTTCTGGGTTTCCGCTGGCGCGGTCTCCGCGGCCGCGGCCAGCGTTTTCATCCAGTGAAGAAAATCGTTCATCGACGCCGGTGGCCCCTCGGAACTGGCAGGAGCGGCGGCAGCCTCCTTCGCCGCCGAACGGGCGCGCGGCACCAGTGAAAGCGGCTCTGCCAGCGAGGCTGGGCCGGCGGGCTTCGCACTCGTTTCTTCCGGAGTTTTCCCCGGCACCGGCACCTCTGGAGACTGCTTGACGGGAGCGGAAGTGTCGCTGGGATCGGGCATAAAGAAGAAACGTTCGGTGACTCGCCCGCGTTACCTATCGGATTACTCTGGTGATGTAAAGCAACGTCTACGGTACCTGAATCCCATCCCCTACGCCGCCCGCAAAGCGGTTCGGAATTTACTTCTGCCGGGCGATGTTCTAAAGCCAAGGGCCGGGGCCTTCGCTCCCGCAATGATCGTAGGCCATGAGCAAAGGAGAACCCACCCCCAACCTAACCATGTCCGGTGCGAAGGGAGTGGTCGTACAAAAATACGGCGGCAGCAGCGTCGCCAGTCCGGACAAAATCCGTGTGGTGGCCGAGCGGATCATGCAGACGCAGCAGGCGGGTTACGCCGTGTGCGTGGTGGTGTCTGCCATGGGGGACACCACGGACGATCTCCTCGCGACGGCCAAGCGCCTTTCCGGCAACCCGCCCCGGCGCGAACTGGACATGCTCCTTTCCGCGGGGGAACGCATTGCCATGGCACTCCTTTGCATCGCCTTGGGCGAACTCGGCGGTGATGCCATCTCCTTCACTGGCAGTCAAAGCGGGATCATTACGAATGACCGGCATTCCGATGCGCGGATCATCGAGGTGCGGCCCTTCCGCGTGCAGGACGAACTGGCACGAGGCAGGATCGTTGTGGTCGCGGGCTACCAGGGCGTTTCCTATAAAAAGGAAGTCACCACGCTCGGGCGTGGCGGCAGCGATACCACGGCCGTGGCGATGGCGGCGGCGCTCGGTGCGGCATGGTGCGAGATTTGCAGCGACGTGGACGGCGTTTACTCGGCCGATCCGCGGGTGGTGCCCGCAGCGCGGCGTTTACTGGAGCTAAGCTACGAGGAAACCCAGGAAATGGCGGAATCCGGGGCGCGGGTGCTCAACGCGCAAGCCGTCGAGTTCGCCAAGGAAAAAGGCATCGCCATCTACGCCCGGGCCACTGCCCAGCTGCCACCGGTGGAGACCGGCCGGGAGACCGACGGGACCATCGTGCGAAGATTCGCGCCACGCCTGCCGGGCAGCATCACGTCCGTCGTCAGCGAGCGGGACGTGCTCGTACTCGAGGCGGAAGGTGCCGCCATGCTGCCACTGCTCAACTGGCTCGAAGCGCGGGGCATCTGCGGGAAACAGCTTCACGCGACGAATCTTTTAGTGACAGGTGGCGGAAGCGCATCGGCGGAGCATCTGACGGTGGTGTTGTCGGGTGAAAGCGTGTACGAGGACCCGGCATCCATCCGCCGCGCGTTGGAAAGCCTTGGCTCCGGGAGCGCGGTGTTGCTGGACCATCTCGGCGCGGTGAGCGCCATCGGCTCGGGCATCAACGCAAATTACCGCAACGTGCTGTTGGGCTCGCGCGGATTGGAAGCGGCGGGCATCGGCGTGTTTGGCTTGGCCACGTCTTCCTTTCGCATCACCTGGCTGGTGGACCGTCACCGCCTGGACGAAGCCGTGCGCCTGCTGCACGCCCATTACCTGCAGGCTCCCCTCTGACCAGTTCCATGACGTTCCACCACCCTTCCCAACCATGAAATTTCGCACCGCCCGTTTGCTTGTCACCATCATCGCAGCGCTGCTGACCAGCCCTGGCTCATCACCCGCGCAAACGCTCCCTGCTCCCGATGGCACGACGATTGAACCCGTCAAGCCAACGGAACAAACGGCGCTCACGAGCTTGTACACCACAGACGCCGTCGGTCACGTGTACGCCGAGATCGAGACCAGCAAGGGCTTGATCGAAGCGGAACTGGATTTCGTGCGTGCTCCCTTGACGGCGCTGAACTTCGTCGGGCTGGCGGAAGGCACCCTGCCGTTCCAGGGCCGCCCGGCGGGTAGCCCTTTTTACGACGACGAGACTTTTCACCGCGTGGTAGAAGGTTTCGTGATCCAGGGCGGTGATCCGATGTCCGCCGACCCCGCGTTCCCGGTCGATAAACTCGGCGATGGCGGCCCAGGCTACTCGTTTCCGGACGAGTTCCATCCTGGCTTGCGCCACGATGCGGCCGGGGTGCTTTCCATGGCTAATGACGGTCCCGACACCAACGGGAGCCAGTTTTTCATCACGCTGGCACCAGTCAACCGGCTGAACTACCTGCACAGCGTCTTCGGACAGGTCGTGCGCGGTCTGAACGTGGTCCAGCAGATCGCGCCGGGCGACCGGATCATCCACGTCACGATCCGCCGGACCGGGCTGGAAGCGGAAGCGTTCCGCGCCAATCCGGAGCGCTTCGCCCAACTCAAGGCATCGGTGCTCGCCGCACGGAAAGACGCCGCTCCTTCCCATGTGGTTTACTTCACCGACGAATCCAAACAACTCCCGGACGTGCGCGTGAAGAATTTCAACTTCAAGCTAGCCAACTACGAGCGAACCACCGGACACCGCATCGTGGTCAGGATCGTGCCGGAATTTAAAAGCGACGCCGATGCGTCCAGCATGGGCGGTGCCGTCAAAAAGCTCGCGGCTGAAGCGGGGGTCAGTGACCAGGGCGACGGGGTAATGGCTGGTGGCTTTGTCGCGGAACACACCTGGCATCTTCGTCTCGGCGAAGCGACCTACCCGGCGTTGCTCGATGCGGAAGGCTCGACGGCGAAGCTTATGGCGTCCGGCGCGATGCACGAAGGTAAAGTGGCCCTGGTGGCCCCTGCCACCGAACTGCTCAAACAAGGCAAGCTCAAGGAAAGCGTCGATACCCTCATCGACACCCTCATCTTGAAGCTCGACAACCACGCGCTCGCGCAAAAAACTGCCGGGGAAAAATAGTGCGCCGAACTCCCGCAAGATGCCTTGGCTTACCGTGCTTCTTCACTTTCCTTGGCCAGGGCCACCGGCAGCGTGGAGGAATGCGGTGCAGGCGATGACGTCTCGTTCATCCGGTAGCGGCGGCCCTTCCACGTCACACCGCCCTGGCTGCTCAGCCGCCAACTGTTCAGACCGATCAGGAGCGACAAGCCCTCGCCGACCGGGTGCAGGAGGGCTCCCAACCAGGAGGTCTGGAACCGCCATGTCAATACGGCCCGGATCAGGTAAATCCAGATGACTTGCAGCACGGGCAGCCACCACCAGCGCCCGCTCCACCCGGGCACGCACGCGAAGAAAAAAGGAAGGATCAACCCGCAGGTTCCCACCAGCCCGAACAGCCAGAACGACAACGCCGATTCTGAAAAAGCCGCGCGCAGGTTTTTGGTGAAACCCTCCCAAACCTGCGAGAAAGACTCGTACATCCGGCATTGCACCAGGCGCGAGCCATCGCAGTTGATGAGGCGCAACCCGTCAACCGTGCGAGCTGCCACCAGACGGCCCAAGGCCACGTCCTCGACGAGATGATCGCGCACGGCAGCGTGGCCGCCGATAGCGTCGTAAGCGTCCCGGCGAAACAGCATGTACTGCCCGTTGGCCGCGCCCATCGAGCCCATCATTTTCGCCGAGGTGCGGAGCGCGTACTCGCGGTGACGCTGCAGGCGGTGGAGCATACGATGCGGTAATGCGCCGAGCAGCAGGACATACACGAGCGGAATCACGGCATGTTCGCTCCAGGTGTGCGTGATCTGGCGAGGCCAAGCCGATAGCAGCGCCGCGTCGGTTTCCAGCGCGTGGCCGAGGCAGGCACCGAGCGAGCCGGGATCGTGCACGGTGTCAGCGTCGGTGAAGAGCAGGAAATCGCCGTGGGCGGTGGCCGCGAGTTGCTGGCACGCCCAGGACTTGCCGGTCCAGCCCGGCGGAAGAGGCTCGCCAGTCAGGAGCCGGTGCCGGGACTGCGGGTCGCGCGAACAACCCAGCCCGAGCACCACCTCGGCCGTGGCATCCTCGGAATGATCGTCCAGCACCAGCAACTCGTAGTTGACATAATCCTGCTGCAACAGCGAACGCACGCATGGCGAGATCCGCGCGGCCTCGTTCCGGGCTGGCACAAGCACGGAGACCAGGGGCGCGCCGGACGACTGACTCCCGGCGAACTTCCGCCGCTTCGGTGCCACGAACACGCCCCAGTTCAGGGCGATGTTCAGCGTCATCACCAGCAAGAATGCCGAGACGGCGAGATGATAGATCAACATGGCTGGCATCTGACACGTCAGCGGTTGGACTTGTCAAAGACTTCCCGCCGCCGACTGAACACATGGCGGATGTAATCCCACCGTTTATTGATCGACATGCGGGGTGCAAACAGCGGCTCGTACTCTCCCAGCGCTGGAGGGTGGAGCGTCTGGTCGGTCTGCGCGAGCAGGCCGTTGAGCACTTCCGCCACTCCTTCGGACGTGGAGCCTGCCGGCAGTGCCTCCCCCACCCGCACGAACACGCTTGGGCGCGACTCGCTCAACCAGGCGTAACGTAACGCAAGCGGTAGGATCGTCGCTCCCGTCCGGCGGGCCAGAAACGCCGCCCCAGGGCGCGCCTCGACCGGGTGGCGCTCGCTGACCAGTTCCCCCTGCACGAACATCCAGATCAGCGCTGCGCGGCCGTCGGTCGGATGCCGCCGCAGCAGCTCCGCCGCGTAACGCAATGCGGCGATGTTCCTCGTTCCATGTTCCAAATCAACCCCGAAAACACCCATCCAGGTGAAGAACCGGTAACGGCGCAGGTTGCGCTCCTCCATCGCCAGATAGATGTCATGCGGCAACCGGCGGTGTGAAAGCACGTACAGGATGAAGCCGTCCCACCAGTTGGTGTGGTTCACACAGCCGACGACCGCGCATCCTCCAGCCAGCGCGCGGAGATGCTCGCCGCCCGCCACGTAGATGCCGTGAAAACGTCGGCGCAATGCCCGGGCGACCCAGCGCCGGACCACGAGATTGAACCCGGATGATTTGTTGGCCGGGATCATCAAGCGGATTCTGCTTGGCTTTCCTTGCGGTGCGTCAAGCGATAGGAAAGCCACGCTTGACCAGCGAGCCGGAGCTTGCGCGGCAGCGACGTGGAAACCCGGCGGTGCAGCGTGTCGTACTTTGCGCGTTCCACTTCATCCAAAATCCCGGCGTACACGTGCCGCATGATCCAGACGGTGTACTGCGAACCGTCGTCGGCGAGTTTCGGGATGCCGCCCTCGGCGCGCCGGTAATATTCTCTGGCGCGCGCGATCTGCTCGCGAAGCAATTGCTTGAAATTCTCGTTCGCCGACTTGGCAGACAAATCCGCCGCCGTGACTCCATGCCGTGCCATCTCGTCCGCCGGGAGATAGATGCGGCCGATGGCGTAGTCCTCGCCCACGTCGCGCACGATGTTCGTCAATTGCATGGCAATCCCCAGGTCGATGGCCTGCTCGCGCCCGGCCGGGTCGCGAAGCTCGAAGATTTGCGCCATCATCAAACCTACCACCGAAGCAACGTGGTAGCAGTATTCCCGGAGATGCGGCCAGTTCGTAATCACGAGCGGCTCCAGGTCCATGGACACGCCCTTGAGCAGGTCCAGAAACGGTTGTTTTTCCAGTCCAAAACGGTGGACTGCCCAACCAAAAGCGGGTGCGAAGGGAGGTTCGGTTATCGCTCCGCCGGACATACGGTCGAAGTCAGCCCCGATACGGATGAGAACCTCTTCGATGCCATCGCGCGACGCGGCGCGGTCAACAAGGTCATCTGCGTACCGACAGAACGCGTAAACCGCATAGGCCGCGCGTTTCTTCTCCCTGGGCAGCGCAAACGACGCAAAATAGAAGCTGCGCGCGTGTTGGCGGGTTTGCCGATGGCAGTAACGGTGACTGTCTGCCAGCGCGGCGTCAGCAGGCGAAATCCACATGACGACGCGGGCACTCAGCGAGGGGCAGGAATCACGCGGTCGAGCAGCTTCGCGCTGGACATCACGCCGGGCAACCCCGCGCCCGGGTGTGTGCCCGCCCCGACAAAGTACAATCCGCGCACGTCCTCGCTGACGTTGTGCGGACGAAACCAGGCGCTCTGCGTGAGGACCGGCTCGAATTGGAACGCGCTGCCGCGGTAGGCGTCGAGGTCCGTCTCAAAATCCTGCGGCGTCATGATCCGACGCGTGACGATGTGCTGGCGGAGGTCCGGGCAAAGCTCCGGGATTTCGAGCGATGCCAGAATGGTATCCGCGTAACGCTCTTTGACGCCGTTCCAATCGACTTCTCCTTCCAGGTTCGGCACGGGCGACAGCACGTAGAAGCACTCGCCGCCAGGCGGTGCCAAGCTCGGGTCGGTCCGCGTGGGCGCGTGCAGGTACAGCGAAAAATCGTCGGCCAACAGTTTATGATGGAAGATGTCGTGGAGCAGTTCCTTGTATCGCTCGGTCAGCACGATGGTGTGGTGCGCCAAATTGGGGTAAGTGCGGTTAGTGCCGAAATACACGACGAACAGACCCATGGAATAACGCATCCGCGCGAGCCGCCGGTCGGTCCAGCGCCGCCGCCGCGCTTTGGGCAGCAATTTGCGGTAGGTGTTGGCCACGTCCCCGTTGGAAACCACTGTCTCGGCGGGGAACCAGCGCCCGTCTTCCACCCGTACCCCGCTCACCGTACCGTCCGCCGTCACGACAATCTCCTCAGCTTTGGTCTGGAGATGCAGCCGACCGCCCATCTCTGCGAACATCCGCAGCAGTCCATCCACGATGGCTCCCGTGCCGCCCATAGCAAAGTGGACGCCCCATTTTCGCTCCAAATAATGGATCATCGAGTAGATCGAACTCGACTGGAAAGGGTTGCCTCCGATCAACAGCGGATGGAAGCTAAACACCTGCCGCAACGCCGGGTCCTTGATGAAGCCGGACACCAGTTTATAGACCGACTGGTGCGATTGCAGGCGAATCAAATCCGGGGCAATTTTCGCCATGTCCCACAGCCGGGTAAAGGGCTGGTCCGCAAGGTCGGTGAACGCGCGGTCAAAGATGGCCCGCGAGCGTTCGACAAACCGCTTGTAACCTGCCACGTCGTCCGGATTGAATCGCCGGATCTGTTCGATGATTTCGGCCTCGTCTCCGGTGTATTCGAACGTGCGGCCATCGTGAAAAACGATGCGGTAAAACGGGCTGCAAGGCACGATTTTGACGTACTCCCCGGTCCGCCGCCCCCCCAAGGCGAAAAGCTCGTCGATCAGGAACGGCGCGGTCACGATGGTCGGCCCGGCATCGAAAGTAAATCCATCCTGGCGGTAGACATACGCCCGGCCGCCGGGCTGGTCGCGCGTCTCCAGAAGATCCACCGCATAACCGCGGGCCTGGAGACGGATGGCTGCGGCGATCCCGCCAAATCCGCTGCCGATGACTACGGCATTTCGGCCCGGTCCTTCGGTGGACGGTGTCCCGGAGGTGGCGGAGGTCCCACGTTGCGGGACAGAGAGGAGCGGGCTCATGGACGGATGATCGCGTAGTAACTGGACATCAAGGGCGGACGGCAACGCCACCGATCAGTTGCAACAGGGCGGCCAGCTCGGCTTGGACCGTGGCGGGAAACCCAGGCCACAGCGTTTCGGCGTGTGATTCCGCGAAAAGCCGATCCATCTTGGCCGTTAACAGGCCGACAGCACCGCTTTTCACGACCAACTCCCGCGCTTTTGATACCGTCCCTTCCGTGGGAGTTCCCGCGCTGAAACACAGTTGGAGGAGCCCACGGTCCACCTCGTTCAGACACTCGAAAGCCGTGCGGACGAGCAGCGTCTTCTTGCCTTCGAGAATGTCGGCGGGCACATCGGCATCGGAAATCTCGAACCGCGCAAACTCCTGCAAATCGTTTTGAATCTGGAACGCCAGACCGGCAGGCTTGGCGATGCGGTTGATCGCCTCCAGCATCTCATCGCTGCCGCCCGCGAGGACCGCCGCCATGGCGAGCGGCCCCTCGATGGTGTAGCACGTCGTCTTGAGGCAGTACATCTGCTCGATCTCCTGAACCTCAACTTTGGACACATCCCGGGTGCTGTGGATGATGTCGGCAGCCTCGCCAAAGCCAGTTTCCACCATGCACTCGAGCAGCTGCGACCCCAGGCGGGCGGCTGCCCCCGGCGGAAGCGCGGCTTCCAGGAGACATTTTTGCGCCAGCGCAAAGAGGATGTCACCCAGCACGATCCCGAGGTTGCGCCCGGCGCGGTGCCGATGGGTGAAGGAAGCGAAGCGGCCTTCGATCAACCGGTGCAGCGTCGGCAGGCCCCGGCGCGTCTCGGCCCGGTCGATGATGTCGTCATGCACGAGAATAAAGGCGTGCAGCAACTCCAGACTGACGGCGATTCGCTGCAAAGCGGACTCGGGCAGCGGCGCAGACTGTGCACCCAACCCGCGTTGAAAGATGCGGTGGCCTAACAGGAACAACAGCGGACGCAACCGCTTACCCGGGCGACGCACAAATTCGGAAAGGTCCTTGTACAAGGTGGCGAAGACCGGTCGCCGGAGGTATTCAGCCCGTTGCGTCTCCAGGTAATCCGCGAGCGATTCATCAATTTGGCGCCTTATTTCGCTGATTTCGCCCTCGGTTGGCCGGGGCGTGACCGGAGCGGGAACCCTGGCGTGGTCACGGGAAGATGGACGGGAAAGCAGAGAGCCGGACACACGAGACATACGCGATATGGTCTTTTTCGGATGCCGCCGACCCGGTTCGACGCTACGTTGGCGTTGCTCGTTGTTACCGGAGAAGCGCGTCCATGTCATTCGCAAAAGTTTTTGGCCAGTCCGGCTACACCCTGCCAGCTTCGCTGCGTGCCTTCGAACAGCTTCTTGAGCCCTGCCCTGACGCGGTGCTAGAAGCGATGGCGTTACGTTCACAACAACTGACCGTCAAGCATTTTGGACGGGTGATGCGCCTGTTTGCACCGCTTTATCTGTCGAACGAGTGCATCAACAACTGCAAATATTGCGGCTTTTCACGAGACAACCCGATTTTGCGGGTAACGCTTCCGGTCGAGCAGGTCGTTGCGGAAGCGCGTCACCTCGGTAAGGAGGGTTTCCGGAGTATCCTGCTCGTGGCGGGCGAACATCCCAAATTTGTGTCCAGCGGCTATCTGGAAACCTGCGTCCAAGCGGTGCGGCATGAGGCGGATATGCCGGGCGTGTCGCTGGAGGTTGGTCCGATGCAAACCGATGAATACCGCCCTCTGGTGGCGGCTGGCGCGGAGGGGCTGGTCGTGTACCAGGAAACGTATCACCGCCCGACCTATGAGGAGATGCATACGTCAGGTCCCAAACGGGATTTTGATTGGCGGCTCGACTGCCCGGAGCGGGCGTACGCGGCGGGATTCCGGCGGCTTGGCTTGGGCGCGCTTTTCGGACTGCACGAATGGCGGACCGAAGCCGTCGCGCTGGCCGCCCACGTCGAGCACCTCCTGCGGCGCTGCTGGAAGGCGCACGTCACCATCAGCCTACCGCGCCTGCGCCCGGCCGCTGGCGGATTCGCGCCACGTTTTTCCTTCGATGACCGTGATCTGGTCCAGTTGATCTGTGCCTTCCGGCTGACCTTTCCCCAGGTGGGCATCGTGCTTTCCACCCGGGAACCGGCGGACCTGCGCGATGCTTTGCTTCCACTCGGCGTGACGATGATCAGCGCGGGCAGCCACACGGAGCCCGGCGGCTACACCGGCGTGGGACGCGAGGACTTGCATCTGACGGTCCGGGGACGCCGCTACGAGACGGACGCCGCTGTCGCGCCCGGTGCCCACGCCGAAGGGCAATTCGACATCGCGGATACCCGGACACCGGCGGAAGTCGCCGCCGTGCTGCGGGAACTGCACGGCATGGAGCCGGTCTGGAAAGATTGGGACGAGGGCCTCATCATGGACGCGGCTGTTTTCACAGACTCGGGCCATGACTGAAGCACGACGGCCCATCGCGGTCCACGTCAACGGCGAGCCGCGTCCGGCGGTGGACGGTGTGCCGTTGCGCGACTTCATCATCGGTCTAGGATTGAACCCGGTGGGGGTTCTCATCGAGCGAAACGGCACGGCGCTGCTGCGCGGCGAGTGGGAGCAAACCCGGGTGTGTGAGGGCGACCGCCTGGAAATCCTACGCGTGGTCGCCGGTGGTTGATGTCATTGGACAGCAACCCTACCGAGCCCTGCTTCTGATTCTGCTCCATGGCTTCCCTGTATCTCTGGAAAAAGACGGTGACCACCCGGCAGGTGGATGCGTGGCTGGAGCGGGTGGCTCCAACTGTAGCGGCAGACCGTCTGGTGGTGGTCGCGCCGGTCAGCGGGCGCACGCAAAGTTTGCAGGCTTACGTTGATTCTGCAAGCGAGGCGCGGGCACTGGTCACCCGCTTTGGCGGGAAGACCAGCGAAATCACGACTGATGATTGGCTCCCCGCCCCTTCCACTTCACCGGGCAAGCCGCTTGCCTTCGGGCGACACCTGCTTGTCACCGGCCACGAGGAAGAACTTACGCGCTTACGGGCGCTGTATCCGCGTCGACAGGTGCTTTGCATCCCGGCGGCGATGGCTTTTGGGAGCGGAGAACACGCGACGACAGCCATGTGCCTGCGCATCCTCTCAGAATTCAGCGTCCGCCAGCGCGGCGGCGAGCCTTGGAACCTGCTTGATCTGGGCACCGGTAGCGGGGTGCTCGCGCTCGCCGGGAGGATGTGCGGTGCCAGACAAGCCACGGGCTACGACAACGATCCGCACGCAGTGCGTACCGCGCGGGAAAATGCACAACTCAACGGCGTCACGGGAACCCACTTCCGGCCGCTGGATTTGCTCCGCGAGGACTGGTCGGCTGGTCCAGCGGGTGGTTGGCCGGTTATCGCGGCAAATCTTTTTAGCGAACTATTGATTTCACTGCTGCCACGTATTGCCTTTGCCCTCCGCGAAGAAGGTGAACTGATTGCATCCGGCATCCTCGCCAGCCAAGCGCCGGAAGTCGAAGCGGCGCTGCGAGCGCAGGCGATGGAACTTGTGATGAAACGTCGGCGCGGACGGTGGGTCGCGTACCTCGCACGGAAA
>CAXTVY010000025.1:4857-27198 GCA_964247665.1 uncultured Chthoniobacterales bacterium | reverse complement strand
TCCACCATCGTGTTGATCGTGTTCTTCAGCTCCAGGATCTCCCCGCGCACGTCCACCGTGATCTTGCGGGAGAGGTCGCCGTTGGCGACCGCCGTGGTGACCTCGGCGATGTTGCGCACCTGTGAGGTCAGGTCGCTCGCCATGAAGTTGACGTTGTCCGTCAGGTCCTTCCACGTGCCCGCCACACCGCGGACCTGGGCCTGGCCGCCCAACTTGCCCTCCGTGCCCACCTCGCGCGCCACGCGCGTCACCTCGCTGGCAAACGACCCCAGTTGATCGACCATCGTGTTGATCGTGTTCTTGAGTTCCGAGATTTCTCCGCGCACGTCCACCGTGATCTTCTTGGAGAGATCGCCGTTGGCAACCGCCGTCGTCACCTCGGCGATGTTGCGCACCTGCGAAGTCAGGTTACCGGCCATGAAGTTGACGCTATCGGTGAGGTCCTTCCAGGTGCCCGAGACGCCGCGCACGTCGGCCTGGCCACCCAGCTTGCCTTCGCTGCCCACCTCGCGCGCCACGCGCGTCACCTCTGCGGCGAAGGAGCCGAGCTGATCGACCATCGTGTTGATGGTGATCTTGAGTTCCGAGATTTCTCCGCGCACATCCACCGTAATTTTCTTGGACAAATCCCCCTTGGCGACCGCCGTGGTCACGTCCGCGATATTGCGCACCTGCGCGGTCAGATTGCCCGCCATGGAGTTGACGTTGTCGGTCAGGTCCCGCCAGGTGCCCGAGACGCCTTCCACACGCGCCTGTCCACCGAGCTTGCCCTCGGTGCCTACCTCGCGCGCCACGCGCGACACTTCGGTGGCGAATGACCCTAGCTGGTCCACCATCGTGTTGATCGTGTTCTTTAGCTCCAGGATCTCCCCGCGCACGTCCACCGTGATCTTTTTCGCCAGATCGCCGTTGGCGACCGCCGTCGTCACGTCCGCAATGTTGCGCACCTGAGCCGTCAGGTTACCGGCCATGGAATTGACGCTGTCGGTGAGGTCTTTCCAGGTGCCAGCCACCCCGCGCACGTCGGCCTGCCCACCCAGCTTGCCCTCGCTGCCCACCTCGCGCGCCACGCGCGTCACTTCCGAGGCAAAGGAGTTGAGCTGGTCCACCATCGTGTTGATCGTGTTCTTCAGCTCCAGGATCTCCCCGCGCACGTCCACCGTGATCTTGCGCGAAAGATCGCCCATGGCGACCGCCGTGGTGACCTCGGCGATGTTGCGCACCTGGCCGGTCAGATTGCTGGCCATGGAGTTGACGCTGTCGGTGAGGTCCTTCCAGGTGCCCGAGACGCCGCGCACGTCCGCTTGGCCGCCCAACTTGCCCTCCGTGCCCACCTCGCGCGCCACGCGCGTCACTTCCGAAGCGAAGGAGCGCAGTTGATCGACCATGGTGTTGATCGTGTCTTTGAGTTCGAGGAACTCGCCTTTCACGTCGGCCGTGATCTTCTTGGCGAGATCGCCGTTGGCGACCGCCGTGGTGACCTCGGCGATGTTGCGCACCTGGCCCGTCAGGTTGCTGGCCATCAAATTGACGCTGTCGGTCAGGTCCTTCCAAGTGCCGGCCACCCCCTTCACGTCGGCCTGCCCGCCCAACTTGCCTTCCGTGCCCACCTCGCGCGCTACGCGCGTGACTTCTGAAGCGAAGGAGCCGAGCTGGTCCACCATGGTGTTGACCGTGCGTGCCGTGCGCAGAAACTCGCCTTCGAGGGGTCGGCCATCGAGATCCATCGCCATGGTTTGGGACAGGTCGCCCTTGGCCACCGCGCCGATGACTCGCGCCATCTCGCTCGTCGGCTGGACCAGGTCGGTAATCAGTTCGTTGATCAAGCCAACGGAATCCGCCCACGTTCCGCTAACATCCCCCAGGGAAGCCCTCTGGCCGATGCGTCCCTCCCGGCCCACCACCTGCCGCAGCCGGGCAAACTCGCGCGCCATGCGCTCGTTGAGTTCCACGACTTCGTTGAACGTGTCGGCGGTTTTCCCCGCCAGCCCGCTCCAATGGATCGGCAGGCGCACGGAAAAATCGCCGCGCTTGAGGGCAGTCAGCGCCTTCAACAGTTCCGCGGTGTCAATGGTTTCGGGCGACGATTGCCCGTCGCCATTCACTGCGGACCGCGCACGGGATGAGCGGCGCGCCGGAGAGGCAGGGGCAACATCAGCGGTGGAAGGCGTGGAACTCTTCGGCTGGGGCATAGTGTTGGAGGGAAAAGAAGCAATGAACGTGCGCGGTGCCAAGTTTAGAAGGACTGCCCGCGCATTGCAAACTGATGCCCCGCCCTGCGATAGCCTGAAAAGACGAGCACGGAATGGCGTCAGGCACCTGCGATACGGCGTTAGCCGAGTCTCCAGCCCCGGGTTACTTTCTTGACCCCAACGCATCACCGATGCGAACCGGGCTCTATGACTTCAGGCTGTTTTTGCCGTGATGCACCATAACCCCGGAGGCAACCCGGCGGACCGTACCCCTTCGTGCCAGCAGGCGGGCGTTGCGCCCTGCTGGTAGCAGTTGGTTGGTCCATCGCTTGCGCAAAGCAGGTCGGTAGGGAGCGCCGCGAGAGTCACTTGCTAAACCCCGGGTCCATGTTCATTCTCTCAGCGCTGCCAGCCATGCTCGCCACCAGCCATGTCCACTATGCCGCTATGATCCGCTGTCATTCCGCAGCCTGTTGGTTTGTCATCGTTCTAACGTTTATTTCTGTTTTGATGATCTCTTCCGCCGAGGCAGATCCCCACGCCTTCAAAGATCGAGGTGGGATATTTTCGCTCCGTTCCAGGCATGACCAGCTCGATGACACCGCGGAACTGGACTTGGATTACGTTGCGGGGCTGTCCGTCAAATCCGGCTGGGCTGACATTGAAATAACCCGTGGCAGTTATGACTGGAGTTTGCTTGAAAAAGCCCACGACGTTACACTCCGGAAAGGCAAGCTTCTGATCATTCGGATCATCGCTGGCAGCATGAGCCCGCCCTGGCTTTACGCGGCAGGCATCCCGAAGGTTACCTTCCTCGGTTCAGAGACAAATTGGATGCCAGCAGAGGCGGTTGGCACCATGCCTGTCCCCTGGAGCGAGAACTATCTGCAGGCCTGGGAAAAATTCCTCGCGGCGCTCGGCAAAGAAATTTCCGATTGGCAAAACGTCTACTGCGTCCAGATGACGGGCGGGGGATTCATCGACGAAATGCACCTTCCCAGGAAGAGGCTGGAAACGATCCAGCAATGGCAGGACGCCGGGATCAGCGACGACACGCTCGTCGCCATGTGGAAAAGGATCATCGCTGCTTATGACAGGTTCATTCCCGACAAGATCGGCCTGGCGCTCGATCTGGGCATGCCATTCGCCCAGAGCCGCGCGCCGGAAATCGTCTATCAACATGCGCTGGAACATTACCCGGGCCGGGTCTGGTTCCAACAGAACGGCTTGAAAGCGGAACGCGCCGCCGACGCGATGTTTCCCGAGATGATCAGAGCGGCTGCAACGAGAACAGTTGTCGGCTACCAGATGCTCGGCGGGGGAAAGTTTTTGGATGCCCAGACTGGAGATCGCCGAACGGCGTTTGAACATGCCATCAAGGACCACAGTGCATACGTCGAAGTGTACCGGGCTGACCTGATCGACTCGCGCCTGCAAGGTGCCATGACTTTTTTGGCGGATGGCCTGTTGAACAACCACAAGACCAAACTATAGGGATCGGCAGCAGTTTACGCGTCGATGGCAGCCGTTGAAAACTCTCCTCGGATCACGTTTTGTGAATTCGCGGCAATCTTTATGCTTGGACAGCTTTCGGTTGTGACCAACAATCAGCGATGGAAGACCATATTTCATTCAGGAAACCATCGGCGACCACGGTGAACTTTTCCGCTACCATGTTGCACCCTGGGACCGTTTTCGGGCAACGTTGACCCGCCGCCGACCTTCTTCGCCGTGACCACTTCCCCCGCGCCCGCTGCCGTAGATGCCGCGCCGTCTCCGCACCTCGATGCGCTGGAAAGCGAGAGCCTCTTCATCTTGCGGGAAACCTTCCGCCACTTCAAGAAGAGCGCCATGCTCTGGAGCATCGGCAAGGATTCGTGCGTGCTGCTCTGGCTGGCGCGTAAAGCGTTCTTTAGCCACGTGCCCTTCCCCTGCGTGCATGTGGATACGAGCTTCAAATTGCCGGAGATGATCGCGTTCCGCGACCAGTTGGCACGCGATTGGAAGCTCGATCTCATCGTCGGCCAGAACCGCGTGGCGCTCGACGCGCGCCAGACGTTCCCGGACGGCGCGCTGGACCGCGTGGGCTGCTGCACGGCCCTCAAACGCGATCCTCTGGCGGCGGTCATCGCCGAACGCGGATACGAGGCCGTGATGGTCGGCATCCGCCGGGACGAGGAAGGCACGCGGGCCAAAGAGCGATATTTCTCGCCGCGCAACCGGGATTTCGAGTGGAATTTCCGCGACCAGCCCCCGGAGTTCTGGGGCCAGTTTCAGACGAGTTTCGCGCCCGGCACGCACCTGCGGGTGCATCCGCTCCTGCACTGGACGGAACTGAACGTGTGGGAGTACATCCAACGCGAGAACATTCCGCTGGTGAGCCTATACTTCGCGCACGGCGGGCGGCGCTACCGCAGCCTCGGCTGCGCGCCGTGTACGGGCACGGTGGCGTCGCACGCCGCCACGGTGCCGGAGATCATCGAGGAACTACGCGGCACGACGGTGTCCGAGCGCAGCACGCGGGCGCAGGACCAGGAGAGCGAAGACGCGTTCGAGCGGCTGCGGGCGAGTGGATACATGTGAGCACGCCATCTTCCATGCACCCCTCCGACCAGCCCCTGCGCATCGTCATCGTCGGCCACGTGGACCACGGCAAGAGCACGCTCGTGGGCCGCTTGCTCCACGACGCGGGCGCGCTCGCCCAAGGCAAGATGGAAAGTGTCGAGGCGTCCTGCCGCCGCCGGGGGGTACCTTTCGAGTGGGCCTTCCTCATGGATGCCCTCCAGGCCGAGCGCGACCAGAACATCACCATCGACGTTTCCCAGATCGCCTTCCGCACTCCTGGCGGCCGGAGCGTGGTGCTCATCGACGCGCCCGGCCACAAGGAATTCCTCAAAAACATGGTCACGGGCGCGGCCCGCGCGGACGCGGCCCTCTTGCTCATCGCCGCCAACGAGGGCGTGTGCGAGCAGAGTCGCCGCCACGGCCACCTGCTCAGCCTGCTCGGTCTGCGCCAAGTGGCCGTGGCCGTCAACAAAATGGACGCCGTCGGCTACGACGAAGGCACCTTCCAGGCCATCGAAGCCGAATTTCGGCAATTCCTGGCCAGCTTGAACGTCGAGCCCCGCGTGTTCATCCCGATCTCCGCCCGGGAAGGCGGCAACGTCGTCGCCCGCTCGGCGGCAACCCCCTGGTACAATGGCCCGACGGTTGCCGATACCCTGGAAGCCTTCGAGCCACCGCCACCGCTCGCCGACGCGCCACTCCGCTTGCCGGTGCAAGACATCTACCGCTTCGATGCCCGCCGGATCATCGCCGGGCGCATCGAAAGCGGCACCTTGCGCGTCGGGGACGAACTCGTGTTCTCGCCCTTCAACAAGACGGCGCGGGTCGCCACGGTCGAGCGCTGGCCCGATGGTTCCGCCCTGGCGCGCGTCACCAGCGCCTCGGCGGGGCAAAGCATCGGCATCACTCTCACCGAGCAGATTTTTGTCGAGCGCGGCCACGTGGCCAGCCACCGGGCGGACGCTCCCATCGAAAGCAACCGCATCAAGACACACCTGTTCTGGCTGGGGCGGCGGGAGCTGACGCTCGGTGGGACGTACCAACTCAAGCTCGCCACGCAGGAGGTGGCCTGCCAGGTCGCCTCCATCGAGCGGGTGATCGACGCCGCCACGCTCGACTCACCCACTGACGGCAGCGGACAAGCGGACGGTGCCAGCGTCATCCATACCGTGTCGCGCAACGACGTGGCGGAAGTCACCTTCCAACTGCGCAAGCCGCTGGTGCTCGACAACCACGAGCGTCTGCCACCCATGGGGCGTTTCGTGCTGGTCGATGACACCGAGGTCAGCGGCGGCGGGATCATCTTCGGAGGCGTGTACACCGACCGGCGGCAGGTGGTCAGCCAAAACATCACCTGGAGCGAGAGCCAGGTTACCCGCGTCGCGCGCGCCCGGCGCAACGGACACAAAGGCGCGGTCGTCTGGCTAACGGGGTTGAGCGGCTCGGGCAAATCCACGGTGGCGCACGCCCTGGAACAGGAATTGTTCACGCGGGGCTACCATGCGTACGTCCTTGATGGAGACAACATCCGCTACGGGCTCAACGCAAACCTGGGGTTCTCGCCCGAGGACCGGCTGGAAAACATCCGCCGGGTGGGCGAGGTGGCGCGATTGATGGCTGATAGCGGCACCGTGACGGTGACGGCGTTCATCTCGCCCTACCGCGCCGACCGGCGCCGGGCGCGCGAGATCGCGCTCGAAGGCGGGTGCGAGTTCGTGGAAGTTTATGTGAATGCGTCGCTGGCCGTCTGCGAGCAGCGCGACCCCAAAAACCTTTATAAAAAGGCGCGGGCTGGCCAGATCAAGCAATTCACGGGCATCGACGCACCCTACGAGGCACCCGAAGACCCGGAAATCATCGTGCCAACCGACCGGCAGACCATCGGTGAATCGGTCTCCGCCATCCTCGATCAGTTGCTGCCCAGACTGGTTGTCTGACAGGCAAGCGCAGCTGATCGACACACTAGTCAGATCATCGACGTCTACCAGACCGGTTGAAATTTTTTGCAATGGAAAAGCAACCGAGCACATTTCTGCCTGTTAAATTAAAGGAGAACTTTTCCAAAAAACGTTTGCGGTGCGGTTTTTGCTTCCATTGACGATTTGTTTTCATCTTTGATACTTTTCGATGACAAACTCCTCGCCTCAGCTTCCCGCCAGTGCGCCCGGTACGGAGTTCTGTCCCATTTCCTCCATTTCGGTCATCTATCCGGCTTTGAACGAGGAGGCGAATATCCGTCACACCGTCGAAGCAGCGTGCCGAACACTTTCTGAGCTGGCAGATCAATGGGAAGTCATTGTGGTCAATGATGGCAGTCGAGACAACACCGGAAAGATTTGCGACGAACTCGCAGCCGCCAATCCCTGCGTGCGGGTGGTTCATCACCCGATGAACCGCGGCTATGGGGTGGCGCTAAGAAACGGGTTTAGCGCGGCGCGGCATGAGTACCTCTTTTTCAGCGACTCGGATGGGCAGTTCGACATCCGGGAGCTACGCGACCTGATCCCGTGGTCCGGGAAGTTTGATATCGTCGCAGGCTATCGCGCGCGCCGCAACGACCCTCCCCACCGGCTTTTCAATGCCTGGGGTTGGAAGGTGCTCGTCCGAGCACTGCTCGGGGTCAAGCTCCGCGATCTCGATTGCGCGTTTAAACTCTTCCGGCACGAGCTTTTCGAGCGCATCCAGATTCGTTCGGTCGGGTCCATGGTGAACGCGGAGATGATGGCGCAGGCAGTGCGGCTGGGGATGACCATCCACGAAATCCCAGTGAGCCATTTTCCGCGCTATCACGGCACCTCCACGGGCGCACATCCCATCGTCATTCTAAAGGCTTTGCGTGAATTGTTCCGCATGAGCTGGCGATTGCGGAACACTTCGAGCGAGCAAATGGGTATCTTCCGCGAAAGAGATCGCGTTCATAATCCCGCGGCGCGCTGAACCGGGACCGAGCCGGGTGGCTCCTGCCATCCGGCGGTGGCAGGAGTGCCACTGGTGCCAGCACCTTCGATCAGGATGACGTTTGCGTTGTACGACTCGAAGACGAGGTGCCCCCGGACGTTGAGGTAGACGAGAACGTTCGGCTCGTTCAATTCCGCGAATTGCAGAGGCGCCTGGATGACCCAGGTTCGTGGCGCACGGTTCACGACCTCCTTCAATTCGTCCAGGTTACGAATGACCGGATTCCCGACGAACTTGTCCCGGTAAAATGAATCACCGGCGGCGGGTTCGTAGAAAATTTCCAGCGCAAGCAGCGTGTCGAGGAAGTAGCCACCTTTGTTGCCCGTGTAGTATTCGTAGACGTGCGGGATGCCGGGAATGACCACGTCACCCGGTTGCAGGTGTGCTTTTACAAAGCGGGCTGCGCCGCGATAATCAACCCGGTAAGAACCCATGCGCACGTTGTAGCCCGGGACCTCCGGTTGCGCCGAGAGCCGGTAAGCTTTGAGCACCCAAGGATTCGTCGAGATAAAAACGATCAGCGCGAAAAACGCCATGGAAGCCTGGTTCAACCGGTAAAGCAGGGGCGAACCGATTCGCCGGGTCAGGGAACTCATCGTGTCCCAGACGAAAAAAGTAATCGCCGCTCCCAGCAGGATAAAGATCGGCTGGTAAAAGAGGGAATACCGTGGCGAGTAAGCGGAAAGGAGCGCCGTGTAACAAGTCAGCGAGGCCACAACCACGACGAAAAGGTAACGGATGCCCGTGTTCCACCAGCTAAAGACAATGCCCGCGCAGATGATCAACGTCAGCACGACGTGATTCTCGCTCAGAGGCAGCTTGATGAGGTAATAGTAGGGGTTGAAGTTCGGGTCCAGAAAGAACAGGGACGGCGTACACACGCTGCTCAAGCCAACCCCGACCATCAGATAGGGGTCGTGCACGAGGAAGCGGATACAAAGCTGCCCGAGCACGACGAACGACATCCAGAACAAGCACTGGTACAAACGCCATTCCCGCAGCCACCAGAACTCGCCCCAACGGACGGCTAGCAACGCGAGGAACAGGACCGGCAGGATGAAGCCCGTCCCTTCCCACGAGAGGTATGTCGGGCAGAAGGCAACCGCCGCAGCGCAAAGATAGTTGGTCCGGAAAGGCTTCGTGCGAATGGCTTCGTAGAAGCAAACAATCGTCACCATCGCAAAGAATTGCACCTGCGAGGGATAGAAGGCGTTCTGCGCCCAGCGGATATCGACCGGCATCAAGGCGTAGATCAGTGCCGCGAACCAACCGACGCGCCAATCGAACATTTTGCGCCCGCCCCACGCCAGTACCACAATGTTCAGGGTGCCAAAGAGGCAGGCAGGCAGGCGCATGGCCCATTCCCCCCAGCCCAGCAAGGCGCCGCAGGCCGCGATGAAATAGGTGGCGAGTTCGTAGGTGGTCAGGATGTGCTGCTGCGAGCCGATCAGGGAGCTGGGAATCCCCGTTCGCGCCACGCCACGCGCTTTCACGATCAAAGTCACCTCATCGTGATCCAATGAAATGGCAGCCAGGCCGTGGAAGCGCAGGGACGCGCCGACGGCCACAATCCCGATCAGGAGTGCGATCTTGACGAGCCGCGGCCACCGCCACGGCCGGCCGATGATGCCGCGTAGTGGGAAGAAGTACCCCCCTCTCACCACCAACAACAAACCGGCAAAGCCGACGATGAAACGTTCCTGGAAGGCGCAGTTGGCTGCCACGCGGTAGTCGTAGGATGCCAACCACAGGAGCAGCGCCACGCAGAGCACGGGAGTATGTAAAAGTGCGTCGGACAAGAACGCTTCCTCAAGAGAAATTACCCTGAGCCGTGCCATCAGATAACTGGACAAAAGGGATAGCGCGAACACGGCGGCAAAGACGGCCAGATATCCAGCCACCCACCGCATGAGCCAGTCCGAATCATACAGCGGGACGGTCAGCGGTGCCGCGGCGGCCTGCGGCAAAATGCCCCAGGGCGGCCGACCGTACACGCCGGCCCCCACCGCCGGGGCGGTCTTCAGGGCGCGCCCACCCACCCAGGCGGTGACGGCACGCCAGACGCCGTCGCCGGTGAGACGCCGCACCTCTCCACCCGGCTGCATGGTGAAACCGTCCGCCAGCATGGCCGTCACGCCGCGGGCGGCACGGATTCGAACGATGATCTCGTTCTCGCCGCGTTGCAGCCACGGCGTGAGGTAATAAACTTGAAGGACCATACCCGAGGCGGTTTGTGCCAGGACAGGAACCAACTGGTCGTTGTCTCCCACCCCCGCGCCCGGGGCTTGCAGTGCCGACTGCAGAATCGCGTTTCCGACCGCCGTCGGCGAATTAACGAACGGATCAGTCGGGTTGATCGCCGCGGCGCTGATGGCAAGAGAGTTCGTCGGACGGGATTTTGCGGCAGCACCTCCCTTTCCGGCATACAAGCCGTTGACGCTCGGAGTGCCGAGACCGACGGCCATCCCGGTGGTCTCCAGAGCCCGTAATTTACCGTTCACGAACATCTCGTAGTCGCCTGTCGCCGCAACCTGCAGCCAGGCATCGCGGTGGGCGTCAGTGATGTTGAAGTGAGCGACGAACCCCTGTTCCCGCGCTGCCGGGTTGGGTGGTGTCAGCCATTGTCCCTGTGGTGGCGTGGCGAGCACATGAGGATCGACATCGACCTGGTTCACGTGCGGATCGAAATGCGTGGCGAGCTTCGCCAGCGTCCAGGCGTGGGCATCGAACGAGGCCGCGCACCACTGCAAGTCCGGCGGCACGAGTGCCGTGTCCGGTGCCGCCCGCCACGTCCCATCCGAGACAAATTCGCAAAGGGGCGCACCCGCTGATTTGACGCACAGCCGGGCGATCATCCTGGCAGGATCGGGGTAAATCGTCCGGAGCACGCGGACCCCGATGGCGTTATCGCCCACTTGCAACAGCGTCTTCAAATCAAACAAACCGCTCGTGTTGGTGCTATCGAATTCGTTGGTGGCAACGAGGCTCCCGTTGACGTAAAGCTCGAACGAATCAGTGGCACCGACTTGCAGCCACGCCTGTTCGACCGCTAGCGGCAGGTAAATATCCCGCCGGAAATAAACTACCGGGGCCGGGCTCGCGGGCTCGATCCAGCGTGCGCCTCCGAAATCGAGGCTGAAGTATGGCACCGGCGGCGCGATGAAGGTGCGGATGAAGAAGTAGCCGACCGCAAGAGCGCACGCCGCGACGAGGCCAATGGCACAGCGGGCATCCCGCTGGCGGAGAAAGCGGGCGATCCGGGCGCGCATGTCAATTGCCGGCGAGCGCGCCGAGGCCGCGGGCGTTCAAGGTGTAATCAAGCTTGAACGAGCGAGCGTAGCACCAGCGCGCCCGCGGATAGTCGTTGAGCTTTCTGTAGCTGTCACCCATGTCGGAATACACATCGGCCATCATCACAACGTCCGAGGTGCGATTGCAAAATGCCTCGCCAGCCGTGATCGCCTCCCGGTACTGCGCCATCTCATAGTGGGCACGCGCGGCGTAAAAGAGCGCCTCCAATTCAAAAGGATTTTCCTCGAACGCCTGTTGCCACTGGGCAATCGCCCCGCCGAAGGCCCGTGCTCCGTAGAGTTTCAGCCCGAGACTTGCCGCCACCCGCGCGGCTTCCTGGTGGCCGACCGCCGTCAGGTCGCCGCCCCCCTGGCGCGCCGCGAGCCGGTACTCGTAGGTCACGCTCGGCTGGACGCTCTGATTCTCGAACAACTGGCCCCGGTAGAGGTGATACTCCGGGGTGTCATACCGGCCGAGCGCCGCATGTAGTTCACCGATCTGTGCGTATAGCTCCGGCCCCAAGGCATACCAGCGGTCCAGGCGCATCGTCGCGCGATAAAGTGCGATGGCCTCCTCTGGGGCCCCGCTTGCTTGCACAAGGTAGGCACGGTCGAGCCTGTCATGTGCGGCAATGGCCGGCGCAAGGAAAACCGCCGAGAGAACGAGCAGAGCCACGACGCTCAAGCCAAACGCCCGCGTGCGGGGGCGCTGCAAGAACGACAATGTTCTGACGTACACGATCATGGCCGCAACAGCGAAGGCGTACCAGCCGAGGGTCAGAAAATACCAGGCACTCACCAGTCGCGCCCAGACCGTCCCAAATTCGAGGCTGGTCCACGTGCCCGGACTGCCCCCGGTGTTCACGGGAAGAAAATCGGCGGTGAAGTTGCCGACGTTCTGCTGTTGCAAGAATTCCGAGGCCAGACGCCGCAGGATGGCAGGATGCGAGAAGGCGATCTGCAGTGGCGCGATCAGCACCAAAGCGAGGAGGGCCGTGGCACCACCGAAGGCCGCGCGACGGTCAAATCGTCCCGCGATCATCGTGACCACAAAAATCGCCAGACCGATGACGCCGTAAGAAGCCAGGTGCGGGTGCGGCAGCGCGGGGAGTTCTTGCAGAAACCCGAACTGCAACCCGCGTGGTGCCCTGCCCAACGGCGTTTTGATCCACGGCAGCGCGCAGGAGACCAGCAGGCCAAACGCCGCGAGGGCGAACGCGGCGTTGCTGGCGTGCCACTCGGCAAAGGCAATCAGCCGCCCGAGCGCACGATTGGCCACGGTGGCGATGCGGTTCATACTTTTCGCCGGAAGATGTGCATCCAATAGGCGGCGAGCGGCCGGGCAAAGGCCAGTCCTTCACGGGCGGTGGTGATCTCCTCGGCGGCGAATGTTTTCAGCAGCAGCAACACCCCGAGGTACACGCCGCCCGCCATGGCGCTGCCCGCCATCTGCCATCCGAGCGCCAGCGGTTTCATCAAGACCAGTAGCACCGCCATGACCGCGCCCGCAAGCAGCGGCCGTCCGACGGCATCCATGATCGAAAGAGGTAATCCGAGCCGCCCGAGCTGCACGATCCAGACGCCGACGATAAGAAACTCCGTCACCAGAAAGGCGATGCAGGGACCCAGGAAGCCGAAATGTGGAATGAGCGCCGCGTCGAGGGCCAGCCGTAGCCCGCCGCAAATACCCGTACTGAGGAGAAACCGCCGCTGTTCATCAAGGGCGGCGAAAAGATACGGGAAAAGGGTGGATGCAAACAGTGGCACCATCCCGAGTCCAAGCAGTTGCATGGCCGGGATGGCCGCCTCGTACTTGGCGTTCATCGCGTACCGGATGATGCTGTCGGACCAGGCAACGAGGAAGATGGCGAACGGAACACTCATCAAAGAGAAATATTTCATGCTGCGCTGATACACGGCGGCAAGTTGGGGCCGCGAATCCACGGCCAGCCGCGAGAACAGCGGGAACAGCGGCAGCGCCAGCATTTCGGGTCCCATGCGCAACGCCATGCCGATACGGTAAGGACCGCTGAACAGTCCGACCGCGTTGAAGTCGGCCATCGATTCGAGAACGAGCACGTCCGCCTGGAGCGCGAGTTGCCGGAGCATGACTCCCCCGCCCATCGGCAGCGCCGTCAGCAGCAATTTTTTCCACAGTGCGCGGTCGGCGATCAGTTGCACCCGCAGGTAGAACCGGGTGACGAGGAACTGGAAAAACGCCCACAGCGTCACGTCGGCCGCAAGGTGCGCGCCCGCGATGCCGATGAGGCCAAACGTTCCGCGGAGACTTCCGTACACCACGGCGAACAGCACGACCTTGTGCAGCACAAAGCCGATCTGGGTGAGTTCATTGTCCTCGTGCGCGCGGAGGACCGCGCCGTAGCCGGACGCATGAAACTGCGACATCGTCGCGAGCCCCATCACGGCCGCCGCGATTTTGACCTCGAAGCCGATCCGTAAGAAAGGCAGCACCGCCAGCAGGATGGCTCCCATCGACAATGAGGTGACCCAGATTAGTGCAATGGCCGCACCGACGATCCGCGCCTGGTTTTCGCGCTGCGTGGCCACTTCGCGCACGAGGATGCGGCTCAACCCGGCGTCCGCGAGAAACTGGAAGAACATCGCAAAAGCGAGTACCCAGGAATATTTGCCGAATTGATCGACCGACACCTTCTTCGCAATGAAGAGGATGGTGACGAGTTGGATGGCACCGCCGACCACGGCCGAGCCCGCGCCGAAGACCACGTTCTTGACGATCTTTTGCGATTGCTTCATCGGATCCACCCCCAGGTTCCGCCCGTGGCGTTTTGCAGCGTGGCGAACTGCAGGAGTTCCTTTTCGTGCTGGTCGTTGAGCGCTTCTTGCGCGTCGATCAACATCAGTTCGGCGTCGATGGCGGTCAGCGTCGGCACCAGCCCGGCCTGCGCTTGCGAACGTGCCACGCGGAGCGCGGTGTCCGCCTTCGCCTGAGCCTGCTCATAGGAGGCGGCCGTTGCCTTGATGACCACGAGCGCGCCGTAGGTGTCGAGGATGGTCCGGCGGATGTCTGCCGTGACCTTCTCCAGACGGATCTTTTCCGCCTGGTACCTGTCCTCGGCGGCGCGTTTGTTTGCCCGCAGCATTCCGAAGTCGAAGATCGGCACGCCAACCACAACAGAACCGCTGTAGAGATGCCGGTCGGTCGGCGCGGTCAGATTGGTGCCGTAGATGTACGTCGAGTTCAACGACACCTGTGGATACATCTGCGCCCGGGCGAAACGCAGAGCGTTAAACTGCTCGTTGACGACCGCGTTGGCCACGCCGACGCCGGGATGGCTGATCGATGCGTTGGCAAGCAAGGTTTCTGTCGCGGGCAGCGCGGGAGCCGAGGGCAACTTCGCCGAGACCGCCAGACGTTCAGGGTTCATTCCCAACAGGGCGGCCAGATCCAGGCGGGCAGCGGCATCCTGCGCCTTCGTCAGCCTGAGCATCTCCTGGCTGGACCTGAGTTGAGCCCGTGCAAACTCCAGGTCGGTCGGCAGTTTGAGTCCTCCTTGCACCTGTTGTTCAATCGTGGACAGGCGCTGCTCGCAAAGCTCAACCCGGCGCGTATCCAGTTGCAGGCGGGCTGCGCGGGTGGCGGCATCCAGAAACGAACCCGCCACGATGAGAATGACCTGCTCGCGCTGGAGCCCCTTGGTCCAGACAAGACCTGCCTTCAACGCCTTGTCGTACTCGACGATGGGCGCGTCGTTGAGACCGAAGATGCTCCCGTCCTTGTACAGGTTGTAGTTCAGCGTCACCGACCCAAAGCCAAGTAGGCCCGACCGTGACTGGTTGAGCAGGCCGTTGTTCTCCACGTCAACGACGTTGAGCAGCGAGAAGACGTTCGTTGGACGGCCGGTGACCCCTTCCGCGGTGAGGTTGCCATTCAATGAAGGCAGCAGTCCGGCGCGCGCCGAAGTGATGACTTCGCCGGCGGCCTTGATGTCGTACTCGGCGGCGCGCAGGTCGGGGCTGCGGCCAACCGCAATGTCGACGCAATTTTTGAGCGTGAGAGGATGCATCTGCCCGCACGCAAGCAGCGGCGCGCAGAGCACGAGCGCGCAGACGAAGGGAAGCTGGTCAGCGCCGCGCGCTCGCCGGATTGATGCGGACTTCGTCATTTTCAGCAAGGTAAAGCTGGCCGGCAACCGCGATCAGATCGCCTTCCTGCAATCCGAAAAGAATCTCCGTCAACGCGCCGGACATCACGCCGACGCGGACGGAGCGCTCATGCGCATGATGCTGCGAGTCAATCACGAACACGCTCGCGTGGTCGCCGACCGGGTTGAGCACCGCCGTGTTCGGCACGGTGAGCACCCGGCGGGATTGCTTCAACCGCGCGAAACCATTCAGGCCCGGCAGCAGCCGCCAGCCAGGATTGGGGATTTTGACATACACGGAGAACGAATGGGTGGACGCATTTGTCTTCGGGTCGATCTTTTCGACGCTGCCCGTAAAAACTTCGCCGGGGTACGCATCGAAGCTCGCCTCCGCGCCCATGTGCACCCGCACGGACCCGACCTGTTCCTCCGCGATCTTCGCGTTCAGGTAAACGTCATCGATTTCGCCGAGTTTGAGTACCTCCGCATTGGCGATGGCCAACTCGCCCAGGTTCGCGGGCCGCTCGATCACGATGCCATTCACGGGCGACTTCAGCACGGTATATTCCAGTTCGACCTCCGCTTGCACGAGCGTCTGCTCGGCAGACGCGACTGCCTGTTTGGCGGTCATGTAACTGATTTCCGCGGTTTCCACATCATAATCGGCAGCCATTTTTCGCTCGTGCAGAGCCGTGAGACGGTTGAAAGCGCTTTCGTAATCCTTCGCTTTCACTTTGTTTGTCTCGACCAGCGCCCGGTTGGCGACGATGGCCGCATGTTGCACGCGGTCGTCCAGCTTCGCAAGCAGGTCGCCGGTTTTCACGAACGCACCGAGAAACACGGGCAGTTCGGTGATGCGCGTGCCTAGCTTCGAGAACACGGTCAGGGTCGTGTACTGCTCGATTTGACCGCTTCCGCCCACCACTTCCTCGATGGAAGCCACCCGCGCCGGCGCGGCCTCTATCGGGATCGGCCCACGCAGAGCCCGAGCCTTGACCTGATCCGTCTGGCGCACATGAACCAACGTCTTTACCACGAGGACGGCGAGCACGACGCAGCCGAGAGCAATTAAAATCCAGGGAAGCAGTTTGGCGCGCGGCGGCGGTGCTTGTGAGAGGGGTTGATGCACGGTTAGATCGGTGCTCACTACTCGCCGCGGTGTCTGGAGTCTGTCCGTTCCAAGATCCATCCTAGCAATCCTCGTGCGAAACACGAAGCCTTCTCGAAAGCCGGGCCGCCGCTTGTCTGCAGCAGCCTACGGTTAGATCGGCTCAGACGCCGACCGCTTTGACGGATGTTTCTTGGGATGAGGTTAGCTGGTCGTAGATCACGTCCATCTTCGCGCAGAGCATGTCCCAGTCAAAGTCACGCAGCAAGGTCTCCCGGGCGTTTGCACCGATCCGCGCGCGTAGGGCCGGGTCTTCCAGCAACCCGATGATTTCCTCACCCATGGCGTGCCAGTCGTGGTCGGGCGCGATCATCGCATCGTGCGGGTGGCGCACCCCCTTCGCACCGCCGACGAAGCAGACGGTCGGTTTTGCCATGATCATATAATTGAGCAGCTTGATCGGCTGGCCGGGGCAGTCCGGACGCGAAACGACGCAGACATCCGCCAGCGAGAGGTAGTGCTTCAAATCTTCCCGCGCATGGGGACCGACGAAAATCGTGTCGCGATCGACGCCGAGTTCGCGGGCCAGCGCTTCGTTGGCGGAGCGGTCCGGTTCGTTGTCGAGCGGACTGACCACCAGCAGCAGCGCGCCAGGCATCTTTTCACGCACGACCGCAAACGCGCGCAGCAGGTAGTCTATCCGCTGAAAGGCGTTGTTGACGCCGGTGTACATGACGACCGGGCGCTCCCCGATTTTGTACCGCACACGGAGTTTTTCCACGGCTGCCGGATCGACCCCATCCAACAGGGTCGTCCGCACTCCCACGGCAATAAACGCTACGCGATCCGGCGCCACACCGCGCTTGATGGCCCAGTCGCGCAGCTCCGGGGTGAGCGTGATGATGTAATCCGGGTAGATCGGGACGAACCAATCGAGAAAACCGGCGATCATCTTTGCGATGAAGACCGGCATCACATGGTAGGTGTGCAGCTCGTCGGACATCAGATTCTGCGCGTTGTAAACCAACGGCCGCCCGGTGAGGAACTTCGCGGCGACCCCGATCAGACAACCTTCGTAGTTGTGCGCGTGAATCACGTCACACCGCTCACGGCGGATCACCCGCACCGTTTCGAAGATCAGCAGAAAATCCCACCAGAGCCGCGCGAGCGTCGGCCCGACGTGCGACGTGTGCACCGTGCGCGCACGCCCGACCCGGTGGACCTTGGCAGATTCCACGGGAATGTCCTCCCCTTCCGGGTACGTGATGACGTGCACGTCGTGCCCACGGTTCGCCAGTGTCTCCGCCATCTCCAAGACAGCGGCGGGCGAGCCGTAGTTCGCCGGGAACTGGCACGGGGTGATCATTGCGATGCGGTGGTGGGCCATGGTGGATCGATGTTCCCTAATTAATCGATGTACCCGAGCGCCTTCAGACGCTCCTCCACCTGCGCGGCTTCTTCCGCGGAATACGGCGTCGCCGCCACGGTTGCGCTGGCCGGTACCGCGGACGCACCCTCCGACGCCGCCACCGGATGGGCGGCGAGAAACTCGGGGGTGAACATCTCCACCAACACCCGGCCGTCCATGTCGGCATCGATTTTTTGCCCCAGTAGGTGGAGGAAGGTCGGCGTCATGTCGATGAGCCGGGCACCCTGCGTCGCGGCACCTTTTTGGATGGCCGGACCTTTCGCCACGAGGATGCCTTGCAGGCGGTGCGTGCCGCCCCATTCGGGCTCGGACTTCGGTTTGCGTTCACACACTTCCACGGCGGGTAGATTTCCATCCTGCGGAAGGCTCTGCCCGGTTTGGAAAGCGCCTTCGCTCCACCAATCGAGGATGAGGTCGGGCGCTTCGCCCGCCAGCGGGCCATGGAAGATTTCCTCGCGCTTGTAAACCCGCGGGATCACGCTGGTGCCGTCACGCGGGTCACGCAGTTCCCCCAGTTTTTCGATCAGCAAATCTCGTAGCGGCTCATACTCCGCCGGCTCGACGATGCCTTCTGGCTTGCTGCCTTTGAGGTTGATCGAGATGCTCGGCGGGGACGCCAACACTTCCGAGCAGTAAGCCTTTGTGCGCGCCCAATCAATGTTGGCGAAAGAAGTTGCCGCGCCCTCAAATTTCGCGCGCAACGCGGGAAAGCGGCCAGCGAGTTTCTTCTTCTGGCTGGAAGAAAGGGTGCCCCGGATCAAGCGGTCTGCGAGCCGGATCAATCCCGTCCTGACCTTGCCAGCGAGTGAGTACGTTTCCTCGCGGTACTTGAGCAGCCCCAGTTGCGCGAGATAGCGATTGAGATAGACCCGGCGGTCCGAGGTCGGCCCGCCCCCGTGATCGGAAACGACGAAAACGGACGCATCCGCTGGCAGTCGCGATAGGAAGGTTCCGAGCGCCGCGTCAAGCCGGGTGTAAACACGTTGCACCGCGACGCGAAGTTCCGGATCAGCCTGCGGATCGTGGAGATAGTGCCCGGCATCCATGTACTGCCAGAAGTGGTGCTGCACCGTGTCAATCGACATGTACGTGAGCATCATCACGTCGGCGGGATGCTTTTCGAGCAAATGAAGACCAATACGTGTCCATTGCTCGTCGAGTTCCGCCATCTTGGCGAGCACTTGGACCCGCCGTTCATCGGTGTTCATGAACCCGAGGTGCAGGTTGTCCATTTCCAGCCGGCCGAACGCACGTTCCAGTTCGCCCCGGAGTTCCGGCGGATGGATGAAAGCACTGTCCTCCGATGGGGTGTCGAGGCCGGAAATCTGGAAGCCGTTAATTTTCTCGGGCGGGAAGGTAAACGGCACGTTGATCGAACCGACCGTGAAACCCGCATCGCTCAGGAGCCGCCAGATCGAGGCCGACCGGCGCGAACCAGCGTTTGAGTAGCGCATGGCGTAGCTACCGGGTTGCGATTCGAGAAAATTGAAGATCCCGTGTTTGGCCGGGTTCTTGCCGGTCATGAACGAGGTCCACGATGGCGGGGTGAGCGGCGGGAAAGCAGACTCCAGCGGCCCGGACGCACCTTCCTCCACGAGCTTGGCGAGGACTGGCAAAAGCCCTTCGGCGATCCACGGGCGGATCAGGGTCCAGGTGGCAGAATCGAGGCCGACGATGAATATCTTTGGGGAACTCAAGGTAAGTGCGGGCATCAAAAGCAGGATTCTAGCCTCCGCGCGAGGATTTTTCCGAATATTTTCTGTCCTTTCATGTACTTTTCACCTCTGCTCGCTCCAGAACCCCGGCTGGCATTTCTCTCATGCGTACAGTGATCATCGGTCTGGACTGCCTCGAACCCACGCTCGTGGACCGTTGGCTCGGTGAACTACCGACCTTCGCGCGGCTCCGGCGCATGGGGGTCTGGGGGCGGATGCGGAGCTGCGTCCCCCCGATCACCGTGCCTGCCTGGTCGTGCATGACCGCGAGCCGGGACCCGGGTGCCCTCGGCATCTACGGCTTTCGCAACCGCACGAAGTACACCTACACCGACCTCGGTTTCGCCACGAGTGACTGGGTTCGCGTGGATCGATTGTGGGACATTTTCTCGCGCGCAGGCAAAAGTTGCGGCGTGTTAGGCGTGCCGGGCACGTTTCCGGTCCGACCCGTGAACGGGGCGATGGTGAGTTGCTTCCTGACGCCGAACGATCAGGTGTCGTGGACGTTTCCGCCCGAGTTCAAGACCCAGGTCGCACAGTGGCTCGGTGGTGAAAAGTACATCTTCGATGTGGTCGAATTTCGCACCACGGAAAAAGAGCGCGTGCTCGCCGACATCCGTGAGATGACGCGCCGCCGCTTCACCGTCGCCCGTGAATGGCTGGCGACCCGGGCACCCGATTTCTTCATGATGGTCGAAATGGGCAGTGACAGAATCCATCACACTTTCTGGCACTTCATGGACTCGCAGCACCGCAAATATGCGGCGGGTCATCCGTTCGAGTCGGCGATCCACGATTACTACGTACAGCTTGACGGCGAGATTGCGCGCTTGCTGGAAGGCATCGACCTGCGCGAAACATCGCTTCTGCTCATCAGCGACCACGGCGCGAAGCGGCTGGAGGGCGGCGTGTGCATCAATGAATGGCTGCGCCGGGAAGGCTGGCTTGTCTTGAAGGACGAAAATTTTTCACGCGTGACGCCGCTTTCGAAATGTGACGTGGACTGGGCGCGCACGCGTGCCTGGGGCGAAGGCGGCTACTATGCCCGCATTTGCCTCAACGTGAAAGGCCGCGAGCCGCAGGGCTGTGTGGAGGCCGCCGACTTCGAGCAAATCCGGGATGAACTCGCGGCGAAAATTTGCGCCATCCCCGATGACCGCGGCCTGCCCATGCCATCCGTGGCGCACAAACCCGAGCAGCTCTATTCCCGGGTCGAGGGAATTGCTCCCGATCTCATCGTGATCTTCGGCGACCTCCATTGGCGTGCCGTTGGTACCCTCGGCCATGATACGATCTACACGTTCGACAATGACACGGGTCCCGACGAAGCGAATCACGCGCAGTATGGCTTCTTCAATTGGATCGCGCCGGGAGTGGCCGCGCACGCTGAGCCGCTCGACATCGACATTCTTGATGTCGCTCCGACTGTCTTGACGCACATGGGCCAGCCGGTCGGGATGGGGATGCAAGGAACCCCGCTGGCGCTGGGATGATTGAACTTGCTCCGACGAAAAGGATCGGGGGGTGCTCTGCGAGGGAGCACCGCCTCGCTGGCAACGCCGCAAAACGAATGCGCAGGAGATTGGATGACGAGTGCGACGCCGTCTGAAAATCCTGATGAAGATGGTTGCGAACGGGTTCATCTATCCGAGCTTGGTATCAGCATCCTATATCCCCCCTTTTTAACCAAAGGTCCGTTCAAATGAATCCTGCACCGTCCTATCTTTCTGGCGGGACTGACCGCGGCTCTTTGGTGGCGGTCCTCCGTGTGTTCGGTGTGTGCACTGCGGCTTGGTTGGCCTCGCTGCTTGCGCTTCGTCCGGCCGACGCCCAGCAGCCAGCGCCCACGCCGGACCCGACAGCCCTCTACAACACGGCCGTGACCGCGTTTGGGCGCGGAGATTACCAGGCCGCGGCAGCCGCCATCGAGCCCTTGCTCAAGGAAATTCCGGCAGACTTGCCTCCGGTCGAGCGAGCCAAGCTGGACATGCAACTGGAGCCGATTTATTTCACGCTCGGTGCCGCGTACTTCAACCTCAAGCAATATCCGCAGGCCATCGCGGCCATCCGAAATTATCTCACCCGCTATCCCAAAAGCGCGCGGGTAGCCGAAGTCACTTTTTCCCTGGGACAGGCCAACTATTTCTCGAAAGATTATGCGGCGGCAGCTAAAAACTTCGTCTCGCTGGAAAATTCTCCGGTTTTCGGTGAACAGGCACTGTTGCTCGAGGGCCTGTCATACAAGGAGGGAAATGACGACACGAAGGCTATCGCCGCGCTGGAGAAGCTGACTGCTGGCGGCATCAAGTCACCCGTTGGCGCGCAGGGTGCGATGCAGCTCGTCACGATATATGCCAGGCAGAAGCAGCCCGACAAGGCGCTCAAGATGCTCTCCGCCGTGCAGGCAAACATCGACCTGCTGGAAAACGTGGTGGAACTGAACACGGTCGCGCTCGAACAGGGAGACGCCTACCTCCAAGACAACCTCAACACGGAAGCCCTCATCTGTTACCGTGCCACCCGTACTCGCGAGCAGGTGATTGCCATCGAGCACGACCGCATCGCTGCTTTGCAGAAACGGTTGGAAGCCAACCAGGCCGCCGCCCACGCCAACCCGAAGGAAGCCTCCCAATATTTTCTGGCGGACCGCCGGTTGCTCAATTCCATCGCGGAAGACCAGCGCCTCGTGGAGAACTTTGAGAAGCTGCCGACGACCTATCCCAAGGTGCTCTACCGCATGGGCCGCGCGTGTCGGCAAATGAGCCGCTCCTGGGAAGCCATCGTCGCTTACCAGGACAGCTACGACCGCTCGCAGGACCCCGCCGACCAAGAACCCGCGCTCTTCGGGATCATCGCGGCTTACGTGGACGTGAACCAGGCCGCGCTGGCACGGGAGGTGTGCAACCGTTATCTCAAGGAGTTTCCGGAAGGCGTGAACCGGTTCACCGTCGGCTACCTGC
>CAXTVY010000025.1:0-4847 GCA_964247665.1 uncultured Chthoniobacterales bacterium | reverse complement strand
GAGCAACGGCGCTGAAGGAAAACGACCCCAAGGCGGCCGAGATGTACTTTGGCCGGATGCTCGCCGCGCAACCGGCGAGCACGTTGCGCGAGGAGATGACTTTCCTGCTGACCAACGCCCAGTTCGCCGAGGGCAAATACGACGAGGCCAGAGACGGGTATGGCCGGTACGACCAGGAGTTTCCCTCCGGTGCACACACCGAGGACGCGGCGTACCGCTTCATGCTTTCCAACCTGTTCGGCGGCCACTACGACTTGGCGCTCGCCAATACGGACCAATATCTCAAGCGGTTCCCTTCGGGCCAGTATGTCAGCGACGCGAAGTACCGTCGGGCCGTGTGCAAGTACGCGCTGAACAAGTACGACGAGGTCATCGCGGATACCCAGGCGTGGCTCAAGGAACATCCTCGCGATGTGCAGCAAGGCGAGGTCGAGGCGCTGCTGGCAGATGCCTACGCCGCCACCGGCAAGACTGACGAAGCGCTGGCTGCCTACCAGCTGTCGTTCAAGACGGCCACATCAGACGAGGTGCTCAATTACTCGCTGATGGCGGCGGGAAAAATCCTGCAAAAGCGCGGCGACTGGGAAGCGGATGCCTCCATGTTCCAAAACTTCGTCGCCAAGCACCCTAACCACCCGACCGTGGTGACGGCGCTCGCGCAGATTGGGCAGGCGAAGCTGAAGGAAGGCAAGCCGGACGAAGCTAAACATTTCCTGGCTGACACACTCAAGAAGTACATTGATGATCCGCGCCGGACTGCGGTCGAGCAAATCCTCGACCAACTCGCAGCCCTCTGCCTGCGGAAGAAGCCGGTGGCGGCAGCCGCCTTGGCGGGTCCCGATGCCTCGCCCGCCCCTGCCGTCGCGTCCGCCCCCGCCGTCACACCTGCCCCGACGGTCACACTGGCCCCTGCCGTCACACCGGCCCCGGACCCCGGCGCAGAACTCGACGGCTTACTCGGCGCGTCGCTGACCGACCGGTCACCGACCGCGCAGGCGCGCATTCTCTACGCGAAGGCGCAACTCGCCCGGCTGCGCCGCCAGCCAGCCGAGGTCGAGCGCAACCTGCTGGCCATCGCCGCAAAATTCAAGCCGGCTGACCTCAGCCCGACGATCCTGGGCATGGTTGGCGACGCCCTCCTGGGCGCGGGTAAACCCGACGCGGCTGCCCCCTTCTACCAAGCCCTCATGGACAATTACCCAAAGAGCGAAGACCTGGATTTTGCCTATGCCGGATTGGGCGAGATTGCCTTCGAGAAGAGGCACTACGACAAGGCACTCGATTTCTTCAAGGACGGAACCGACAAGATCGCCGCCAACCAGAAGCTCAAGGATTTGACGGTTGGCCAAGCCAAGACCTTGGCGGCGATGGGCAAGCTCGACGAGGCGAAAAAACTCTTTGAGCAGTCGGCCAGCGTGCGCGAATGGCGCGGCGAGACGACCGCTTTCTGCACGTACTCGCTCGGGCAGATCGAAGCCACGCAGGGGCACTGGGCGGAGGCGAACGCTTATTACCAGCGGGTGTACGTCGCCTACCAGCGATTCCTGCCGTGGGTGGCCAAGGCATATCTCGGTAGCGCGGACAGCCTGGAAAAACTCGGCAAAAAAGAGGAGGCTATCAAGACCTACCAGGAGATGCTGCGCAACCCGAAGCTCACTGGCTTCGCGGAAACCGACGAGGGACGCCGGCGGTTACAGGCACTCGCACCGGGCTAGCGGGTAAAGAACGCGCCACCATGAAACTTTTCCCCTCTTGCAAACGGTTGGCTGGTCTGGTGCTGGTGATGGCCTGCGGATGGCTTGTACCCACCGCGCCCGGAGAACCCATCACCATTCACCTGAAGAACGGCCAGACCGCCCAGAGTGAGGGCCTGCGTCTTGCCAGCGGCACGGTTTTCTCCCGCATCCAGACGCAAGACGGCAGCCAGGGAGAGGTCGGCTACTCCATTGCCGACATCGCACAGATCGAGTTCCCCGAACCCGCGCCACTCAAGCTGGCGAGCGGTCTGCTCGATGCAGGCAAAGCGGACGAGGTCGTCCGCCAACTCACCCCGCTCCTCGCCTACTACGCACCTTTTCGCGAGATTCCTGGCAGTTGGTGGTCCCCGCTGGCGCTCTGGCAAGTCGATGCACTGACGCGGCTCGGGCGCGAGGGCGAGGCGGATGCACTCCTCAACGATCTCGCCCGCCTCGCCGGAATGCCCCCCGACCTGCTGCGCGAGGTCAAGATCAAGCAGGCGGCGGCCATCGGACGCCGGGGAGACCCCCACAAGGCGCTGGCCGCACTCGAACCCCTGGCACATGACCTGACCGTGCCGCCATCCGCGCTTTCGGAGGCCTGGCTGGCCATCGGTTCCGCGCATCTGGCGTTGCGGAGTTACCGGGATGCCTTGCTGGCTTTTCTGCACGTGCCTGTTTATACACCCGAGCGAGGGTTTCTCATGCCGCCCGCCCTGCTGGGCAGCGCCGGTTCCTACGCCGGCATCGACGACGAACCCCACGAGCGTGCCGCGTTGCAAGAACTGATCGCCAAGTACCCGGATTCCCCGGAAGCTGTGGAAGCCAAGCCGCGTTTGCAGAAGCTCGCCAAGCGGACACCGAAACCTCCGGGCAGCTAGGGTTGCACCCGGACTTGGCCATGTATTTTTCCCTTATTCCCCAACAACGAACCCAGCCATGAAATTCAAGACATTCGCCCTCGGTAGCAGCGCGTTTGCCGTGGTGTGGCTGGTTTGCGTGGCCGTGGGGCAGGCACAGTCGGCAGGGACGGCAGCAGGAAGAGCGGTGGTCCAGCACAAGACGCTCTGGGTGCGCACCAACGAGGCGCACAGCTTTTGCAAGCACGGCGGCTACTTAAACAAAATCACCCGAGCAATGCTTTAGCTGTTCGCGTCAAGACGCTCATGCAGATGGATGTCTGCCCTTGAGCTGATGAGATGAGGTCGAATGTTGGCGCTAAACTACCACCAGATCGACGTTTTTCAGGTCATGGAGAAGTTGTTCGTGAAGAGAAGGTCGCCAGCGCCGCCAAAATGGACGTTCGCCAGGCCGCCCGACCACAAAGTGGGTGACACCGTACTCCCGGGCAAAATCGACGAGCGCTGCCGCTACCCCCTCGCGCTTGAGCACGATGACCATGCCTCCCATGCGTTGCGCCGTTTCCAGCGTCTCGCTGATGGCGCGCTGGGCCTCGGCGGTAATGACCCGGGGTGCTTCCCCGGGCGTGCGCACATAAACGGCGTACCATGGCGCGTTGAGCTGCGAAGCCAAGCGCGCCGTCTTGCGCAAAATGGCCCCGGGATCAGGGCCGCCGCTGCTCAGAGCCACCGCCACCTGACCTACCCCGCCGGGGACGTGTTCCTGCGTAGACGATTCCTCGGCGCGTTGGCGGCGGTCCAGGAAATTGGCGCTTTCACTCAAAGCCATCTCCCGCAGCCGCGTGAGGTTCTGCGGGGTGAAGAAGTTCGTGAGGGCTTGCGCCACCCGGTCCGGCGCGTAAATCTTGCCCGCCTGTAGACGTTCGATGAGATCTTCCGCGGGCAGGTCGATGTTCACGATCTGGTCGGCGCGCGTGAGGAACTCGTCCGGGATGCGCTCTTTCACCCGCACGCCGGTCGCGCCTTCGACCACGTTGTAGAGACTTTCGAGGTGTTGGATGTTGAGCGTGCTAATAATGTTAATGCCTGCCGCCAGCAGGTCTTCCACATCCTCGTAGCGCTTTCTGGTTTTGCTGCCCGGCGCGTTGGTGTGGGCGAGTTCGTCCACCAGTGCGACCATGGGAGCCCGCGCGATGACCGCGGCGGTATCCATTTCGCGCAATTCAACTCCTTTGTATTGGGTGACAATCGGCGGGATGATATCCAGTTCACCAATTTGCGCCGTCGTCTCGGGGCGGGCGTGGGGCTCCACGTAGCCGATCACCACGTCGACGCCGCGCTTCTTGAGCCGGTTACCCTCGGCGAGCATCTGGAAAGTTTTACCGACTCCCGCACATGCCCCCAGATAGATCTTGAGCTTGCCTTGCTTCTGCTGGTGGATGAGCGCCAGGAAATCTTCCGCCTTGCGCCGCGTGGGTTCGCCATAGTTCGTCGGTGAATCGGTAATCATAAAACGCTTGGCTGTGCGGGCGGACTCGTGCGGCAGATGCGGAAGCCGACGAGCTGCAATGCCACCTGCACCAGGAAGAATTGTCAGCGATGAGTTTCCAGCCGCTTGTTCTTGACCCGGATTTGTGGGAGTGGCTTCTTGTCCTTGTAGTAATAACAAACTTCCACCAGCGTCGGCCAGATTTCGAGCGAGGCGTGAATCTGGCTGACCACGTCATCCACGATGCGGCTGACATTCTGCTGGAAAAAATCCGGCTCGAAGCCGTAGAACGCTTTTGAGAGGCTGTCCGCAAAGAGCTGGAGGGCTTGTCGCCGTTCTTCTCCCTGGGCGGCGGGTAGGGCGGCGAGCACCTGCGCATGGACCCCGGCGATCCGCGCGAGGATCTCTTCCGAATCCTGGAGAGTCACCTCGCCTTGATAGTGGAACTTGATGAAGAGATCGTCGCGCTGGTATACGCTATCTTTGATCTTCCGCTTGAGCAGGCTGCACAGTTCCTCGTTGAAGACCTCCGTCGCCAAGGGATTGCGCATGTAGTTGTTCTTCATGTGATTTTGCGCGGCGTCCACGTGCGCGCTGGCTAGCCCCGCCTGTTGCACCCACAGGCGGTAGATATAGTCTTCGAACCGCAGCCGTGTCGGGAAAAAAGGCGGCAGTCCGAGACGGTTGTCGTACCCGGCCACGCCGCAATCGATGCGCCAGTTCTTGCTGGTGACCACGGGCCGGAAGTTGACCAGCACATAG
>CAXTVY010000024.1:0-27543 GCA_964247665.1 uncultured Chthoniobacterales bacterium | reverse complement strand
TCGTTCCCGTTCCCGTACCTGTACGACTTCAGCCTGAACTCGGTGGTGTACTACTACCCGGACGCGGGCAACCCGGGCCACTACAACACGAACGGCGTGCGCTACTTCTACGTGAACAACACAGGCCAGATCATCTCGAAGTAAGCGCGTGCGGAGCTGTCCCGGCCACCCGGGCGGCGCGGGTTCAAACCGCCCCGCCCGCCGTGTTGCTGAAATTAGTGCCTCGCGCCGCCACTGCCGCCGCTCGCCCGCTCCCCGCCGGTGGGTGCAGCGGGGGCACCCGCCGTAGCTGATCCCGCCGTGCCAACGGTGGAGGGATTCGTGGCAGGGGTATTCGAGCCGGTGTTGGTTCCCGCTGCCCCCGCGCCCGATTCGGTCGAGCCCCGGCCGGTGCCTGTGCCGTTGCGATCCACACGGCGGTCGGTGCTCGTGCCGCCGGAGAAATAACCGTAGGGGCTGCCGTAGCCGTAGCCGCCCTGGCCATAGTAGCCGCCATCCACGCTGGCCACGGCGGCGTCCGCCGGCTGCGCGGCGGAATCTGCCTGTGCGGTTTGCGAGGACTGGTTGGTCTGCGGGGCGAAGCCCGTCGATCCGATGGTTGATGCAGCCGCCTGCTCGCGGTTGATCCGGCTAACGTCCTGGGCAGAGGCTTCGACCTGTTCACGCTCGTACTTCCGGTAGGCCGCCTGCTCGGCCTGCTGGTACTCGGCAATCCGCGCCTGACCGGCCTGATCCTTCTGGCGCACCATGGCAGCAATGTCCAGGTCGTTCGTGAGCTGCTCGGGGCCCAGTTCGATCTGCGCGTGCCCGTCCGTGACTACCAGCGTGTGTTTGTCGCGGTTGACATCGACGAGGTGCACCTCCTGTCCGGGCACAAAACCGTCCACACCGTCACCGGTCCTCGCCGAGACGTAGCTCATGATGTAGAATGTATTGTACGGGGCGAGGCGGCGGCTTTTCGCGTCCGAATGGGGCGTCTCCGCGGTGTGGATGCCATCCCGGGCGGGCTGGGTGGCCGGGGTGGGAGCGAGCACCGGCGCGCCATCGACGGTCTGGGCGGCGGCGTGAGAGAGCAGGACAGCCTGTGGTCCACAGAACACGAGGCCGAGCCCGGCGACCGATACCAAGACGAACGCGCGGGGGCGCGAGGGGAGGGAAGTCATGCTACAGATTCGAGCCGCCCGCGCCGGGAGGCTGTATCTCCGGGGGCAAGGGCCCGCGCCTGTGCGTGGACCGGCAAGCCGCCCTTATGCCGCCGTGCCCTTCTTGCGGGCCTCCCACCGCGCCTTCATGGAGGCGGAGAGCTTCGCCCGGCCTTCATCGCTCAGGCCGCCGCGCTTCTTGGGGGCCGCCGCTTTCCTGGCCGGGTGGCCGGGCTTCGCGGCCACGGTCCGGGTTTTGCCCGGCTTGGCGGCCGAGGCCGAGGGCTTGCCGGCACCCGCCTTGACTTTCGCCCAGCGCGCCCGCGCCGCCGCGGCGATCTTCTCGCGTCCTTCGACCGACATCGTGCGCTTGCCCCCGCGTCCTCCCTTGCCCTTCGCCTTCGCCCCCGCTGCCCCTGACTCGACCGGCTCCGGCCCGCCGAGGATCGCTTCGAGCTTCCGCTGCATCGTGTCAATCTGCTCGCTCAGTTGAAGGGCCTGACGCAACTGAGCGGTGGAAAGCTGGTGGAGTGGTGGCATGGATGAAAGGTTCTCTTCTGGTTAAATGACCTGGAAAGGCGAAAGTCAACGCTGGTGGCTAACCCTATGTTGGAGCGATTATTTTGAAGCTGCGCCACTGTCTGCGTGCCGCCAGCAGAACCAAAGTCCAGCCCGAGGGGGACTTTGACGCTTGCCACCCGTCGCCGCCCGCCAGTACGCTGGCTCGCAGTTTCCGCCCTCCGCCTTCCGCCTTCCGCCTTCCGCCTTCCGCCTTTCTCTGACATGGGAGTACAACCCGACACCTGGATTCGCCACATGGCCCTCGAACACGGCATGATCGCGCCGTTCGCCGACCGGCAGGTGCGCCAGTCGCCGCCGTCTGCCGACCCCGCCGCACCCCGGGAGGAGGGCATCGGCGCCATGCGCATCGCGCCCGAGGACCCCGCCGCCGCCAGCGATCCCCATTCCTCCCGCTCCGGCGACCGCGAGACGCGCGGGGTCATCTCATATGGATTGAGCAGCTACGGCTACGATCTGCGGGTGAGCGACGAATTCAAGGTGTTCACGAACGTGTTCAACACGGTGGTCGATCCCAAGGCGTTCGACGCGCAGAGCTTCGTGGACATGCGCACGGACGTTTGCATCGTGCCGCCCAATTCGTTCGCGCTGGCGCGCTCGGTGGAATATTTCCGCATCCCGCGCGACATCCTGACGATTTGCCTGGGGAAATCGACGTATGCGCGGTGCGGGATCATCGTCAACGTGACGCCCTTCGAGCCCGAGTGGGAGGGGCACGTGACGCTGGAGATTTCCAACACGACACCTTTGCCCGCGCGCATCTATGCCCACGAAGGGTTGGCCCAGGTGATCTTCCTCAAGGCGGAGAGCGTCTGCGAGGTTTCCTACGCCGACCGCGCGGGCAAGTACATGAAGCAGCGCGGCATCACGGTGCCGAGGCTGTAGGGAGGACGGGAGGGGGCGCGGGGTTCTCTCCTCTACTGTAGTACGGCCACCGGCAGCTTGGCCACGCCGCCGCCGGGCAGCCGCGCGTCCTGCGTGCCCGGCGCGGGCGGGAGGAAGCCCGTGCTGCCGTCCGCGAACGCGCACAACGCCTGGCCGTGGTAACGGAAGCTCGCTGTCACGTTCGTGTTGTCCACCATGTAGAATTCCTCCAGCATCGGGTGGGTGGGCGACGCCGGGGCCTGGAACGTGTTCACCTGCGCGGACGTGGCGAATACCACGCGCTGGTGCAGCGCCGGAATCATCAGTTGCGACGTGCCTGACAACAGGTCGTTGTAGCCATAAGGAAAATACCCGTTCTGGAACTTGGGCTTGAACGTCGCGCCCATGTGCGTGAACTGCGGGTCGGGATGCACGTCGTGCAGGCCGCCGCTGTAGGGCCCGAGCACGCCGAGATCGTAATTGATGGTCCGCTGGCCCTCGGGCAGGTTTGCATCGGCGAACGTCTCGTAGCCGAACCAATATTGCGTGCCGCCCGCCACGTTGGCCCGGAACGGCCAGTACACGTTGCGGTTGTCGCTCAGGTACATCTGCCCGGCCACGCTGCACTGGCGCAACGCACTGACCGCCACGGCCTGCGAGGCGCTGAGCTGCACGCTCTGGTACACCGGCAGCGCCAGGCCCGCGAGCACCGCCACGATGGCGATGACCACGAGCAACTCGACCAGCGTGAACGCGCGAAGCAATTCCCCGCCGCGTCTGCGGCGGCGGCTCGGAACGCTTCGCAGTAGTTTGACGTTCACGCCACGAACCGCTCCCGCCGGCGGATCGCAAGCCCGCCTCCCACCGCCAGCCCCAGGGCCGCCAGCGCCCAGGTCGAGGGCTCAGGCACGGCGAAGGATACCGCCGTCGGCGGCATTGTGCCATCCGCGTCGTTGCCGAACACCCAGCCGTCAGCCATCCCGGTGGTCAGGGACGGGTCGCGGGTATCCTCGCCGACCTGCGAGAAGCTCCACTGCACGGGGTCGCTTGCGCTGCCGTTCCAGTAAGCCCAGTAACCGTTGTTCTCGAACCCGCTGTTCGTATCGGTGTTCACGCTCGCACCATTGAGGTAAGTGCTGGTGCCTCCATATAATTCTTGGTCCAACGTCAGTACCAGCGACGTGCCCTGCGATCCGGCCGCCACCGTGTTGATGAAGTCCGTCCCGTTGAACGAGGCGACGCTCGTGTAGAGAGTGAAGTCATAATAGTGCCCGTTAGCGAACTGGACCGTCAGATAATAGGTGTTGGGCAGGCTGGGCGAGCCTTCCGTGAGGCTGCCAAGGAGTTGTGCCCGGCCCGTGGACGGCAGGAAGGCCGCTCCGGCCAGCACAACACCTGCCCACGCCACTAACTTTCCGCGCCGGGACCGAGCCAGCAACCCCGCACCGCCAGCCAGCGCCACGGCCAGCAGCGCCCACGTTCCCGGCTCGGGCACGCCGGAGCCAAGCAGTGCCTCGTTGCTACTCACGCCGTTGAGGTAGAAGACCCCGCCGTTCGCGCCGCCAGTGGCGGGCTCGCTGAAGCGGATGAATCCGACTTGGCTCAGCCCCGTGGCACTGAGGTCCAGCCACGTGCCGCCTGCCGAACCGTTGAGCGTGGTGAGCGTCTGCGCGTAGGACTCGCCGTTGAAATCCGCCAGAGATCCCATGAAGGGTTGGCCGAAGTCCGCCAGCGTCGGATTGGCAGGGGGAGGGGCGTTGACGTTCGTCGTGTCTGCGTTCGTGTAGTAGTTGGCGGGCAGCGTGGAGGTGATGGCCGCCCCGCCGTTGACGGCAACGTAGTTGATCCCGTCCGCGCTGACGGAAACGAGCACGCTGCGCAGCCCGAACACCGTGGCGGGATTACCGGCGGCCGGAGCGCCGGTGGTCCCCGTGTTGATGAGGCCCACGTTGCCGTAGAAGCCGATTTCGCGCGTGCCCGCCGCGCCGACGGTGACGAAGTTGGAAAGTTGGAGCGTCAACTGGCCGCTCATGCCGATGCCGGTGAGTTCCGACCCGGCGTAGTTGGGTGAAAACGGGTTGAGCGTGCCGCTGCCCACGTTGCCACCCGGTTTGCCCAGGGCGGAGGCGGAATTGGTGTACGTGCCAACGCCGGTCCCAGCCGTGTAGTCGAGGACCTGGGTGGCGTAGCCGAGCGCCTGCGCAGAGGCGCGGGGGGCGTCGGCCAGGGAAGCAAGGGCGGCACCGAGCAGCAGCGCACCGGTGATGGACGGGAATGGATTCTGTGGTTTCATCTGATCTCCTATTTTCGGGTCGATAAGAGAGCAGGCGACACCCCGACGCCAGACGGGACGGCGTTTTGAAAACAAAACGGGCCGGACCCGACGGCGGCAAAAGCGTCCCACTGATCCCTCATTGCTTCTTTTTGGCGAAGAAGTTTTGCCGCCCGGTTGTCCCGCACACGCGGGGCCGGACGAATGAGAGTGGACGGGCGAAGTGTTCTGACTCCTGGTTTCTCGGACGGCCCGGGCTCTTCTGATTAGAGCGAGCCCGGTCGTCCATCCTCCTCCCCGCCTTCACCCTCGATGGCTCGAAGATTGGCTACATTGGGGAGTCGTCTCCAGTTACAGCAGCGCGACTGCTCCCGGTTTTCACGGGATTCCATCGGCACCGTCCACGGACATGGTTTCTGCAAAAGAACTGGGCCGACCTTTGGCTGGAAGCGAAGCAGAGTCAAGGGGGAAGTCGGAAGGATGCAGGATGCTTATTGTTCCCAGGTCGTATTTGGAATGCATTGGTCTGCGAAGGGGTGCTTCGTCCAGTCCATGCACTGAACTGCCGTGTTTTTTGCGCTTTTTGCGGCTGAATCTCCTGCCTTCCCGTCGCGTCCCACGCAGCCCACCTTGAATTTTAGGCGTTCAATCCGATGGTACAGCGCGGATTTCCCTCGCCCGCTGCCACCGTCACCGAATCCTGCCGACATCCCACCGGTTCCGCCGAAATGAAACATCCCGTCTCCCGCCGCCGCCTGCCCGGCGTCGCGCTCTGGTTCTGCCTGCTGGCCCTGTTCGCCGCCGCGCCCCTGACCGCCCTGCGCGCCGCCCCATTGACGGAGGACGACTTCAAGCAGTGGTCCCTCTTGGCCATCCAGGACGATGGCCGCCGCAAGCCTATCGACACCTACGCGCGCGAATCGCTGCTGCGCCTGACGGGCGGCTCGTTCATGGGCATCGCCGTGTACAAGGACCACGCGGGCCGTGTCTGGCACCCGAACGATTTTCTGCTCTCGGTGCTGGTCAGTGAACCGGCCGACCACGTTTGGAAGGCCGAACCGCTCGTGCTGGTCAACTACCGGCCGCTGGTGGTCCAACTCGGGCTCGACGGGGCGCGCAAGCGCTTCTCCTACAATGAACTGTCCGCCCTGCCCAAGCTCTTGCAGATGGCTACGGACATCCGCGCCCTGCGTGCCCGGGTGCGCGACCCGCAGCTCTCCCGCGAGCAGCAGGAAGTCGAGAACGTCAGCAGCCGCCTGGTGCTTTTCAACCGCCTGCTCACCGGCGAGGCGCTGGTCATCGCGCCGCCGCTCCGGAGCGGGGAGCGCGTCGTCACCTCCGCCGCCGACATGGCTGCCGCGACGGCGTCCGTCTCGCGTGGGGAGGCCACCGCCCGGGGTGCGTGGCTCGTGCCGCCGGAGGCGTCCAACGTCTACGGCGAGGCCCGCTTCGCCCCGGTGCTCCAGACCCTGCGCGACGCTGTCGGGGCCTACGAGGCCGGCGACAGCTTCAAGTTCAACCTCGCCGCGCGCAATCTGCGTGCCGGTCTGCGCTCGTTGAACCCGGCGATCTACCCTGCCGACAGCGCGCTTTCCACCGAGCGGGCTTACAACCACCTGGGCGCGTTCCCCTGGGCGTCGCTGCTCTACGCGGGCGGCTTCCTGCTGCTCCTCGCCGGTGGCGAGGGCCGCCACGGGCTGCGGCGCGCCTTGCGCTGGGGCGGCATCGGGGCGGGGCTCGCGGGGTTGGCGATGCACGCGACGGGCATTGCCCTGCGTTGCGCCGTGGCGGGCCGTCCGCCCGTGACGAACATGTACGAATCCATGATCTGGGTGGCGTTCGTCGTGGTGGCCCTGGGCTTCATCTTCTTCGCCCTCTACCGCGCGACGCCCTACCTGCTCGCGGCTTTGCCTGTGGGCTGTTTGGTGCTCCTGCTGGTCCAGCAAATCCCCGTGGCCGTGCCGGGCTCCATCGAGCCGCTCCAGCCCGTGCTGCGCGACAACTTCTGGCTGGCCACCCACGTGTTGACCGAGACGGCCTCTTACGGGGCGTTCGCGCTGGCGATGGGCTTCGGCCACATCCTGCTGGCGCGCTACATTCTCGACCCCGCCGGGGCGCGCCGCGACCACGCGCTGCACTTCTGGCTCTACCGGGTGCTGCAACTGGGCGTGCTGCTCCTGGCCGTGGGCACGATCCTGGGGGCGGTGTGGGCCAACTATTCCTGGGGCCGCTACTGGGGCTGGGACCCGAAGGAGACGTGGGCGTTCATCACGTTCCTGTGTTACATCGTGGCCATCCACGGGCGGATCGCCGGGTGGTGGGGCCAGTTCGGCCTCGCCGTGGCCAGCGTGGCGTGTTTCGCGGCGGTGGTCATGGCATGGTACGGGGTGAACTTCTGGCTGGGCAAGGGCCTGCATTCCTACGGCCGGGGCGTGGGCGGGGAAGGGTACGTGGCGGGCCTGTTGATCCTCGATGCCGCCTTCCTGGCGCTGGCCTGCTGGCGGCACGCGCAAACCACCGGGCGTAACGGCGGCGGCCCTGGTGCCACGGTGCCCGTGGGAGCGGTCGTGAACTCCGGGGAAGCGGGGCTGCCGGTGGCTGGCGGCCGGTGACAGGGCGGCCACACCCGCCTTGCGCGCGGGTTGGTTAGTCTGGCATCCACCCGGAAGTGTGCGGGAGGAGCGCCGTTTAGGGCCCCGCACCGGGCCATTCCGATTCTTCGGCGTGAGCGGCGTTGCTCCGCGCCGGACACAAGAAATTTGCGGCGCAAGGCTAGCCGGGTCTGCGACTCGCCTTCATTGCCTGCCCGGGAATGACCGGGCCCCGGGCATTGCGGAGCGGGAACATTTTTGCAAGATATTTTCAGAGTGTAGCTTCCAAAGATCGTTGTTTCGCACCGTTGCGACTCACTTCTCGTTTTCAGCGCACAAAATCTGGCCCGCTTCCGGCGTATGCAAAGTTGGAATTGGTGCTTGCAGGAACCGGGCCACCCCGCTTTCATGGGCGGCAGATTTGGCGGACGCCACTGTCCCGTTCAGTCACGGGGAAGTGGAAGAGATCAAGGGTTTTAATGGACGGATTCTTCCCGCAGGTTTGGAAATTCCCGGGGGAGGGATATGGACGTGTCTTCTTTGAGTTCCGTCGCAGTTGCCACACCTCGATAATTCAATGATTCCATCGCCCAAACGTAAAGCCATCGTCCGCGGCCGTCAGCGCGTGCTGCCGTTCGCCTTCACCGCTTGCAGCGCGCTCGCCCTGGCGAGCGGCACCCTCCGCGCCACGCCGGTGCCCGCCAACCTGGGTAACGGCCTCGACCGGTTGGTGAGCAGTCAACTCGAAGTCCAGGCACCGGCCTACACCAGCGGCAAGCTCAGGAGCTTCGCCGCCGCCGATGGGCGCGCGTACTCCAATCACCAGGCTGCCGTGACGGCCGACCTCGCCATCAAGGACAGCACCGGCCGCTTCATGGTGCGCGTTTACGGGAACGGCACGCTGCCGTTCACGGCCCTGCGCAAGTCGCTCAAGGCCACCATTCCTTCCTTTAGCGCCGTGGCTTCCGATCCCTCCTTCCATGGCACGGGCGTCATGGACGCCCATGTGGCGCTCGAAGACATGGCAGCGCTGGCGCAGATGCCCGGCGTGGCCACGGTCATCCTGGAAATGCAGCCCTACCACCGCAAGAGCATCCTGCAAAAGGCGCTGGTGACCGGTGGTGGCAACGCCATCGTCGGTGAGGTGCTCAACAAGCTGGGCACGGACTTCGACCAGGGCGTGACGCAGCACCGCGTCGATCAGGTCAACAAGTTCTACAACCCTTCCGCCACGCTGGACTACGAGGGCCAGGGGATGCAGGTCGCCTGTGTTTCCAACAGCTTCAACGCGCACACCGCGAAGCCCGCGAGCACGGACGTGGCCAACTTCGACCTGCCCGGCTCTGCCAGCAACCCGGTCAACACGACGCCGGTTTACGTCTTCCAGGATGATCTTTCCAGTACGGCGAGCGACGACGAAGGCCGCGGCATGTGCCAGATCGTTTACAAGATGGCTCCCAAGGCCACCATCGCCTTCGGCACGGCGGACACGGGCGAGGTTGGCTTCGCCAACAACATCCGCGGACTGGCGGGCATCGCGGGTTACACGAATCCTGGCCAGACGTTCGCCGCGGACACGATCTGCGACGACGTGGGCTACTTCGACGAGCCTTACTTCCAGGACGGCATCATCGGGCAGGGCGTCGATGACGCCAGCGCAGCGGGCGTGGCGTACTTCTCCTCCGCAGGCAACGACATCGGCACCAACGGGTACGACTCCCCGCTGCGCTTCGTGCCCAATGGCACGGGCCTGACGGCCGCCGCCGGCAACACGGCGCTCGCCGGAACGAACATCAACCTGGCCAACGTGCCGGCCAACCTCTACGCGGGTGGGTTCCACAACTTCAACCCCGCCCCCGGGGCGTTGGACGTGGCGCAGACGGTGAACGATCCCGCCAACGGCACGACGGACACCGTGCTCCAATGGAACGAGCCCTACGACCAGACGGCGGTGCCGACCGGCCTGTCGCTCATCTACACCCAGAACGGCAATTACGCGACGACCACGGACAATGCCTACACCTACACGATCACCCCGTCGCTGACGGCCGGGACGATCTACGAGCTGGACGAAGTCGCCAACGGCGACGGTTTCGACGGTGCCATCACGATCACGGCCCCCGACGGGACCATCGTCGTTCCCCGGCAGGACAACGCGGTGGACGAGGTGGTGCGCTTCCAGGCACCGGTCACGGGCACGGGTTACAAGGTGACGGTTGGCGCCTTTGACCAGACGATGGGTGCCTTCACCCTGAACCTGTATTCCACGACCGGTTACGCGGGCAACACCGTCCAGACGCAGATCAGCCTGCTGGTGTTCGACATGAACGGCAAATACATCCCGGCCAGTTCGCTGACGCAAAACGCGCTGGCGACCTTCCTGCCGATCCAGTTGGGCCTGACCGTGCCGACCACGACCGGCGCGACGCAGGTGCAATTTGTCATCGCCCGCGCGAACGTGCCCACCGGCCCGAACGTGGCGACCGAAGTGCGCTACGTCATCCCCGGCAACGGCGCGGGTGGCCTCGGGCCGGCGGAGTACTTCACGTATACCACGGCGACCACGGGCGGCCACGCCATGGCGGAAAGCTGCAACGGCATGGCCGCGGTCAGTGTCTTCCGTCCGAGCCTGCCGGAGTATTTCTCCTCGCCCGGTCCGGTGACGATCTACTACGACAAGAGCAACAACCGCCTGCCCACGCCGGAAGTCCGGCTGCAACCGCACCTCGCGGCGGCTGACGCGGCGAACGTGTCGTCGAACATGAACAGTTACTTCGCCAGTGATTCGAGCAGCGACCCGGATACCAACGGAAACTTCTCGGGCACCAGCGCGGCGGGTCCGCACGCGGCGGCCATCGGTGCCCTGGTCCTCCAGGCGCACGGCGGCCGACGCAGCCTCACCCCGGCGCAGATGACCAGTCTGCTGGAGCGCAGCACGTTCCCGCATGACCTCGACCCGAACTACGCGAGCGGCACTGCCAAGGTGTCCACCGGCGGCAAGGTGACGATCACGATCAACAGCGATAACGCTTCGACCACGGGGGTTGGCTTGAACGACAACAATGCGTTCGCCATCAACTACATCGGCAACAGCAGCGTGACGAGCTTTGTGTTCAATCCGGGCGGCACGGCCGCGACGGCAGGCAACGTGAGTGGCGGCGACAACGGGGTGACGTATTCCCCGGTCAGTTCCACGACGCCGGGCGGCACGGCCACCTACTTCGAGAACAGCCTGCCAGGCGCGGTATTCAGGACCGCCGCGAAGCTGTTCACGTTGGGCAACGGGGTGCAGGGGGCAACGGCCACGTACAGCAATTCGTCGAGCGCGGTCGTGACCGAGTTCTACACGATGACGCTGGCGATTCCTGCGGGTAGTCTCACCGGCGGCCAGGTCCTGCGCTTCGGCGTCGGACGCGGCGTGGGGCGCACCTCGGCCACCGGTAACACGGGCGTCATCGTTCCGTCCGCGGCGGCGGGGGCCTACTACGTCGCCGACATCTTTGGCGGCGGTGTGTTGTACCCCGAAGGCACGGTGATCACCAACGGGATGACCTTCAGCGGGACGACCGCGGATGGCGGCACGTTCAGCGGTGTCATCAAGAACAACATCGGCGCGGGTTACTCGCCGCTTGACGGTTACGGGTTCATCAACGCCCAGACGGCCGTCAGCCAGACCGTGCAGTAACGATCTACGGCTGGGCTAGCGGTCCCACGGGACCGCCCGCTCGAATGAGCATCGTGTGTCAGAGGGCGCTGTCCGCAAGGACAGCGCCCTTTTACATGCCGAAGGCGGAGGGCGGAGGGCGGAGGGCGGAAGGATGCCAAGCGCGAGGGCGGACGGTCAGGCCAGGAACGCGGAACCTTAACGCAGAGGACACAGAGAACACAGAGCCCGGAGGAGTAGCAGCAGGGAGGGAGAAGACACGAACCAAGGCAAGCAGGAACAGCGTGGCTCTGCATCCTGCATCCTGCATCCTGCATCCTGCATCCTGCATCCTGCATCCTGCATCCTTCCGCCTTCTGCCTTCTGCCTTTTCTGGTTCCGCCTTCTTTGTGTTCCCCTGGCCGCTGTGCTAGTATCGCCGCCAGCATGAAACGCTTTCCCCGCTCCGGCGCGGCCTGGCTGGCGGCCCTCGGCCTGACCCTCTCCCCGGCTCTCGTCACGCCCATCCCGGCGCGGGCCCAGGCTCCGGCACCGCCGGATACCGGCAGCACCTCTCCCGCCGTCGCGACCCCGGAAATCCCGCCGCCCACGGTCGATAATGCCGCCGCCAAGGAAAACAGCGTTTATTCGTGCCTGACGATCTTCACCAAGGTCCTCCAACTGGTCCGCCAGGACTACGTGGACGAGGACAAAGTCGATTTCCGCGCCCTGACCTACAACGCCCTGCGCGGGATGCTCAGCGGTCTGGACCCCCACAGCCAGTTCATGGAGCCCGACAGCTTCAAGGACATGCAGGACGATACCCGCAGCCGCTACGACGGCCTGGGTCTGGTCGTCTCGGCCAAGGACGGCGTGCTCATCGTCGTCTCGACCATGGAGGACACCCCCGCCGCCAAGGCCGGGCTGCTCAGCGGCGACCAGATCCTCAAGATCAACGGCGCGACCACCGAGAAGATGCAGCTCTCCGACGCCGTCACGGCGCTCAAGGGCAAGCCGGGCGACAGCATCACCATGCAAATCCTGCGGCCCTCCAGCAAGGAGATCCGCGACTTCACGATGGTCCGCACGGAAATCAAGGTGGATAGCGTCAAGGACGCGCACCTCATCGACGGCAACCTGACCGGCCCGTACAAGGTGGGCTACGTGCGGATCATCCAGTTCAACGAGCCGACGGCGGAAGACCTCGCCAAACGGTTGGACGATTTGCAGAAGCAGGGCGCGGAGGCGCTGGTGCTCGACCTGCGCAACAACCCGGGCGGGTTGCTCAACAGCGCCGTGGACGTGTGCGGGCAGTTCGTGCCGCCGAACACGATGGTCGTTTACACCGAGGGCCGCACGCCGTCCTCGCGCAAGGAATACCGCACGAGCACGACGGCCAAGCCCCGGGGCGATTTCCCGGTGGCCGTGCTCATCAACGGCGGCAGCGCCAGCGGCGCGGAGATCGTCGCCGGGGCGCTCAAGGACCTCAACCGGGCGATCCTGGTCGGCGAGACGACCTTCGGCAAGGGCAGCGTGCAGAGCGTCATCAGCCTGCCGGATGGCTCGGCGGTGCGGTTGACCACGGCCAAATATTTCACGCCCAGCAAGCAGGTGATCCACCAGCACGGTGTCACGCCGACAATCCGCGCGACGTTGACCACGGACCAAGAACGCGCGCTGATGGCCCGGCGCGCCAACGCCGACCAGGCCGGGGACGATCCTGCCGTGAAAAAGGACTTCGGCGACGCGGGCGACCCGCAGTTGGAGCGCGCACTGGATGCGCTCAAGGGCATGATGATCTACCGGCAGCAGGTAGCGTCGAAAAAATAAACGGGAAGGTTTCGAGCCGATGAAAACGCTGACGAAGGTGAAACAGCGTCTCTGTGATGTCTGCAACGGTGGGGTGCCACCGGCGGCGCTGGCGCGCTTTCCACGGTTGAAGATGCTCGACAAAGCCGCGTGGTTTTTGCGCTGCCTCCTGTTAGGCCAGTGGCATCGCCGCCCGCCAGAAGAAGATTCCTCCCAACCGCCGGTCGCCGGGAAACCCGCGCCTCTACAACCGTGTCCTGGCCATCACCTCGCGGCGGCCAAAGCGTGGCCGCCAGGAGATGGCATTTACCTGTTCCAGAAGGATTGAGCGCGCTGATCCTCGCCATCGAGACGTCCTGCGACGAAACCGCCGTTGCCCTTCTGCGCGGACGCGACGAACTCCTCGCCAGCGAGGTCGCCTCGCAGATCGATCTGCACACGCTCTACGGCGGCGTCGTGCCCGAGGCCGCCTCGCGTCAGCACCTGCGCGAGCTGCCGCCGCTGCTTGACCACACGCTGGCCAAGGCAGGCGTCACGCTGGCAGAAGTGGACGCTTTCGCCGCCACGTCGGGGCCGGGGCTGGCGAGTTCGCTGATGATCGGCGCGGCGGTGGCCAAGGGGCTGGCGCTGGGGCAGGGAAAGCCGTTCCTCGGCGTCAACCACCTGGAGGGGCACCTGCTCTCACCGTTCTTCGGACACCCGGACGGGTTGCGGCCCTCGGTCGGGTTGGTCGTCAGCGGCGGACACACGCTTCTGGTGGACGTGGCCGGGTTCCGGCAGTACCGGCGGCTGGGCGGCACGCTCGACGACGCGGCGGGCGAAGCGTTCGACAAGGTGGGCAAGCTGCTCGGCCTGCCGTACCCGGGCGGCCCGCAGATCGACCGGCTGGCGCGGGACGGCGACCCCCGGCGCTTTGACCTGCCGCGCTCCATGCTCGGCAGCGGGGATTTCGCGTTCAGCTTCAGCGGGCTCAAGACCGCCGTGCGCTACCTGTTGCCCAAGATCGGGCTAGAACCCGGCGGAGCAGCGGCGGGGGAAGACCAGCAACTCCTCGCCGACCTGTGCGCGTCGTTCCAGCAGGCCGTCGTGGACGTGCTGGTCAGGAAAACCTTGCGGGCCGCGCGCGAATCGCGCCGGGAACTGGTCGCGGTGAGCGGCGGCGTCAGCCTGAACACGGGCCTGCGCGCCGGATTCGCCCGGGCGTGCGCGGGGGCGGGGCTGGAGTGGCTCGTCTCGCCGCCCGCGCTGTGCACGGACAACGCCGCGATGATTGCCGCCGTGGCTGCCCGGGCGTTCGAGGCCGGTCTGACGACGCCCGTGAGCGAGGACATCAACCCGAACCTGATGCTGACGTTCGCAAACTAGGATACAGGCAGGAATTTAGCCGCGAAAAGACGCAAAGGACACAAGAACCAAACAGATGGAGACCAGAATGGATTTCAAATTCTGGTCTCTTTTTTGCGTTTTTTGCGCCTTTTCGCGGCTACAATCTTTGGAATGGCGCACACGGTCTACTTCGGCGGGGAACTTTTCAGCGCCAAGCACCTGCTGGGCAACGCCGCGTTGGCCGAGGCGGTCCACGCACGGTCGGGCGGACGCTACGTGCCGCTGTTGCCCCAGCACCTCGAACAGCGCGACCTCTCGGCCCACGCCATCCGCGACGCGGACCTGCGCGCCCTCCTTTCGTGCGACCTGGGGCTGTTCCACTACGACGGCCCCGAACTGGACAGCGGCACGGTCGTCGAGTTCATGACGGCCAAGTTCGCCGATATCCCCGCCGTGCTCCTGCGCACGGATTTTCGTGGCGGCGGCGACCAGAAGGCCAGCGGCGAACCGTGGAACCTGATGACGAGTTTTTATCCGCGCACCCGCTCGGTGGTCCTCGACGCGATGGCGCTTTACCAGGAGCATTTCCAGCGTCCGCCCGCCAGCGCCGGCGACCCGTTGCCCGCCGCGCTCGAAAACCGGCTCGGCACGTCCGCGGCGCGGGGCATGATCGAGGCGGCGGCGGACGCCGTGGTGGCAGCTTGCGACGAGGTTCTCGCCCTGCCGCCCGTGCTGCCGGCGGCGTTGCGCGCGGCGGTGTACGAGTGGCTGACGATCATGCCCGGTATCCGGGCGGACCAGCGGGAGACGTTCGCGGCCGACTTGCAACATTTCCGCGCGGACAAGGAAGCGAAGGGGATACTCTGAAAGGCGGAAGGTTGCGGGTTGCGGGTTGCGGGTTGCGGGTTGCGTGAGGGTGGCTCGTCGCCGGGTCCGAGGCTGCCAGAAAAGAAATCGGAAATACCGCTTGATTTGTTTTTTTCAGCAAACTTTATTAGGTGAGACTAACATTGTGTTGCGCCTCTGATATTCTTTGCCGTTGAAAACTGCCGTCGAATCCCATCCACCCAGCAACGCCACTGACCGTGCCTCTCTGCCCGAGGTGTTCGCGTCGGTGCAACTTGCCCCTGCCGGGGCCTCGAGTTGGCGGCGGCGGCTGGCGTTCTTCGGGCCGGGACTGCTCATCGCGGTCGGCTACATGGACCCGGGCAACTGGGCGACCGATCTCGCGGGCGGCTCGCAATTTGGTTATCTCCTGCTCTCGGTCGTGCTGATCTCCAACGGGCTGGCCATGCTGCTCCAGCACCTCTCGCTCAAGCTCGGCATCGCCACGGGGCATGACCTCGCCCAGGCCTGCCGCGCGCACTACTCCCGGCCCGTCAGCCTCGTGCTCTGGCTGCTGTGCGAGATCGCCATCGCCGCGTGCGACCTGGCCGAAGTCATCGGCTCGGCCATCGCGCTCAACCTCCTCTTCGGCCTGCCGCTGGTCATCGGCGTCGTCCTGACGGCGGCGGACGTGCTGGTCATCCTGCTTTTGCAACAGCGCGGGTTCCGCTACCTGGAGGCGCTCGTGGGCGGGCTCATCGCGTTGATCGCCGCTTGCTTCCTGTACGAGGTGGTCGTCTCGCGGCCGGACTGGTTCGGCATCCTGAGCGGGCTGCTGCCCCGGCCGGCGGTCGTCACGTCGCCCGGCGCGCTCTACCTCGCCCTGGGCATCCTGGGCGCGACCGTCATGCCGCACAACCTCTACCTGCACTCCTCCATCGTGCAGACGCGCGCCTTCGAGCGCGACGACCAAGGCAAGGCCGAGGCCATCCGCTACGCGACGTGGGATTCCAACCTCGCGCTGGGCGCGGCGTTCTTCATCAATGCCGCCATCCTGATCCTGAGCGCGGCGGCGTTCCACCGGCGCGGGATGCACCAGGTCGCCGAAATCCAGGACGCCTACCGCCTGCTGCCCGCCACGATGGGCGCGCCGCTGGCGGGCGGGATCTTCGCCGTGGCGCTGCTGGCCAGCGGCCAGAACTCGACGCTCACGGGCACGCTGGCGGGCCAGATCGTGATGGAGGGCTTCCTGAACCTGCGGCTGCGGCCCTGGCTGCGGCGTCTCGTCACGCGCCTGCTGGCGGTGATCCCGGCGGTGATCGCGGCGGCGTGGGGCGGGGAAACGGCCACGGGCAAGCTGCTCATCTTCAGCCAGGTGGTGTTGAGCCTGCAACTTTCCTTCGCCGTGGTGCCGCTGGTGGTGTTCACCAACGACCGGCGGCAGATGGGCCGGTTTGCCAACGGGCCGTGGTTGAAAGCGGCGGCGTGGGCGGCGGCGGTCGTCATCGCCGTGCTCAACGCCTACCTGGTCTGGCAGATGGCGGCGGGGAATTGACGTGGTTCGTCTTCGCACGGCCGCGTCTGCGGCGCTGGTCCCAAAGGCGGGGCAATGATGGCTTGCCGTCCGCAAAAGCTCCGCCGTAGACTCCCCCCGCTCCAGGCGCACGATGAACACCGATGAAGACCAGGCCGCCCTCCCAACCGCACCCGTGGCGGCCCGCCGCAACCCGTTCGCAGCCATCCAGCGTCCCGTCGAGCGTCTGGCGGCGGCCCTGAGCCGTCCGCACTTTCTGCGGTTCGACGCGTTCGCGCTGTGGTTTTATGCGTGCTGCCTCGGGGCCTTCCTGGTGATGTCGGCCCTGCACCTGCACGGGTCCTGCATCAACATCTTCCGCGCGCCCAACGAGTTCACGACCGCGGGCGACGAAGCGCAGTTTTGCCAGTACCGGGGGGTCCGGGTGGACGAATGGAATTATCACACGCCCGCGATCCTCAACCAGATGTTCCGGGACCATCCTCTGATGCTCGGTGACGGGGACGAGGGACCCGGCAAGGCCATGTTGCTGGCCAACGTGCCCTGCCGCCATTTCACGCAGCTTTTCCGGCCGCAGTTCTGGGGGTTTCACTTCCTGCGGGTGGAGCTGGCGTTCTCCGTGTACTGGCAGGCCAAGGCGTTGTGGTTATTGACGGGCACCTTCACGCTCTTCCTGCTGCTGACCGGCGGGGCCAGCCGGCTGTCGGCGTTCGGCGCGCTGTGGTTTTTCTTCTCGGCCTACACGCAATGGACCTATTCCTGGCCCAGCCTCCTGCCGGAGATGATCGGGCTCTTCTGCTGGGTCATCTGCCTGAATTGCTATCTGCTCGTCGGCCGCCGCCCCGGGTGGCTGGCCCTGGCGGCGGTGGGCAGCGCGGCGGGCATGATCAACTTCGCCCTGTGCGCCTATCCGCCCCAGCAGATCCCGCTGATCGCCATCGGCGTGTTCCTGACGGCCGGGTGGGTCTGGACGCAGCGCCGCCGCATTTTTACCCGGGTCGGGGCGGGCCGGCGCGCCCTGGCCGCCGCCGGTTGCCTGGGGTTGACGGCCGCCGTGCTGCTCGGGTTCTACCTCGATGCCAAGCCCACCCTCCTCGCGGCGGCGAACACCGTGTACCCGGGGCAGCGCGTCTGCGCGGGCGGCGGGTACGTCGGGTGGTTTTACATCAGCCACCTGCTCGACTTCTGGAAAACGGAGACGCACTACCCGGTGGCGCTGGGCAACCCCTGTGAAACCACGGGGTACTTCTGGCTCGCGCCCGTGACGCTGTTCGCCCTGGGCCGCCGCTGGGGCGCGCTACCGCCCGGCCCGGCCGCGGCGCTGCGGTGCTGTTGGGGGGCCTTCGCTTTGATCGGGGCCTGGATGACCCTGCCGATCACCGCGGCCGTGGGTCACTGGTTCCTGTTCGACCACGTCCTCATCGACCGCTGCACGCACGCCCTGGGCCTCGTCAACGTGGCGATTGTCGTGCTCACGCTCTGCCGCCCGCGCCGGGAGGAGGTGCCGCGCGCCACGCTGGCCGAACGCGCGGCCTGCTTCGCGGGTTGGGCCGTGCTCGTCTTTCTCGCGCTCGGCACGACCAACACCATCCTCGAAGGGTTCTATCCGCTCGACGTGCTGGCGGTGGCCTCGCTCTATGCCGCGTGGCTGGCCCTCTGCACGATGGAACATTGGAAGGGTGCGCTCGCCGCCAGTCTGTTACTGCCGTTGATCGTCGTCAACGGCCCGATCAACCCCCTGGCCAGGAACCTGCATGTGATCACGAAATCGGCGTTGTTCGAGTTCGCGCAACGGCGGCCGGAATACCGGCAGGAAAAGTGGCTGGTTTTTTCCCCGGGAGTCGATCCGGACGGGTTCATCGCCGCCTGCGGCATCAAGAGCTTCAACTCCCTGAAGGTCGTCCCGCAGCTCGCGGACCTGAGCCTCTTCGATCCCGAGGGGAAGTATGCGAAGTTCATCAACCAGAGTGGCTACCTCATCGCCCACCCCTTGCCGGAAGGCGAGCCCAGCACGTTCGAGAGCCCCGCGCTGGGCGTCGTGGTCTGGAACGTCAGCCCGCTGGACCCGCGCCTCAAGCAGATGGGCATCCACCACGCCATCTTCAACGGACCGTACCCCCCGGAGATCACGGACCCGCTCAAACCGCTCGCACCGGGGCCGGTCTCGAACCTGCTGCTCTACGAGCTGCCGTGAGCGCCGGGCGGGGCTGCCCGCGATCCGGCCGACGGTTGCCGCCACCTTGCCACCCGTAGCGTTTTCCGTTGTCTGCGACCCCCAGAGATGGTAGATTTCACCCTGTGCAGCCGCTTGTTCCCCGGCTGCCCGCTGCCATGCCCAATCCCAACGAGAAAATCGAGCCCATCGACGTGGCCGAAGAGATGTCGAAGTCTTTTTTGGACTATTCGATGTCGGTCATCATTTCGCGCGCCCTGCCCGACGCGCGCGACGGCCTCAAACCCTCCCAGCGGCGCATCCTCTACGCCATGCACGATCTCTCGCTGTTCCCGGGCCGCCAGCACCGGAAATGCGCCAAGATCTGCGGCGACACCTCGGGCAACTACCATCCGCACGGCGAGGCCGTGATCTATCCCACGATGGTCCACATGGCCCAGCCCTGGGTCATGCGCGAGCGCCTCGTGGACGGCCAGGGCAACTTCGGCAGCGTCGAGGGTGATCCGCCCGCCGCCATGCGTTACACGGAAGCCCGCCTGACGCACCTGGGCGCGGCGCTGATGGAGGACATGGGCAAGGACACGGTCGATTTTGTCGCCAACTATGACGAAACGACCACGGAACCCACCGTGTTCCCGGCGGCGTTCCCCAACCTGCTCGTCAACGGCGGCACGGGCATCGCGGTCGGCATGGCCACGAACATTCCCCCGCACAACCTGGGCGAGGTGATCGACGCCGTGTGCGCGCAGGTCGATAACCCGGACATCACGACCGAAGAAATCACCCACTACATCAAGGGGCCGGACTTCCCGACGGGTTGCAGCCTGCTGGGCCTGGCGGGCATCAAGCAGTACGTGGCGACCGGGCGCGGCTCGCTCAAAATCCGCGGCAAGACCAACATCGAGGAAACCAAGGGGGGCCGCGAGCAGATCGTCATCACGGAGATCCCCTACGCCGTCAACCGCGCCGTGCTGGTCGAGCGCATCGCCGAACTGGTGAACACGAAGGTCATCACGGACATCACCGCCGTGCGCGACGAGTCCGACGAGAACACGCGCGTCGTCATCGAGATCAAGCGCGAGGCGATCCCGCAGGTCATCGTCAACAACCTGTTCCTGCACACGGCGTTGGAATCGACGTTCTCGGTCAACATGCTGGCCATCGACCACGGCCGGCCCAAGCTGCTTTCGATCAAGGAGGCGCTCGCGGCGTTCATCGAGCACCGGCGCGAGGTCATCCTGCGGCGCACCCGCTTCGAGCTGCGCGCGGCGGAGGAGCGGGCAGAGGTGCTCGACGGCTACCTCGTGGCGTTGTCCAACATGGACGATTTCATCCGCGTCATCCGCGAGAGCGCGAACCGCGACGTGGCGCGCGTCAAGCTGCTCGCGCTGGAGTTCAGCGAGGGGCAGATCGTGGACTTCGGCATCCGCCTGCGCACCCCGGACCGGCTCGTCAACGGCCGCTACGCGCTCAGCGAGCGGCAGGCCAACGCGATCCTGGAACTGCGTTTGTACCAGCTCACGGGCCTGGAGCGCGACAAGACGATCAACGAGTACACGGAGTTGATGGTGCTCATCAAGGACCTGATGGACATCCTGGCGCGCGAGGAGCGCGTGCTCGCGCTCATCAAGGAGGAGGTGCTGGCGATCAAGGGCAAGTACGCGACGCCGCGCCTGACGCAGATCGTGCCCGACGAGGGCGAGATCAACATGGAGGACCTCATCGCCAACGAGGGGTCGATCATCACGATCACGCACGGCGGGTTCATCAAGCGCACGCTGGCCAGCGAGTACCGCGCACAGCGGCGCGGCGGCAAGGGGGTCATCGGCATGACGACGCGCGAGGGGGCGGCGGAGGGTGACGCGGGCGACTTCGTCGAGCACCTCTTCACCGCCAGCACGCACGACTACCTGATGTTCTTCACCAAGACCGGGCGGTGCTACGTCAAGCGGGTGTACGAGCTGCCCGAGGGCAGCCGGACCTCCAAGGGGCGGTCCATCGTCAATTTCCTGGACCTGCGCGCGGACGAGAAGATCGCCGCGACGATCCGGGTGCAGCGCAAGATCGTCAGCACGGACGAGGGGCCGGTGGACCAGACGTGGGACCCGACGCTGCACGTCCTCTTTGCCACGCGCACGGGCATCATCAAGAAAACGAACCTGTCGGACTTCGACAACGTGCGCAAGGGCGGCATCATCGCCATCAAGATCGAAGAGGGCGACGAACTCATCGAGGCCGAGTTGACCAACGGCAGCAACAGCATCGTCCTGGTCACCCACGGCGGCATGAGTCTGCGCTTCCACGAGGAGGAGGCGCGGCCGATGGGGCGCACGGCGGTGGGTAACTGGGGCATCCGGCCCGAGGAGGGGGATTACTTGGTGGCGATGGTCGTCGTGCAGCCCGAGGCGACCTTGCTGGTGGCCGGAACGAACGGGGTCGGCAAGCGCACGCCGTTCGACGAATACCGCGAGCAATCCCGTGGCGGCAAGGGGATCATCACGATGAAGACGGGCGACAAGACCGGCGGCGTCGTCGGGGCGCTGACCGTGCTGGAGTCGGATGAGCTGATGCTGACCACGAACAAGGGCAAAACGGTCCGCACGCGGGTCAGCGAGATCCGGGAGACCGGGCGCAACACGAGCGGCGTCAAGCTGATCGAACTGGCCAGGAACGAAAAGCTCCAGGACATCGCGCGGGTCATCAGCCAGGGCGAGGACGAGGAAGCCGCGCCCGCCGCCGGGACGGACGCCCCCGCGCCGGAAGGCACGCGGGAAGATGAACCACCGGCGGACGCCGCCGAAGAAGGCGGGGACGAGGAGGTCTGAGTCGGGGAGCCGCCGTTGCCAAAGGCGGCGGCCCGGAAAAGAGACCGAAAACTTTTCTTTCCACCGGGGCGGCCCCTCTGTATTTTCGGGTCGGTGGACTCCCCGGCGGGATGGTACTGGTCCCGGGAAGACCGTCGTCGAGATTTGCTAGTTGTCACCCCGGAAGCAATCCGATAATTTCCCGAGCCGGAGCCCCCGCTTCGATACCCTTTCCCCATGGGACCCGTTTTTTACCGCTCCGCCGCCGACCGCTCGCTCCGATCCGGCGTGCCCGGCAGTTCGCTGCGGCTGCGTGGGACCGGTGGATTGCTCGTCTGCCTTATCCTCGGGTCCATCGAGGCCACGGCCCACGCCGCGCCCAAACCCGCGCCCGCCGCATCGACGGCCGCCGTCTGCCAGCAGGCCCAGGCCCGCTTCGACGCGGACGACCTCGCCGGGGCCGCGGCTCTGCTCGACCGCGCGCCGACCCGGGGGGCCAGCGACCGCGAGCTAGCCGATCTGGCCAACCTGCGCGGGGCCATCGACCTGCGCCGGGGCCGCTATGACCAGGCACGCGCGGCGTTTGCCGCGGCCGCCGCCCGGGACCCGAAGCTGTGGGCGGCGCGGTTCAACGCGGCGGAGGTCAGCTTTCGCCGGGGCAAGTACGACGAGGCCAGCCAGCAGTTCGGCGAACTGGGGGGCCACACCCGCGGCCTGGACCAGGGGCCGGAGCGGCGGCTCGCCCAGTACAAGCACCTGCTGGCCGAGGCGCTCGCGGGCCGCGAAGAGCCCGCGCGCGAGTTTCTCGCCGCGCACCAGGGCGAGAAGACGCCGCCGCTGGAATATTACTATCTCAGCGCCGCGCTGGCACACCGGCACGGGCAATCCCGGCAGGCCGGGCAGGCGCTCGCGCAGGCGGGCACGCAATATTCCTCGGGCGCGGAGGAGGTCTACGCCGACTCCTTCCGCAACCTGGGCTGGCAGGGGGGGCAACCCGGACGGCTCGTGGCCATGCTGAACGACCGGCGCGCCGACGCCGCGCCGTCCGCCGCCAACGATGCCGTGGCGGACGAGAAACCTGCCGTCCGCAAGATGGTCGCGGAGAAATCCGCGAGCAAGCCCGCTGAAACGGCTGAAGCACTGAAACCGGCGTTCCGCACCGGGGCCGACGTGCCCCCGGCACCGGCGTTCCGCGAGGCGGGACCCGGCGTGCGGGACGGCAGCGGCCAGATGCCCCCCGTCGTCGATGCCCGGGAGCCGCAGACGCTGGTTGAGGACGCGGCGGCAACGCGCATGGGCGCGGACGTTCCTGCCCTGCTGGGCAAGCCTTCCTCCGGCCGCCGCCCCCGCGCCACGCCGACTCCCGACCCGTCCGCCAGCCCCGCCGCCGACGGCAGCGCGAGCCCGTCCCCCGCGGCAAGTTCGTCCCCCCCGGCGGACCCGTCCGCGACGCCCGCCGCCAGCCCGGCGGCTGCCAGCCAGCCCGGCGCGACGCCCGCCCCGGCCTTCGTGCAAAAGTACGAGGCCGCCTACGTCAAATACCTGGAAAAGGCTTACCCGGAGGCCAAGACCCTGCTCGACGAGGCCGACGCCATCCAGCCCGGCCAGAAAAGTTCCGCCGACCTGCGCGACCTGATCTTCAAGGCGTACTACGAGGGCGCGTATGTGAGCTTCCGCAAGGGGGATTACCCCACGGCGCTGGAGCAACTGACCAACGCCGACGGCGTCAAGCCGAACAACCCGGATTCGCTCAACCTGCGCGGGTTGGTGTTCTCGCGCCAGCGCAACTACGAGCAGGCCGAATCATCCTTCAAGAAGGCGAGCCAGCTCGACCCGACCTTTTACGCCGCGAAGTTCAACTACGCGGAACTGCCCTTCAACTACCGCAACTACACCGTGGCCCGCTCGCGGTTCGAGGAACTGTTCAGCCAGACGGACCCCGCCAAGCAGCCGGTGGAGGCCGAGATCACGCAGTTCAAGGTGTTCCTGACGCTGCTGCTCGAAGGCAAGCTCGACGCGGCGCGCGCGTTCATGGACCACTTCAACTTCACGGGGGCGACGCCCGCACGGTACTTCTGCCAGGCGGCGCTGGATTTCTACGCCGGGAACATGGAAAAGGCCCAGGGTTGGATCGACTCGGCGGGCAAGGAGTTCAAGCCGCAACTGGTGTCCATCTTCAAGGAATCGTTCTACCGCATCGGCTGGATGACCGACGTGAATGGCCAGCCCGCGCTCGCGGGCCATCCTGGCCCCGTCGCCCCGCCGGATGCCTCGCCTGCCGCCGTGGCGAGTGCCTTGGCCAGCCCGGCAGCCAGCCCGGCGGTGGTCCTCGCGCTGAACGCCGCCACGCCCGGGGCGAGTGTTCCGCCCGCCTCGGCGTCTCCCGCCAGCACGCCCAAGCTGGCTTCCTCGTTGGCGGCCAGCCCGGCCCCGACTCCCATCAAGCCCCCGGCGGCCAACGCGCCGCCGGTGACACCGACGGCGACGGTGGCTATTCGGACAACGGCCCCGGTTCCGGGTGCGGCGGGCGCGGCACCTGCTTTGACAACAGCGACACCGACGCCGGAGGCAGAGTCCACCCCGGCGGCGGATGTGACCGACAACACGCCTTCCCAACCCGAACGTCTCCTGCAAATCCTGCTCGTCGGCTTCATCGTGATCCCCCCTGTCACCAACACGATCCAGTTCCTGCGCGCCCTGGCGCGCCGCAAGGAACGGATGCTGGCCCGACAGCATTCGCCGATCCACAGTGACAACCCGGAAGACCTGGAGCCCGAGGAAGCGCAGACGCCGCGTTAAACCCAACCGTAATCCTGTCTTATGATGATCGAGGTGCTTGCTCAACTTTCCAACGCGACCGTGTGGCTCGCCGTGGGTGCGGTGGTCTTCTTTGTTGCACAGACAGTGTTCTTCAAGCGGATGCTCAAGGGGCTCAATTCTGACGTGGGAGACAAGCACGGCCCGCTGTCTGCCACGGACTCGGCCGAGATCACCGAGGGGAACGGCTTCCGCACGAGCGTCGCCACGCCGCGTCCGCGCAAGTTGCAGCCGCCCCCGGCCCGGCAGGCGGACGAACCGCCCGCCACCGATTCGCCGGTGCTCACCGACGTGCTGCCTGCATCCAAGGCCGCCCTGCCGGTAAGCCCGGCCACCGCCCCCGCGCCCGAGCCGGAATTGGCGAAACCCGTGCTGGCGTCGGCAGGCACCGCCGTCCCGGCCGTTGACGTTCGCAAGGACGTGCCAGCCCCGGCCGAGGTGATCGTGCCGACGGGCGCACTGATCCCCGGCCCGCTGGCTCTGGCGAAGGACGCCGCGCCCACCGCATCCAAGGTCGAGACGCCCGTGGCGCCTGCGCCCAAGATCGAAACGCCGGCTGCCCCTGCGACTCCGGCCAGGACGCTGCCGCCGCTGGCGGTGTCTGAGCCGGTGGTCCCCTCCCCGCTGAAACCGGCGGACATGCCCGCCGTGGTTCCGGTGGCGGCCCGGAGGTTCTTCACTCCAGCGGCCCCGGCGGCCCCGGCGGCCCCGACCGGAGCGTTGACGATGTCCTCCAATCCGCCGCCATCCGGAGAAACCGCAAACGTGTCCGCCAAAGAGGTCAGGGAGGTCGTTACCATGTCGGCCCTGTCGCCGATGATTCCCGCGCCGGCCGAGGTGAACGAGAAGCCGGTGTCTCTGCCTGGAGGATCGCTCCCGCCGCTGGACGTGCCGGTTTCTCCGGAGCCCCCCAAGGATGATAAACCGGCCGTTGCTCCGAAGTCCGGGAATCCGGGGACCGAGCGGGTGGGCAGCGGCTTGATCGCCATCGGCGCGCCGGTCAAATTGACTGGAGACGCGGCCGTACCGCCGCCGTTAGCGGCGGGCGCATTGCCGGGTCCGGTGGCCGAAGCGGACGATGTGAAGAAAAAAGCCCCCCCGTCCCCCGACCTGAAGCCCGCTGCCAACGCCGGGCTGATCCTGATTCCCCCGGCTGACCCGAAATCCGAACTTGCCGGGGTCAAGGTGACGGAAACGCCCGCGGTCAAACCTGCGGCGAAGACGGAAGCCGTGCCGGTCCCGGAGCCCGTGAAAACCGGGACGGCTCCGGCCGCCGCGAAGCCAGCCGAGCCGGTGCTTTCCCCGGCCGTGGCTGACGCCGCACCTGCTGCGACTCCCGCCGCCGACAAGCCGGAAGTCGAAGCGAAGCCCATCAAGGGACCGCGCGTGTTTCTGCCGGGCAAGTTCTTCGGCGGCTCGAAGAAAGACAAGGAGCCCGCCGCCAAGACCCCGGAACCCGCTCCTCTGCCCGAGGCCACCAAGGAACCGGCCGCTCTGGCAAAGGTGGAGCCTGCCCTGGTGAAGATCACGGAGCCGTCGTCGGCCCCCGCGCTGATCGTGCCGCCGGTCGAGGAAGTGACCGGGGTGGACGAAAAGCCAGCGGCGGTCGTGGAGGAGACAAAAGCGGCCGAGGTGATCCCGCCGCCAGACGGGAAAGCGCCCGTGGCCGACGCGGCGGAGTCGATCTTGCCCGAACCTGCCCGGCCCGAACCTGCCGCCGTCAAGACACCGGAAACGCCCGCGGTCAAAGCCGAGCCCGCCGCGAATCCGCTGGCAGCGCCCGCGCCCGAGGCGAAAGTTGAACCGTTGCCCGCGAGCCAACCCGCGCCCGCGCTCATCGAGCCGGTTGCACCTCCGGCCCCGGCCGGGAAGGCTCTGGAAGAAGCGGTCGCGCCGGTTCCGGTGCCTCCCTTGCCCACGGAGCAAAAGAGCGTCCCACCCAGCATCCCGGCGCACGCTCTCGTGGCCTCATCGTCCGAAAAGCCGGTCGAATCCGGGCTGCCCACGCAGGCAGGTCCGACGACGGAGCCCATGGCCGAGCCCATCGCATCCGTGCTCGTGCCACCCGCCGCCAGCAAGCCGGTGGAGCCCGCCGCGCCCGCCCCGGAGGCGACGCCCGCCCCGGCAACCCCGGTCCCCATCCCTTCCATCCGCAAACCGCAACCTGTTATGCCACCAACCGACACCACCACCAGCCTGCCGAACACCGGCCGGGCTTCCGCGCAACTCACCCTCGCCTTCGAGGTCACTTCGCTGCAACTGACGCCCTTCTTCAAGCTCGGCTCGGTGCAGCTCAAGGCGCTTTCCAACGTCGTCTCGCTGCACCTGGTTGCCGCGCAGGCCGATAATCCGCTCGCCGCCGGGATCTCCTTCCAGATCGAGCACGTGGACCTGGACGGGTCCGCGCACCTCAAGAGCATCCTGCTCAAGCCGCTGGGCGAGTCGCGCTCGATCACGGCTCCGCTGCCCAAGTTGCAGGTGGACAACGTGGCGGTGACGGGTGGCGGCGAAGGCGCGCCGATCTCGGTCACGACTTCCGAGCAGGCTTCGACGGCGGTGCAACTCTTCGGCACGTTCACCATCGCCGCGATGGATTTCACCCCGGCGTTCGAGATCGGCTCGCTGCGGCTGGAGCCCAATTCAAACACGGTGCTGCTGCGCGTGGCTCCCTCGTCCCGTCCGACCGCGCTGGACCTGCCGCCCTCCTTCGAGATCGCGGCGGTGCAACTCGGCGACGGCGCGCAGATCACCGGCGTGCGCGTGACGCCGAGCGCGGCAAAGGCGGCGTAAGCACGACCATTCACCAACCATTCACCGCGGGGGCAGGCGTTTCGTGCGCCTGCCCCTGTTGCTTGCAGGGCAGGCGCTCCGCCGCCCCGCGAGGCGGCGCTTCCTCAAGCGAGCGCCGGGCTAGCCTTGTTCATCCAGCGGTAGCTCCAGTTCGGCGGGTGGGGCAGCCTTTTTGCTTTCCCTGGTGGGTTTGTCTGCCACGGGCGCGGGCACAGGCACGGGGGGCGGCGCGGCACCCCCGAGCAGCGCCCGGAAATCCGCTTCGGTGAGCACGGCCACGCCCAGCGTTTTCGCCTTTTCGAGCTTGCTGCCTGCCTCCTCGCCCGCCAGCAGGTAGTTCGTCTTGTTGCTCAGGCTGCCGCTCACCTTGCCGC
>CAXTVY010000023.1:0-27926 GCA_964247665.1 uncultured Chthoniobacterales bacterium | reverse complement strand
CCCCAATGCCGCAGCGCGCCATTCTTCTTGTAGTTGTCCGCGCACCACTGCCACACGTTCCCGGCCATGTCGTACAACCCCGGTACGCTGGGCGCAAAACTGCCCACCGGGGCCGTCTGCGTGTAAGCCACTCCCTGCGGCGTCAGCCGCCGGCGCGCACGCTTGCCGCCGGACGCGGTTTCTGACGCGGCGAAGTTTCCCGCGCCCGGCGGCGGCGGCCAAGCCCGGCTCCAGGGATAGTAGCCGCGCACCCGGCCGTCGCGCGCCTCGGGCGTGTCGCCTTCCTCATCGGGCAGCCCGGCGGCACGGCTCCATTCGAGATCCGTCGGCAGCCGGTACGCCTGGCCCGCCCCGAGGCGGCCCGCCGTCCGTTCCCGCGTGGTCAGCCACGCGCAAAAAGCCTCGGCATCGTCCCGGCTCACGTTGACCACGGGATGCGCCGGACCCTGGGGGAAGTCGGCCGCCAGCGCCGTGCGGCCCGCCTCCTGGCAAAACCGTTCATAGTCCCCCACCCGCGTCGTCCACACCGACACCAGCAGCGACGGACCCACCGGCACGAAGCGCATTCCCAGGTCGTTCTCCCACGGCTGGCCCGGCCGGGGCAGCGGCGCGGACACGAGCGCCGCGTGCAACGCCAGCGGCGGCCCCGAGGCCACCTGCCCGCCGACGGCCTGCGGCTGGTAGCCCTCCAGCTTGACCACGTAACCCACCGGCCCAGCCGGTACCTGCCGCAGGGCCAGGGGCGTCTGGCCCAACGGCCGATCCCCCTGGAACACCGCCGCGCCCGGCGGTTCACTGGTGATGTCCACCTGGCCCGAAGCCGGGGTTTCCAGCACGACGCGGAACCCGTACAGGTCGCTGCGGGTATTGGTAAACGCGTCGATGCGTTTGCTGGCAAGCAAGAGGTCCGCCCGCACGTTGCCCCAGGAGCCGCCACGCAGCACGCGCGCCTCGCCGCCGGGCGCGAAGCGGTCCTCGCACCATTCCCAGACGTTGCCACCCAGATCGAAAAAGCCCAGCCGGTTCGCCGCGAAGCTGCCCACGGGCGACGTGCGCGGGAACCCGTCCGCGAATCCACCTGGCAGCGTGGGCAGTTCCGCGGGCCAGTCGCTGCCTGGCGTCCGCAGTTCCGCGCCCGCGTAGTTGCCCGCGCCCGCGGGCGGCGGCCACTGGCTGCCCCAGGGATAAACCCCCTTGGTCTGGCCGGAGCGCGCCTGCGGCGTCGCGCCCGTCTCGGGCGGCAGGCCGACGGCGCGGCTCCATTCCGCGTCGGTCGGCAGACGGTAGAACTGTTCCTCGTCCAGGTCGCCGGATTCGTGCTCGCGCTGAGTCAGCCAGTCGCAGAAGGCGTAGGCGTCCTTCCAGCTCACGCCGACGACCGGGTGGTCGGGCGTCTGCGCGAAACCGGGTTCGCGCCAGGTGGCGTCCCCCTGCACGTCCGCCCCGCCCCGGAAGCTGGACATGCCGCCCTCGGCCCGGTAGCCACTCGCCCCGGCGAACGCGGCGAAGTCCCGCACGCGCGTCTTCCACTGGCTCATCCGCGTCCCGCCGTCCAACGGCAGGAAGCGCATCCCGAGGCTGTTGTCCCACGGTGCGCCGGGCTGCGGGGCGCGGCTGCGCGCGAGAACCGCGCGGACGGTCTCGGTGGTCCCGACGGAAATGGTGGCGGTTTGCGTCTGCCGCCGGAACCCGGCCTGCGTGAACGTGAAAACCACCGGGCCGGGCGGCAGGTCCGGGACCGTTAGCGGCGTGACGCCCAGTTCACGTTCGCCCAGGTGGACCAGCGCGCCGGGCGGCTCGCTTTCCAGCGCCACGCCGCCCGGCGAAGATAAGACAGTCCTAGCCGCAATCTCGGGCGGGGTGGGTGCAGGCGTGGGCAAAGTGGCGGCTGGCCTGACGGCAGGCGGCACCAACCTTTGCCGATGCTCGACGGCTATTTTTGTCACGTTCACCCACACCGCCAGAGCGAACATCGCCGCCAACACCGCCAGCACGATCATCGCCAGACGAGCCAGCCACCCAGCGGACCGCCAGAAGCCCGTGCGCGGCGGCCGTCCCTCCCGCAGCCGCCGCAGGTCGGTTTCCATCTCCAGGGCGGAAGCGTACCGGCGCGCGGGCCGGGGGTCGCAGGCCCGCAGCAACAGGCCGTTGAGCCCGCGAAACAGCGGTCCCTGGTCCGGTCCGAGCGCTTCGAGGTCGCTGGCCAGAGCGGGGAAATCGAGCCGGTCCCGCCCCATGCCGACCTCGTAGAGCACCTTGCCCAGGCTGTAGAGGTCCGCCGACGCGCCGCCCGGACCCTCCGGCGGCACGTAGCCTTCCGTGCCCACGAACGAGCGCTGCCCATGCGCGGCGACCAGCCCGATGTCGGCCAACTTGGGCTCGCCGCCGACGAAGATGATGTTGTCGGGCTTGATGTCGCGGTGGCTGAGGCCGTGGGCGTGGAGTGCGCCGAGCGCCTGCGCCAGCGACGTGCCCAGACCGAGGCATTCCGGGGCCGAGAGCCGCCGCCGGTCCTCCAGCACGGCGCGCAGGGTCCGGGGGGTGTACGTGGCGGGATCGGCCAGCGCCGCGCCGGTGCCGTGGTCGTCGGCCAGCTCCATGACGTAGTAGAAGAAGCCCAGCGCGTCGTCGCGCCCGACCTGGAGGATGTCCACGAAGCCGCCGTGCGAGCGGCTGATGGGCTCGAACGCGCTCATGCCCTCGAACTCGCGGCGGAACGAGCGTTCGCTCTCGAAGTTCACGCGCCAGACAATTTTTACCGCGCGCCAGGTTCCGGTGGCGAGCGCCCGCGCGAGCCAGATTTCACCGTAGGAGCCGCGTCCGATGCGCCGGAACACCTCGTGATCAGGCACGGCCGGACGCGCCTCGCCCGGAGCGGCAGACGGCACGGCAAAAGGCAGGGGTGCAGCGGCGGGCAGTGGGATCAAGCGACGGCCATCCTACCCCGATGGCGGGCGGGAGGGAAGGCGGAAGGCAGAAGGATGAAGGCAGAAGTCGGAAGGATGCTAAGCGCGAGGGCGGGCGGTTAGGCCAGGAACACGGAACTTTAACACGGAGGACACGGAGGACACAGAGCCCGGAGGAGAAGCAGCAAGGAGGGAGAAGACACGAACCAAGGCAAGCAGGAACAGCGTGGCTCTGCATCCTGCATCCTGCATCCTGCATCCTGTATCCTTCTGCCTTCCGCCTTCTGCCTTCCGCCTTCCGCCTTCTGCCTTCTGCTTTCATTTCCCCCGTTCCAGATCACTCACGGCTTTGCGCAGCAACGCGCCCACCCGATGCTTGCCCAGGTACACCTGCGCGACGCTGATCCCCAGTTCCCGCGCCACGCGCGTCGCGGGCCAGCCCTTCGTCACGTAGCAGTCAAAGATCTGGAACTGCCGGGGATCGACCTGCCGCCGCACCCGCGCCAAGGCCGCCGCCAGCAGGCTCTCACGCCACTCGGCGTCCCAGGCACTTTCCAGGCTGGACGCGGCGGGGTCGGCGAAGCGGTCCATCCGCGCGGTGCCAGAGTCTGTTGGATCATCCGGCACGGGCGCGGCGGCCTCCAGCCGCCCGTGGCGCTCGCGGCGGCGGAACTGGTCGGCCACCCGCCAGCGCGCCGTCTGGAGCAGCCAGCCCTTGAACGACCCGGCCGCCGGATCGTAGCGCAACCCGCCCACGTTGCGCGCCACGGTGATGACCGTCTCCTGCACGGCCTCCTGCGCCTCGGCGTCCGTCAGCCCGGCCGCGCGAGCCACGCGGTAGAGGAAGGGGCCGTAACCCTCGAAGAACGTCCGCCAGCTCGCCTGGTCGTCCAGGTTGCCCAACCGTTCGACGAGGCTGCGCCGGGTGTGCAGCAGCGGGTCTTCGCGGGCGGGGTCATTCATGGCGCGGGGTCGGTCGTTCATGGAGCCATTTGCAGCGAAACGTTGCAAGCGTCCGCGCGGCCCCGGTCGTCCACGGCGCTCACCCGCCACGTCCCCGGCCGGGCGGCGGGCCAGACCAGGCCCTCCTGCGCGGTGGACTGCCCGAGGAAGTTGCGGCCCTCGAACCAGTAAACGCGCGTGGCGTCGGCCTCGGTCTGCACGCGCAGGACGGGTCCGCCGCCCGCCGGGTCCCCGGGGCGCAACTGGTAGACCGTGTCGGTGCGCGGGGACAGGATGCGCAGGCGTCCCGCGCCGTGGGCCGCAGCGTCCTCGCCCCGGCCTCCCTCCGCCCCGGGCAGGAACGGCGGCGGCACCCGGCGCGGCAGGCCCGCCCGGGCGAACAACTCGCGCAGGTCGGCGGGCCAGAACTCGAAGACCTCCCGCCGCAGGGTCCGCGTGCCGTCGTCAAAGCCCACGCGCCGGCCGCTGGCCGCATCCAGCAGGAGCGTCCGGTGGATTGCGCACGGCTCGATGGGCGACACGCCCGGGATGAACCAGCCCTGCGTGCGGTGCTGGCAGGCCGCCGTCGGCAACTGGCCCGACACCGCGCAAAGCTCCACCCGGCGCAGGTTTGCCCCGGGCGGCGGCCCGGGCAGCGAGGGCCGCGCCACCCCGGCGGCACGCAGGGCGTCCAGCACGCGGAAAAACAGCGGTGCCGCAGCCGTGCGGCCGACGAACTCCGCGTTGCCGCGCCCGTCGAACCGCCCGATCCACACCGTCAGCACCAGATGGCCGCATACCCCCACGCACCAGGCGTCGCGGAACCCGTGCGAGGTGCCCGTCTTCCAGGCCACGGGGAACGCCCGATCCGGCGCGGGCAGTCCCGGCGGAACGGCGTGCCCGAGCATGTCCAGCGTCAGGAACGCGGCCTCCGGGCTGCACAGGCGGACGGCCGGTCCGGCCGGGGCGGCGTCCAGAGTGCGCCGCAGGGGGCGCAGCACGCCGCCGTTGGCCAGGGCGGCGTAGAGGCGCGCGAGGTCCTCGCCCGTCACCTCCGCGCCGCCCAGCGGGAGCGCCAAGCCGTAGAAGCTTTCCGCGTGCGGCAGGCGCACCCCGGCGGCGCGCAACAGGCCGTAGAGCGTCGGCTGCCGCAGCCGGGCGGCCAGCGCCACAGCGGGCACGTTGCGGCTGCGGACGAGCGCGTCCGTGGCGCTGATCGGCCCCGCGAACTCGCGGTCGAAGTTCTCCGGGTTGTAGTCGCCGAAGCGGCGCGGGGCGTCGCTCAACAGGCTCAGCGGGTGGATGATGCCCTGGTCCATCGCCAGCGCGTAGATCAAAGGCTTGAGCGCCGAGCCGGGTGAGCGCGGGCGGTGCGTGCCGTCCTCCTGGCCGTCGATGGCGGGGTCGTTGAAATCAGCCGAGCCGACCTGCGCGAGCACCTCCATGTCGCGGGTGTCCACGAGCAGCGCGGCCCCGTTGACGAACCCCCGCGCCCGGTTCGCCGCGAGATAGCGCCCGACCGCCGATTCCAGGGTGCGCTGGAGGTCCAGGTCCAACGTCGTGCGCAGGTCCCCGGTTCCCGGGGCAGCGAGGACCTGCGTGGTGAAGTGCGGAGCGAGGAAGACCCGTGGGATGGCCGCCAGCCGGTAGGGGCGGGCCGGGTCGGCGTCCGTCGCGCCAGCGGCTTCCAGGCGGTCGTAGAGGCGGGATTGCGCGGCGGTCAGGGCGGGGTTTTCGTGGTCCACGCGGGGCGCGCGGCGGGTGGGGCTCTGGGGGATAACGCTCAGCGCAACGGCTTCGGGGCGGGTGAGTTCCAGGGGCGTCTTGCCGAGGTACAGGCGGCTCGCGGCCCCGATGCCCTCCACGTTGTGGCCGTAGGGCGCGAGGTTCAGGTACGCCTCCAGGAGTTGGGCCTTGGAGTAGTGCCGTTCCAGTTGCAGGGCACAGAACATCTGGCGCAGCTTGCCGTGGACCGTGCGCGTCCGCAGGCCGAAGCGCAGGCGGGCCAGTTGCATGGAGATCGTCGAGGCCCCGGCCCGCGCGTGGCCCCCGCCCCGGCAGAAAGCCAGGGCGCTGCGCAGGGCCGCCACCGGGTTGACCCCCGGGTGAAAGCGGTAGTAGCGGTCCTCCTGCCACTCGGCCGCGCGGACGACCTCCGGCGAGACCGCCGCCAGCGGGGTCCACAACCGGAACCGGCCGTCGGGGCTCAGGGTCACGCGCAGCAATCGGCCGTCCCGGTCGAAGACCTGCCGGGACCAGCCCACCCCGTCCAGCAACGGCGGCCGGGGCAGGCACCACCAGCCCAGAAAAAGCGCCGCGAATAAAATCCCGAGTAATCGGGAGAAACCCCGGATTGATTGCCAGGTCAATCGCCAGCAACGCCAGCTTCGCCGGGCCCGTCGAAATCCGGTCGATGGCGGCCCGGCTCCGATTTTTTGCGGGGTTGTCATTTTCCTTCGACCACCGAAATGTGCCCGCCCAATCCGAGCGACTGGATTTTCTTGTCGTACATCCCCTCCGCGAACACCGGCGGCACCGCGAACTCGCCCCGGGCCGTCGGCTTGATCCGGTAGACGATCTCGCGCATCTGCCCGGTCAGCGTGCCGTAGAACACGGCCCGGTCCTCGCGCACGTCCACGTAGTTCATCCCGCCGGTCCCCGGGCCGGGCACGAGCGAGTCGTCGGCCACCTCGAACCCGCCCGGCAGCAGGTCCAGCACGGCAACGTTCGTGACCCGTCCCGGCCGCGTCGCGCGCAAGCGCAGGCGCACCGTCACCCGGTCCCCGAGCCGGACCCGGCTCACCGGCCCCTTGCCGTCGGCGTCGAGCAGCTCGCGGAACACCTCGATGCCCGCCGCGTTGGCCTGCGCGGGCGGGGTGCGCGCGAAGCCGGATTGCACCGTCTGGAAGAACACGCCCACGCCCGCCTTCGCGCCGCCGTCCGCGTGGAACCGCAGGCCCGTCGCCGACGGCGGGAACACGCCCCGCCGCAGCGTCGCGTCCGTGCCCTCGAAGGGCAGCCCTTTCTCCGCGCCATTGGGCGCGACCAGGGCAGCGACCCTGAGTTGGGAAGGGTCGCGCGCCACGACCTCCGAATACGCCTTGAGCGCCAGCACCGCATAAGCCGCCGACAGCGTGCTGAAATCGCCGTCCCCGACCGGCCGCGTGATGTGCTCGAACTCGTGCGGCGTCAGTTGGCGCAGCAGGTCCGGGAAGTGGCGGGCCAGGATCGTGACGTACTGCGCGTCCGCCCCGAGTGGCTGGTAGAAGTCCCAACACTCGCGCGGGTCGTGCTGGCCGAGGTGGTAGCCGGCGATGAGCCGGCGGGCCTCGTCCTCCTTTTTGAGCAACGCCCAGCAGCCCGCCAGGTGCACGGCCACGAGGTCGCCGCGCCAGTGGTCCTTGTGGTGGGTGTCGAGATAGTCACGCAGCGTCAGGAGCCCGTTCGAGGTCACGACACCTTCGCGGGTCAGCACGTACATCGCGTAAGCCTGCACCCGCGCGTCCGCGAGGCTGCCCGGCGAGGCCGCCATCGCGCGGCGCAACGCCCCCAGCCCTCGCTCGAACAGGTCGTCCGGCACCGGGTAGCCACCGGCCTTCGCCTCGCTCAGGAAGTGCATGACGTACACGGTGACGAAGTCGATGTCGGCCGTCTTGTGCGCGTCCCAGAAGCCGAACCCGCCCGTGTCGTTCTGCCGCTGGCGCAGGATGCCAACGGTGTGCGCGATCTGTTCGGCGGCCTCGGCGCGCGTCAGGCCGAAGTCCGCCTGGTCCGCCAGCGCCAGCCGCGCGAACGCCCCGCTGCTGACCTGCTCGCTGCACCCGTGCGGATATTCGTGGAGGTAACGCTCCAGCCCGCGCGCCAGCCCCAGCGGCAGGGCGGAAACCGTCGCTTCCAGGTGCCGAAACTCCGGGTACAACGCCGACCCGGCCACGGGCACGTCGCGCGACGCGCCCCGGAACGCGCCGCTCGCCACCAGCGTGCGGAAGGGCATCGCCGGGCGGATGCTCAGCGTGGCGTGGACGCGGCTTTCCTCGCCGCCCGCGCTGGCGCGAAAGCCCATCTGCGCCGACCCGAGCCGATCCAGCACCCGCACCCGGACCGTCGTGCTCGCCTCCCGGCCTTCCGGGATGTGGAGGGGCTCCGTGGGGCCGCGCAACACCTGCAACCCGGGCCCGGGTTCCGCCTGGACGGTGATCCGCGCGTCCGGCCCGGAGCCCACCTGCCCGTTGGCCACCGTCAGCCCCACCTCGAACTCGTCGCCGGGCGCGGCGAGGGTCGGCAGGCCGGGTGTCAGCACGAAGGCGTTGCGGCAGAGCGTGCTCGTCTTCACGCTGCCCACGGCGTCCGGCGCGACGGCCACGGCCATGATCGTGAGCGTGCCGTTGAAATAATCCGGCACCGGGTAGGTCAACGTGCGCTCCGTCGCGTCGGCGTCCACGATGCCCGACCAGTACACGACGGGCTTTTCCGTCACGCGGCGGAACGGGTTGAGTACGCCCGGGTCGCCGTCGCCGCCGGTGGCTTGCGCCGCGCGCAGGATCGAAAACTCGGGCAGCAGCAGGTCCACGATCTGCGAGGTGCGGACCGTCAGCGCGCTCTTGCGGAACTGGTAGGCCAGCGGGTCGGGCAGCGGAAATTTCGTCACCTGCAAGACCCCCTGGTCCACGGCGAACACGGCGATCTTCGCCGGGTGGTCCGTGCGGTAACGGATGGCGAGCCCTTCGCCGGGCTTCGCCTTCTCGGGCGCGTGCAGTTCGATGCCCAGGCGGCGGCGCTCCAGGTTCGCGGTGAAGGGCGCGGCGGCATACGACAGCGGGCTCATGAAGATTTCCCTGGAATCCAGCGCGCGCACCAAGCTCACGTTGACGTAGCCCGTGCCGTCGAAGTCCGGCGGGATCGTGATGCGCTGCACGCTGCTCGTACCCGTGGTCCGGAACCAGGTGTGCGTGTAGACGCGCTCGCGCTCCAGCGTGATGAGCCCGCTGCCCGCATACGGCGCGGTGATGGCGACCTCGATCTCGTCGCCCGCACGGTATTGCTCCCTGGACAGCTTGACCTCCAACTCCGCGTTCTTCTCCAGCGAGCCCCTGACCTGCCCCTGACCCACGACCGTGTATTCCAGGCGGCTGACCGCCAGCCCGGCGGCGTCGCGCAATTCCACGAGATAGTTGCCGGGCGTGGCGTCGGGCAGCCGGTACTTCCAGCCCTCCACCGGGACGGCGGCGGGCTCGTCGCGCAGGGGTTTCTCGCGCCGGACGGATTCGTAGCGGTAGCTGCCGTCCGGCCCCTTCGTGAGCACGGAGACGTACTGCTGCTCGGCCAGGTGGAGCGTCAGGCCGGGCAGGGCGACGCGGGCGAGCGCCGGGTCCACGCCGATGAACTCCACGGTCCGGCCCGGGCCACCGGCGGTAATCCAATTCAGATCGCCGTCCGCACGCCAGCCGACGACGTAGGGCAGCGGCGAAACGAGCGTCGCGGCCAGGTCCTCCACGCTGCGCCCGCCCTCGGCCTCGAAACCCTCCGCGTCGAAGGTCAGCCGGTATGTCACGTCGGCGAAACGCTTCAGGTCGAAATCGAACGCCGCCGCGCCCTCCGCGTCGGTCTGCCGGTCGCCCAGTTCGACCGTTTCGCCCTCCCAATCCTTGCGCGGGGCGCGCAGCCGGTCGTAGAACGTGAAGTCCGGGTATTCCCTGAACTCGAACGCGCGCGGATTCAACCGCAGATGCGCCTTGATCTTCCGGTCGCTCGCGGCGGTGCCGTACAGGTTCTTGAGCACGACGCTCCCGCGCAGGCTCTCCGGGGTGATCCAGCCGTGTCCACCCGGCCCGCTCTGGCGCGAGAGTGCCGCGTCGAGCTTGAGCCGGTCGGGCAGGAACTCCTTCACCTGCGCCGCGGCGGAGCCCAGCAGCGTGCCGCGCTTGCCGTCCCTGCGCAGGTACACGTTGAGCGTGTAGCCGCCGGTGGGCGAATCGTGCGCGGTGTCGTAGGTCCACTCGACAAACCCACTGGTGGGCAGGACCAATTCCCGCACCTGCACGGGATGCTCGCGGGCGTCCACGACCTCCGTTTCCAGCGGCAGGCCGTCGAGCGAGCCGTTCCAATCGCGCTGCTTGACCACGACGCCGACGTGCAGCGTGTCGCCCGGGCGGTACACGCCGCGCTCGGTGAACACGAACGCGCCGAGTTCCCGGCCCGTGCGGTTCTCGATGCCTTCCACGGGGAAGCGCGAGAAATCCAGCGCGCGGTCCTTGCGCTCATAGGGCAGGAACGACACGTCCCCGCCCCGGCGCGCGACGATGGCCACGGGCTCGCGCGAGTCGCGCGGGTTCTTGCCCAGACCTGGCAGGCTCGCACGGCCGGCGGCGTCGGTGGGCGCGGTGGCCAGGGTCGCGCCGTTGCGCGCGAGGATGCTGATCTCCACCCCGCCCAGCGGCATGCCCGTGGCCAGGGAAGCGACGAACACGTCGCGGCTGCCGTCGGCGTTGCGCTTGGCGATCACGCCCAGGTCCGTCACCAGGATGAAGCGGTCGTCCTGGATGTCCTGGTTGCGGTGGTTCCCGCCGTCCTTGCCGTAGCGCAGAAACTTGCTCGTCTTTGGGTCCCAGCCGCACGCGGACAGGAAGAACAACCCCTCGCGCCCCAGGCCGTCGGCGGCCACGGGCTGGAGGTGGCCAGTGAAGTCGAACGTGGAATAGTTGGCCTCGACCGGGTTGCGGACATGGATGGGTTGGGTCTCGGCGGTGAAGCGCGCCAGGTCCTGCTCGTTGAAGTGGTAGCCGCGGAACGCGGGCTTCTGGAAGTCGCCTTCCGTCTGGCTGACGAGGTGGTTGATCTCGGCGGCGGGCACGCGGGCGATCTCGTAGCGGATGGCGGGGACGCCGCGCGACTGAATGGAAAGTTTCCGCTCGCCGCTGAGCGCCAGCACGCCGCCGTCGCCCTGGATCGTGATGTCCCGGTCGGGCACGGGCACGGGTTCCACCCCGGCGTAGGGGTCGCGCAGGCGGTAGCCGCCGGGCGCGGGCGTGTCCCGGGCAACCCGCACGAACAACGTGCCGGGCGTGTCGTCGCGCAGGCGGAAGGTGTGCGTCGTGGATTGCTCGTCGTGCGAGGGCACGAGCGTGACGGTCAGCCGCCGCGAGCGCGCCAGGGCGGCGGCGTCCACCTCGGCGGCGGTCCAGGGGTCGAACACGTCGGGGCGGTCCATCTCGTCGGTGGTTTCGGTGCCGTCGGTGGTGATGTCGTCGTCCTTGTCTTCGTCGTGATAACGGCCGTCGTGGTTGCCGGGGGCGGCGCGTTCGGAATCGTCGTTGCGCCCGGCGGAGTCGCGGGCGTGATCGTTGCCGTCATCGTCGTCGTCCCCGGCCTGCTCGTCGTCGGTCCTGGCGGCTCCTTTCGTCTTGTCGTCGTCCTGGTGGCGGGCGGGGTTGTCGGGCGGCAGGGCGTACACTTCCAGCGTTTTGGCGAGGTCCTCGGTGCGCGCGAGGCAGCTCGTGTTGACGAACAGAAACTGCTCGGGGTTGCCGTCCTTGTCCTTGATGATGCGCGTGGACGTGCCGGTGATGCGGAAAAAGCTGTAGAGGTCGGGCACGGCGACGTTGGCGGTCACCTCCCTGGCGAGGTGCGCCCCACCCTGCGCGGCGGGCAGCCCGGCGGCGAGGCGCAGCTTCATGGTGTCGCTCTCCCTGGGCAGGGTCAGCGGGACGGTGCGCAGGAACCACTCGCGCCCGTGGCGGCCGGGCAGCAGCGTGAAGAGTTTCGCGGGCGCGGGCGACCCGAAAACGGGCGACTTGCCGAGCGTGGCGACGGAGAGGCGGCGCTCCAGCTCGGCGGGATCGACCGCGTGGCTGAAGAGCAGCGTGGCCGTGACCTGGCGCGTGGCCGGGTCCTGCGGGTCCTGGTAGAACTCGATGTGCGCGACGCCGCCGGTGAACTCCGGCGTGCGGGTTTCCAGCCGGTACGCCGCCAACCGGACGCGCGGGCCGAGCGCGGCGGGGTCGATGGTGACGCGGTAGGGCTGGTCGGCGGGCCACGGTTGGGTCGGCTGGAAGACGAGGCGGCGGTCGCCGTCCCAGCGCCACCCGCCCGGGTGGGCGGGCTCCAGGCGCACGGTCCCCGGCGGGACGGCATGGTCCACCAGGGCCAGCGCGGCGGCGGACCCGCTGAAGTAGATCGTGAGGCTGGGCAGTTCGAGTTTATCGGCCAGCCCGGGGATGCGGGGGGCGCTGATCGACGCGTGGACGAGGTGCGGCGGAGGCGGCGGGGGCTGGCGGTGGCGGTAGGCGTACCCACCGCCGAGCGCGGCGAGGAGGGCCAGGAGGCCCAGCGCGGTGCGGCGGCGGTGGGCGCTGGCGGCGCGGCACAAGGCACGCAGCCAGCCGGGCGGCTGCCAGGAGACTTGCCCGAGGGCAGCGGCGGCGGCACGGCGGAGAAAGCTCCCGGCACGCGGGGCGGCGCGGCGGGCGAAGGAAAGGTCCATGCGCCGTGTACGCGACGGGGAAGACGAATCTTTCAGGAAATTTTCGCGGCGGCCGGTTTTTCCGGGCAGGCGGCGGATTGCCTTTCACAATTCTTTGACAAACTCCGCACGGGGCTCTGACAACCCGCGCCGCCGGAGCGTTTAGCGTGGCGGCATGAAACGACCATCCGTTCCCATTGCCACCCTCCGTGCCGCCACCACCACCACCACCGCCGCGCTCTGCGCCTTTGCCCTGCTCTGGCCCGGCGCGGGGATGTCTGCCGCGACCCCCGCCACCGATCCGGCCGAGGACGCGATCAGCCTGCACGTCACGCCGGAACGCGAGTTCATCTATCGGCGCGGCCCGCGCGAGGTCGTGCTGGAGGTCGAAGTCAAAGCCCGGCGGCCCGACACGAGCCACCACACGCCGGTCAACGTGTCCGTGGTGCTCGACCGCAGCGGGTCCATGGCGGGACCCAAGATCGAGAAGGCGCGGCAGGCCGCGTGCGCCGCGCTGGACCAGCTCGAAGCGGACGATTTCTTCTCGCTGGTCATCTTCGACGACACCGTGGAACTGCTCCTGCCGCCGGAGCGCGCCGGGTCGCGCGAGCACCGCGACGCGCTCAAGGAGCGCATCGGCCACATCCGCCCGGGCGGCAGCACGGCGCTGTATGCCGGGGTGCAGGCCGGGGCCAAGCAGGTGCGCCGGTTTCTGGACAAGGAACGGGTCAACCGCGTCGTGCTCGTCTCGGATGGATTGGCCAACGTGGGGCCGAGCCGCACGCGCGACCTGGCCGCGCTGGGCCACGACCTGCGCGAGGGGGGCCTGAGCGTCACGACCATCGGGCTCGGTGACGACTTCAACGAGGACCTGATGACCGCGCTGGCCGAGAGCAGCCACGCGAATTATTACTACGTGCAGGACGCCGAAAAGCTGCCGGGCATCCTGACCGAGGAACTCGGCGCGGCGGGCTCGCGCGTGGCGGACAACGTGCGGATTCGCGTGGAGGTGCCCGCCGGGGTGCGGCTGCGCGAGGTGGTCGGGCATCCCGAGATCCGTTGCCAGGAGCGGGCGGCCGAAATCACGCTGCCGGAGGTATTCGGGTCCGAGGAGCGGCTGTTTCACCTGCGCTGCACGCTCGACGACACGGACGCGGAATCCGTGGCGCTCGCGAGCGTGGGACTGAGCTACGAGGACGTGGCGTCGCGGGAGCAGCGCAGCCGGGATTACAGCGCGAGCGTGCGCCTGACGGACGACGCGGGCCGTTCCGACGACAGCGTGCAGGACGCCGTGGCGCGGAACGTCGCCGTGCTCCGCAACCGGCTGGACAAGGAAGCCGCCGTGCGCCTGGCCGACGCGGGCCACGCCAAGGACGCCGCCGTGCTGTTGCGCCAGCGGGCCGCCGCGAACGCCGCCGCGCCCGCCAAGCAGCAGATGGCCGGGGCCGCCGCCGAAAACCAGAAGCTCGACCGCCTCGCGGACGAGTTGACTACGAACGGCGCGCTGGGCAACACGAGCCGCAAGGCCGCGCAGTGGGACAATTACCAGGACAAATACCAGAAGAAACAGGCGCCCTGACGCGGACGGAACATCCCTTGCCCGGCGGAGGGTGGGAACGCGCGGGACACCGCGCTTCCCATCCGGCGGCCGGGGCGCTACCTTGCCGGAGCCCGGCCCCCTTCCCCGGCGGCGCGCCGCATGAAGAAAAGTTTCCTCGTCCTCCTGCTCGCGGTGTTGCTGCCCAGCCTGCTGCTGGGATGGCTCGCGTTGCGCAGCGCGCAGGAGCAGCAGATCGTGCTCGAACGCCGCACGGCCGAGTTGTACCAGCAGGAGACGGACAACGTGGCGGCGGCGGCGCGCTCGCTGGTCAGCGAACAGCGGCGGGTTTTTGCCGAAACACTCCGGCAGTTGCTGGCCCGGGACGAGCCGCAGGCGCTGGCGGGACACTTCACGGCGGCGTTGCGCGCGCACTGGCCGCAACCCGCCATGGGGTTCGCGCTGGATGACGCGGGGCGGTTCCTCTCGCCCACGGCGCGCGAGGCGGACGGCGACGCGGCGACGCGGCAGTTCCTCCAGGAAAACAGCGCGTTCCTCAACAACAAGGCCGCCGCCACCGCGTATCCCGTGGCGATGGACGAGTTGAACCGGCCGGAAATCTCGCTGCGCAACCGCGCGCAGGCGAACTCTGACTCGCTCGCGCAGAACGGCGCTTTCAAGGATGCCGCCAGGAAGAGCGCCGCCGCACCGGCCCTGCCCAGCAAGTCCGCGCCCGCCAAAGCCGAGGACAACAGCAACGCGGGCAGCCAGGCGCAACCGGCGCGCAAGGTGATGCCGCAGCAGAAGACCGACCCGGCCGCGTCGCAGGTGTACGGGGCCAACGCCGAGTTCCGGCAGTTCACGGCCGAGGGCGGCGAGGGCGTCGTCAACCGCTTCGTGCAGGATCGGCTCAACATGATCTTCTGGGTGCGGCCCGCCGGCGCGCACGGCCTGGTGTTCGGCTGCCTGCTGCACGGCGAGGATCTGCGCGCGCAATGGCCGGGCGTGTTCGAGACGGCCGCCGCGCCGTCCAGAGGCGATCCCCGCACCGACCCGGATTATATCCTGGCCCTGCTCGACGACAAAGGCTCGCCGGTGGCCACCTCGCTGCCGCACGGCCCGGCGCAAGACTGGAAAAAACCGTTCGTCGCCTCCGAGATCGGCGAGGCGCTGCCCCACTGGGAAGCGGCGCTTTACCTGCGCCACCCGGAGCGGCTCCAGGCGTCCGCGCGGCAGGTGCGGCGCAACCTCTCACTGCTGATCTTCTGCGCGCTCGCGGCCATCGCGGCGGGCGGCTGGACGGTGTGGGCGGACACGCGGCGGCAGCTGGCGCTGGCGCAGAAGAAGACCGATTTCGTGTCCAACGTCTCGCACGAACTCAAGACCCCGCTGACCTCCATCCGCCTGTTCGCCGAACTCATGCACACCGGGCGCGCCGCCGCCGACCGCCAGGGGCAATACCTGCGCATCATCATGGTGGAGGCCGAGCGCCTGACGCGGCTCATCAACAACGTGCTGGATTTCTCGCAGCTCGACCGGCGCGAGCGCCGCTTCCAGAAACGCCCGGTGGACCTCCACGCCCTGCTGACCCAGCTCTGGCCCGCGCAGGAGTTCCGCCTGCGCGAGGCGGGCTTCGCCGCGCACTGGGAAAGCGCGCCGCCCCCCTACCCCATCGTCGGCGACGAGGACGCGCTGGCGCAGGTGCTGGTGAACCTGCTTTCCAACGCCGAAAAGTACGGCGGCGACGCCCGGGAAATCGGGTTGCACAGCTTCCTCGAAGCCTCGTGGGTGTGCCTGAGCGTGCTCGACCGCGGCCCGGGCGTGCCGCCGGGCGAGGAGCGCAAGATTTTCGAGCCGTTCTACCGCGCGGACGATTCGCTCTCCAGCGGCATCCCGGGCACGGGCCTGGGGTTGGCGCTGGCGTGGCGCGTCGTGCGCGCGCACGGCGGCGAGATCCTCTACCAGCCCCGGCCCGGGGGCGGCAGCAACTTTACCGTGCGCCTGCCCCGGGCACGGGTCGAACCATGAAAAAACGCATCCTCGTCGTCGAAGACGATCCCCACATCCGCCTCGGCCTGTGCGACACCTTGCACACGGAAGGGTTCGAGGTGGACGAATGCGCCGACGGTGCGCAGGTGATGGCGCTCGTGCGCCAACGGCGGCCGGACCTGATCATCCTCGACCTGATGCTGCCCCACAAGAGCGGCTACGACCTGTGCCGCGAACTGCGCGCCGCGAAGAACCGCGTGCCCATCCTCATCCTGTCCGCCAAGGGCCAGGAGATCGACAAGGTCGTCGGACTCGAACTCGGGGCGGACGATTACGTCATCAAGCCGTTTGGCCTGCGCGAGTTGCTGGCGCGGGTCCGCGCGCTCCTGCGCCGTGCCGATCCCGCCGACGCGGCCCCTGCCAGCCGGGTGCCGGAAATCATCCGTTTCGGCGAGGTCGAGATCGACCCTCGCGCGCTCCGGGGGCGGCGCGGCGGGCAGGCGTTTGAACTGACCCCGCGCGAGCTGAAGGTGCTCGCGCTGCTGCACGAACACCGGGGCAACGTGGTCTCGCGCGAGAACATCCTCAACGCCGTCTGGGGCGTCGATTATTATGGCACGACGCGCACGCTGGACCAGCTCATGGTCAAGCTGCGCCAGAAGATCGAGGCCACACCGGGCGAGCCCCGGCACCTGCTGACCGTGCACGGCTTCGGCTACCGGTTGGACGATTGAGGGGCGGCTCAGCACGCGGCCCGCGCGGAAAGCCGTCCGGTGTGGCACCTTGGAGGCATGGAACTCTTCGAGGCACTTTTCGGACGCCGGACAATCAAGGACTTCAAGCCGGACGCGGTCCCCGCGGACGTGCTCGCCCGCGTGCTGACCACCGGGTTGTGGGCGCAGAACCACCAGTTGACGCAGCCCTGGCGTTTCGCCGTGCTCGGCGCGCAGACCCACCGGCGGCTGGCCGAGGGTTTCGCGCAGGAGCAGGCCACGCTGGCCGGGGCAGAGGGGGATAGCGTGCGGGCGAAAGCGCGGGAAAAGATTCTCTCCAAGCCATGCACCGTAGCGGTCAGCCAGCGGCTCGAAGGGCCGGCCGGACAGCGGCGCGAGGATTACGCGGCCATCGCCTGCGCGATCCAGAACATCCAACTCGCCGCCTGGGCGGAGGGCGTGGGGATGCAATGGAGCAGCGGCAAGATCATTCGCTCGCCGCAGACGTATGCCCTGCTGGCCATCCATCCCGGGGAGGAAGAAATCGTGGGCCTGCTGTTCTTCGGCTACCCGGCGAGCGTGCCGCCGGCCGCGCCGCGCCGGCCGTTGGCGGACGTGTCACGGCACCTGCCCTGAATGGGACGCCGCGCCCGGCGGCGGCAAGCCCCTTTGCGCTTGCCCTTTGTGCGGGCGGGGAGAAGTTGCCGGTGCCATGCCCCGAACCTTCCCCTACATGCTGGTGGACGCGTTTACCACGCAACCACTCAGCGGCAACGCCTGCGCTATCGTCTTCGACGCCGACGAACTCGACACCGCCACGATGCAGGCCGTGGCGCGCGAGATGAACCTGTCGGAAACGAGCTTCGTACTGCGCCCGACCGACCCGTCCAGGGCCCACTTCCGCGCGCGCTACTTCACGCCCGGCGAGGAAATCCCGCTCGCGGGCCATCCCACCATCGCCACCGGGTTTGCGCTGGTGGACAGCGGGCGGCTGGAACTCGACCCGGTGCGCGACCGCACGACCATCGCGCTGGAACTCAACGTCGGGCCGATCCGGGTGGACATCGTGCACTCGGCCAGCGGACGCAGCGGCGTGGCGGAGGTGGGCATGTACCAGATGACGCCCGCATTCCGCGCCACGTACCCGGCCGAAACGACCGCGCCGATTTTCGGCCTGTCGCCCGCCGACCTGCTGCCAGACGTGCCGGTGCAGACCGTCAGCACGGGTACGCCGCAGCTCATGCTCGCCGTGCGCGGCCACGACGCGTTGCGCCGCGCCCGGCTCGACCCCGTGGCCTACGACCGGCTGCGGCAGGAATCGGGCAACGAGTTCTTCAGCGCGCACGTTTTCGCGCTGGGGGGCGCGACGCCGAAGGGAGACGTGTTCGCGCGGCATTTCACGGGGCCGCCCGCGTCGTTCGAGGACCCGTTCACGGGTTCCGCAACGGGCGGGATGGGCGCGTACCTGTGGCACTACGGATTGCTCAAGAGCCCGCGTTTCGTGGCCGAGCAGGGGCACTGGCTGGACCGTCCCGGCGCCGCGGCGGTGGAAGTCATCGGCCCGCGCGACGCCATCGAGACGGTGCGCGTGGCCGGGCCCGCTGTCGCCGTGGTGCGCGGCGAGATGACGATCTGAAAGGCCCAAGGCCCAAATGCCCAAGGCCCAACCCGGAAATTATGCGGAGTGGTTCGGGTGGGTGACAGAATCCCTGTCCGACCGCTAGTGTCACCGCCCCGTTGATCCCACGGCCTTGGTCATTGGTCATTGGGCCTTGGTCATTTCTGCGCTAGCTTACCGATCCGACTCCCCCCATACGCTATGCACACCGTTTATCTCCTCGGCGGCAGCCGCACCGACTTCAAACGCAACTTCAAGAAGGAAAACAAGAGCCTGCGCGACGCCATCGTGGAGGTGGTCAAGGATGCCTTCACCGCGACCTGCATCGAGCCGGGCGACATCCAGGCGGGGGTCATCGGCAATTTCGCGGGCGGGATGTACACGCGCCAACTCCATCTGGGGGCGTTGTTGCTGGAAGCCGACGACGCCCTGCGCGGCATCCCCACGATGCACACGGAAGCCGCCTGCGCCTCGGGCAGCCTCGCCGTGCTGACCGCCGCGCAGTGGGTGCAGGCGGGCATCTATGATTGCGTGCTGGCTGTCGGGGCGGAGCAGCAGAAGACCATGTCGCCCGCCGATGGGTCGGACGTGCTCGGGGCCGCCGCCGATTACCACCGCGAGAAACCCGCATACGGCGAGTACATGTTTCCGAAACTCTTCGGACGCATCGCGGAGCTTTACATGCAGCGTTACCCGACGCTGACCGAGGACGACCTCGCGCGGGTGGCCGTGAAAAATTATTCGCACGCGCGGCTTAATCCCCTCGCCCAGATGCGCGAGAGCGACCTGGATTTCACCACCGCCAGCACAGAGACACAGAAGAACTGGCGCATCGCGGCAAGCCCGCTCAAGCTCTACGATTGCTCGCAGATCACCGACGGCGCGGCGGCGGTCGTGCTGTGCTCGGAGCGATTCCTGGAAAAGCTTTCCCACCGCACCGCCTCCACCTCCGGCGCGCGTCCCGCCGCCCCGCCCGTGTCGTTATTGGGTTGGGGACATTCGACGGATTGCCTCGCGTTGGAAAAGAAGGACGTGCCGCACTTCCCGCAGGCGCGCAAGGCGCTTTCCCGCGCGTTGGAAGTGGCGGGCATCGACGATCCCAAGACGCAACTGCAAGGGGTGGAGGTCCACGATTGTTTCTCGGTCAGCGAGGTGATCGCCTACGAGATCATCGGGTTGGCCGACCCGGGCCAGGGTGCCAGCCTGCTGCACAGCGGCGCGACGATGCTGCCGGGCGTGCGCGCGAACATCCTGGGTGCCGATGCACCCGCCGCGCCGTTCTCCATTCCCGTCAACAGCGGCGGCGGCCTGATGGCCGACGGCCACCCGGTCGGCGCGACGGGCGTGCGCCAGGTGCTCGACGCTTACCAGCAACTCACCGGCCAGGCGGGTCCGCGCCAGATCGAAAACGCCAGGCGGTTCCTGACTTACAACGTCGGCGGCAGCATGACGACGACCGTGGCGATGGTGTGGGGGGCGTAAATGGCAGTCCGACCAACCAATTCCATTTTATGCACGAGCGCATTTCGATCAATCCACAAATCTGTCATGGGAAGGCATGTATCCGCGGCACGCGCATCATGGTTTACGTGGTGCCGGACAATTTGGCTGCTGGTCTGACCGCAGAGGAAATAGCGCAGAGCTATCAGTCTCTACAAACGGAGGATATTTCTGCTGCCCTCGCCTACATGGAGAAGTTGGCTCATTGAAAGTTCCATGGAAAATCTCTCCCTCTCGCCCGAAATTGTGCGGCTCATCAAGGCAGTCCGATTCGCCTTCGTAGCAGTTGTGCTATCCGTCGCGTATTTCGCCGCTTGCAGCAGCTTGAACATCGGCACCTGTGAGCAAGTATTTCGCGATATGCTTGTTGGTAAACCTTTGCCTGAAATCACTACTTTCGTTTTCGACGTGCGTTATATTTTGATCATTACCAGTCTGCTTGTTCCTCTGTTGGCTATTGGCACGCTGTTCAGTCAACGTCTAGCTGCGTCTTTCTATCTTTTGGGCGTTCTCAGCCTCGTGGCGACGGGGCAATTCATTCTCATCTATCAAGGCCTTTCCGCGCCGTTCTTTCAAATCATTGCCACGATGCAAGGCGGGTAGCCGCAATCGATTTATATGTCCCCCACCCCTCTCCGCCTGCTCACGGCCGTGCCCATTTGTGACGGGCACGACAGCGCCATCAACACGATCAACCTCGAACTCATCCGCCACGGGATCGAGGTCGTCTATCTCGGCTACCACCGACCGGCGGCGGATATCGTGCGCGCGGCGGTGCAGGAGGATGTCGCGGCCATCGGCCTCTCGTCGTACAACGGCGGGCACATCGAGTTCTTCGCGGAAGTGCGCGCGCAATTGGATGCGTTGGGAGCGACCAACATCGGCCTGTTCGGCGGCGGCGGGGGGACCATCACGCTCGCGGACGCCGAACTGATGAACCAACAAGGGACCGACCGCATCTTCTTCGCGGGCACGCCGCTGACGGAAATGCTCGGCTGGATCAGCGACCGCTACGGCAACCCGTCTGCCGCAACCGGTGCCGCTGCCACGACGGCCGACCTATCCCTGGCGCGCCGCCTGACCGAAATCGAGACGGCGTTCTCGCGCCCCGTCGCGGACCCGCTCGCGGAAATCTCTTCTTCCCTGCCGACTTCCGACTTCCGACTTCCGACTTCCACCTGCCGGGTCATTGGCATCACGGGCCCCGGCGGCGCGGGCAAGACGACGCTGATTGACGAACTCGTATTACGGTTCCTGCGGCGGCGGCCCACCCAATCTCGGGTTGCCATCCTCTCGCACGATCCCAGCATCGGCGGGACGGGCGCGGGTGCGCTGCTGGGCGACCGCGCGACGATGATCTATTCGCAGGACAACCGCGTGTTCATGCGCTCGATGGCCACGCGCGGACAGTCGGGCGGGTTGAGCCCGTCCACGGGGCGTTGCCTGGAGCTGCTGGCGGCGTCGGGCGAGTTCGAGCTGGTCATCATCGAGACGGTCGGCACGGGGCAGGAAGCGCTGCCGTTTTCCAGTGAGCTGGTGAACCTGCGCGTGCTCGTGATGAACCCCGACTATGGCAGCCGCCTGCAACTTCAGAAGATTGCGATGCTCGACGCGGCGGACCTCGTGGTGGTCAACAAGGGTGACCTCCAGGGGGCGCGCACCGCCAGCGCGGAGGTGGAGCGGCGGCTCGGGTCGAACAAGCGCGGCCAGCGGCTGCTTTCGACCACGGCGACGCGGCACAACGACGCGGGGGTGGACGAGCTTTTCGCCGTGCTCCAGCAGGCGGAACTTTAGCCACAAAAAACACAGAAAACACAAAATTGGGTATGGAGGAACGCGTGCGTGAGTTGTGCGGTGTCATCCGGCAGACGGCGTACGAAGTTCATGCCTATCTGAGTTATGGGCACCTCGAAAAGATCTATGAGAATGCGCTCGTTCATCGGCTGAGAAAAGTAGGTTTAGAGGTGATACAGCAGCATCCCCTCAACGTTTACGATGAAGATGGCACGTTGCTCGGACAGTTTGCCGCTGACCTGTTTGTGGAGCAGATTATCGTGGTTGAATTGAAAGCTGCCCGAATGATATCCGACAATCATGTGGCACAACTTTTAGGCTATCTACGAGCTTCACGCATCGAACACGGATTGCTGTGCAACTTCGGGGCGATGCGCTTCCAAATTCGAAAATTCGCTAACCTTGCCGATTTCCGGCAACCCCCTACTTTCTGATCTTCTCCTTTTTGTGGTTTTTGTGCCCTTTGTGGCTAAAATTCCGTTCCGATGAACTACTGGCTGGTCAAACAGGAACCCGAAGATTATCCCTTCAGTCAGTTGGTGAAAGACAGGCAGACCGACTGGACCGGGGTCCGCAATTTCCAGGCGCGCAACAACCTGCGCGCCATGAAGACCGGCGACCACGTGCTCTATTATCACAGCGGCGCACAGAAAGCCGTGGTCGGCACGGCCACCGTTTCGCGGGAGGCGTTCCCCGATCCTACCGTCACCGCCGATGACCCGAAAGGCGACTGGTTTGCCGTCGAACTCCGCGCGGGCGAATCGCTCCCCCACCCGGTGACACTGGCGGAAATCAAGACCGACCCGGTTTTGAGCAACCTGCTCCTGGTGCGCCATTCGCGCCTCTCGGTCATGCCCGTGGGCCAGGTGGAGTATGCACACCTCCTGCGCCTCTCCCACCCACCACGTGCCTGAGACGCCGACGATTCAGCGGCCCCTCTGGCGGCGTGCTTTCTGGTGGATGCTGCCCGCGCTGGTTTTTGTCGGCTTGCTGTGGCCGAAGATCGACGCCGGGACGTTGTGGCATCACGACGAACTGCTCACGGCCAACCGCACGCGGGAGATTCTCACGCGCGGCGACCCGGGAATGCTCACGCTCAATTTCGCGCCCGATTTTCGCAAACCGCCGCTGCAATACTGGCTCTGCGCCGTCGCGTTGCGCGCGCTGCCCGGACGGCCCGAACTCGCCGTGCGGCTGCCCTCGCTGCTGAGTGGCGCGGCGTGCCTGCTGGCGCTGGCGTCCCTGGCGCGGGCGGCGTACCCCAAAGATGAACCGGCCGTCGCGTGGACCGCCGTGCTGGCGCTGGCGGGGTGCGGCTATTTTATTTTGATGTCACGCCTCGGCCTGCTGGACACCGGTGCGGCGCTCTGGCTGACCCTTGCGCTCACGGGTTGCCAGCTCGCGCGGACAAATCCGCGCTGGTGGTGGTTCACCGGCGTGGCCTGCGTGGCCGGCGCGTGGCAGAAGGCACCGTATGCCTTTGCCGCCTGGGGGCTCGTGCTGGCGGTGCGGGCGTGCTCGCCGGGCCAGCCATCGCCTCGACGCGCCCGGGCGCATCTCGCCGGGGCACTATTCGCCTCGGTGCTGGTGGCGGCGCTCTGGTGGGTGGCGCAGATCGCACGCAACGGTTTCAATCCGGTGTATGCCGGGGCGTGGCGGCAGGTCCACGCCATGAGCTACGCGCACGAACCCGCCGACGTGGGCTTCCGGCCGTATCTTTACTGGTTTTGGCTGGCGCGGGACTGGGCGCTCCCTGGCTTGTGCGCGCCGGTGGCGGTGGTGGCGGCGCTCTGGACTCGGGGGCAAAGGGAGACAAACGGCCTGCCAGCGGCCGAAGGCAGCGCGCGGGCTGCCGCCACGGCCGCGAGCCGCGAGATCGGCTGGGTCTGCGCGGTGCATCTGCTCGCGCTGGCGATCACACCTTTCCGGGTCGAGCGTTACCTCGTCGTCGTCATGCCGCTGCTCGCGCTGCTGTCGATGCGCTGGCTGCGCGGGCTGCCTGCCCGGGCGCCGCTCCCGCCCGGCTGGCAGGTGGCAACCGTGCGCCGCTGGTTGCTGGCCGTTGCCCTGGCCACGACGCTGCCCACGGCGTTGTTCCATTATTTCAGCCGCACCCCTGGTTGGCCCGGCCTCCGCGCGGATGCGCAAGCGCTCGGGCGCGGACTTTCGCCCGGGGAAAGCGTCGCCGCCGTCACCGAGTCCGATCCCAACTTCCTGGTCCCGGGATTCATGGCGTTCTACGGCGGCCTGCGCGGCCCCTGGCGCGGGGTGGCCCTGGCGAACATCGGAGCCGTGCCGCCACCCTGCCGCGGGCTGTGCCGTCGCCAGCAGTGGCCGGCAGTGCTCCGCGCCTGTCCGGGCGCACGCCCACTGGCCGAGCGGGAGGATTGGATCGTCTGGGAGCGGCCGGAATAGGCTCGCCGCCGGGTTTGCCCCGCGCGCCCAGACGTGGCATTGGTCATATCACCCGTCCGGGCTCCCCGCCCGGGTGCTGCCCCCTCCTCCCATGCAGACATCCTCGCTTACTTTTCTCGGCCGAGTGGCCGATTCGCTCGACACCTACCGCCAGTTCGTCGTCGAACAGGTCCGCCGCGCGCGCACCGAGCCGGAATTCGCCGCGCAGATGGAAGCCCGATGGCAGGCCGCGCGCGACCGCGCCGGGGCCAGCACCACGCCCACCGGCCTGGTTTTGCCGCGCCACGCGTTCCCGCCGCTGGACGAGGCCGGGGCCATCGCGCGCCATCTCTTCGAGGAAGGACTGCCGGGCGAGTTCCCCTTCCTCAACGCCGCCTACGCGGAGATGTACTTGCCGACCGAGGTCAAGGCCAAGACCAACGGCGCGAACGGCCACGCCGCCAAGGCACCACCGGCCGACGATCCCGCCCCCACTTCTCCCGACCGCATCGAGAATCTCGCGGCCCCTTCCCCGGCGGGCAGCGCCGTCGGCTCGGGTGACGCGGAGGAACCCACGCGGCTCTTCGCGGGCCTGGGCACCACGGAGGATACCAACGAGCGCTTCCACTACCTCTCGCGCCACCAGCGCAGCAAACGGCTCTCCACCGCGTTCGACGGACCCACGCTCTACGGCACGGGGTGCGGCGCGGACGGCGTGTTCGGCAAGATTGGCGAGGGCGGCGTGGCCCTGGACACCGTCGATGACATGGAGCGGCTCTACGCCGGGTTCGCGCTGGACCAGCCCAACGTCAGTGTGTCCATGACGATCAACGGCCCCGCGCCGATCATCCTGGCGATGTACGTTGCGGCGGCCAAGCGGCGCTTCGGCGCAGACGTGGCCGGGCGGCTGCGCGGCACGATCCAGGCGGACGTGCTCAAGGAGGTGCAGGCACAGAACGAGATGATCTTCCCCGTGGAGGCGTCGCTGCGGTTCCTGGGTGACATGGTGGAATACACCACCAAGCACATGCCCAAGTGGTATCCCATCTCCATCAGCGGCTACCACATCGCCGAGGCGGGCGCGACGCCCGTGCAGCAGGCGGCGTACACGCTGAGTAACGGGTTTGCCTACGTCGATCTCTTCAAGCGGCGCGGGATGGATGTCAACCAGTTCGGGCCGCGGCTGTCGTTCTTCCTGGACTGCGGGCTGGACATCGAGTATCTGGCCCTGGCACGGGTCTGCCGCAAGATCTGGGCGGTGGGCATGAGGGATGTGTTCGGCGCGGACCGGCGGGCGCAGATCCTGAAATTGCACACGCAGACCAGCGGCCGTTCGCTGATCGCCGCCGAGTGGAAGAACAACCTCACGCGCACGGCCATCGAACTGACCCTGGCATGCATGAACGCGACGAATTCCTGCCACAGCAACGCCGCCGACGAGCCGTTTACGACGCCCAGCGAGGAATACGCGCGCATCGCCGCGCACGCGCAGGCGATCTTGCTGGAGGAGAGCGGCCTGTTCCGCCACATGATGAACCCGATGGCGGGCAGCCCGGGGATGAAGGCCGTGGGCGACGCCGTGGAGGCGGCGATCCTGGAGGAGTTCCGCGAGATCGACCGGCAGGGCGGCGTGCTGGCAGCGGTGGACCGGCGTTATCAGCGCAGCCAGATTCAGGCGAGCGCGCACACGATGGAGCGCCAGATTTACGACGGCACGCGGCCTGTGGTCGGCCTGAACCGCTACGCGAACCCGGACGAGCCGTGGCCGGAAGTCAGCATGATCCGGACTCCCAAGGAGGCGAAGCAGCGCCAGTTGGACCGGCTGCATGATTTCGAGCGTCGCCACGCCGCCGACGCCGAAGCGGCACTGGACTCACTGGCGAAGGTCGCGGAAAGCGGTGGCAACGTGTTCGCGGAGCTGATCAACACGGTGGAGCATTGCTCGCTCGGGCAGATCACGACGCGCTTGCAGGACGTGGTGGGCCGCTTCCGGCCGATGGTGTAGTGATGGGGGGGCTGCCACCGTGCTTTTTCCTAGCGGGCAACCCTCCCTCTGCTAATGGTGCCTCATGCTGACGCGGCTATACGTGGACAATTTTCGCTGCTTGGTCAACTTCGAGTTGAAGCTCGACCGCATGGCGTTGCTGCTCGGTGCGAATGGGTCGGGGAAGACGACCGTGTTCGATGTTCTACGCCGCTTGCAGCGCTTCCTTCTCGGGGACCAAAATGTCCGGGTGTCCTTCCCCACGAGTTCGCTCACCCGGTGGCAAAACCAACCGAGCCAGTTGATCGAACTGGAATTGCAAACGCAGGAAGCCCTGTACGCTTATCGTCTGGCGATTGGACACGACGATCCTGATCATAAACCCTACGTGCAATTGGAGAGCCTCATGGCGGACGGACTGCCAGCGTTCCTGGTGCAGGGGGGCAAGGCAAGTTTGCAACAGGAGGATGGCACGCTGGGAGGGGAGTTTCCCTTTGACCCCGGGCAATCGGTAGTGGGTTCCTTCCTTCCTTCCGCGGCGCACTCGGCCATCCAGCAGTTCAAGGACGAGATCGAGAAATTCGTGGTCGTAGCAATCCAGCCCACGAATATACGCACGAGAAGTGAGCGTGAAATCCGTTTCCCGACCCGCTTCATGCGGGACTTCGTCGATTGGTATCGCTACCTCTCGCAGGAATACCAGGGAGCCATCCTGTCACTCAACCAGGAGCTTCGTGCGGTGTTGCCGGGTTTTCATTCCTTCAGCCTGAAGGAAGTGGGCGAGAACAGCCGCGAGATGAGAGTGCATTTTCAAAAGGAAGGCGTGGACGGTCCGCGGATTCCCTTTTTGTTTTCAGAACTCTCCGACGGCCAGCGCGTACTCGTCGTCCTGTACACTTTACTCTACGGGCTGGAGGACCGGGGGGCTTACCTCTTCCTGGACGAGCCTGAAAACTTCGTGGCGCTGCGCGAGATTCAACCGTGGCTGACCGCGCTCTATGATCGGGTGGGCGGCGGGGTCAAACAAGCGGTGTTCATTTCCCATCATCCCGAAATCATCGACTACCTCGGAGCAAGAGCAGGACGCTGGTTCGACCGCGGTTCCGGCAGCCCGGCCCGGGTATCAGATCAGTTGCCCGCCGGGGCGGACTCTTCATTGTCGTTGTCGGAAATGGTGGCCAGAGGCTGGGAAAAATGAGCCGCTCCATCGAAATCGTCGTGCTGTCCGAGGATGTCCAGCACGAGTGCTTCGCCCGGCGCTTCCTGCAACTTTTGGGTGGCAGCTATCACCGCTACCGCTTTCTGACCGCTCCCAGAGGCAGAGGTTCCGGTGAACAATGGGTCAGGGAGCGTTTTCCCGGTGAACTGCGCGCACACCGTCACCAACGGAGCCGTGTGGATTGCTGCCTGTTGACGATCATCGATGCCGACACTCACACCCTGGAAGAGCGGGTGCAGGATTACCGTGCAGCCTGCGCGAGCCGCGGGGTGGAATTCCTGACGCCGGAGGACCGGGTGGCCATGATGGTTCCCGCCAGGAACATCGAGTCGTGGCTGGCTTACCTGCGTGGTGAGGCCGCCGATGAGACCACCGAGTTTCCGAAGTTACGTTATCAGAGCGACTGCCAGTCCCAGGCCACCGCTCTACACGAGATGTGCGTGAGGGGTGCCATGCGCGACCCGGCGCTGCCCTCGCTCCATCACGCCTGCCAGGAATTTCGCCGCCTCCGCCTCTAGTCCCGGGCTCCCGACGCGAAAAAGCTGGTTGCGGAATCAACCGCAACCAGCTTTCCAAAGCACCGCGTGGACAACCGCCGAGCGAGGCGGCTGCCCGGCAAGTTATTTGATCGTAACCTTGGCGCCAGCGGCCTCGATCTTCTTCTTGATCTCCTCGGCCTCGGCCTTGGTGACACCTTCCTTGAGGGTCTTGGGCGCGCCTTCGACGAGGGCCTTGGCTTCCGCCAAACCCAGGCCAGCCACGGAACCACGGACTTCTTTGATGACGGGGTTGTTGTTGCCGCCGGGCCCCTGGGGGGGGACATCGAAAGCGGTCTTCTCCTCTTCGGGCGCAGCCGCAGCGGCACCACCGCC
>CAXTVY010000022.1:19011-27991 GCA_964247665.1 uncultured Chthoniobacterales bacterium | reverse complement strand
CCCGCCACCCACCATGCGCCGCAGGCGCAACTCCCCGCTACGCGTCCACCGCCGGATCGCCGTCCACGTCACGCCCGCCGCCGGGCGCGTCCACCCCGGCCGCCAGCGCCCCGGCGGCCATCTCCCAGCGGCGGGCGCGCAGGGCGTCGATGGCCGCGGCGCTTTCGGCGTGCTGCTTGCTCGCGCCGCCGCCCTGGCCCAGCGCCAGGCCATTCCAGTGCACGCAGGCGGTGAAGCTCTTGGCGTGGTCGGGACCGCTCTGCGCGAGGATCGAATACGTCGGGTTGCGCGGGGCTGCGAGGTCACCGCCGCGCGGGGGCAGCGCCTGGAGGATCTCCTGGAGCCGCCCCTTGGGGTTCACTTCGATGGGGGCCTGCTGGTGCACGCTGGAAAGCTGCTCGCGTGCCTGGGTCATCACGAACGCGCGCGCCGCGCCCAGGCCGCCGTCGAGGTACATGGCACCCACCAGCGCCTCGAACGCATCCGCCAGCGTGCTGGTGCGCCGCCGTCCGCCGTTGCTCTCGTCGCCGCGGCCCATCATCAGGTGGTCGCCCAGGTGGAAGCGCCGGGCGTACACCGCCAGGGTCTCGCCCGACACCAGCCGCGCGCGGGACTTGGTGAGGTGGCCCTCGCCCACGTCGGGGAAGCGCCGGAACAGGTGCTCGCTGAAGAGGAGCTGGAGCACGGCGTCACCGAGGTATTCGAGCCGCTGGTTGTCGAAGTGGACCTGCTGGGTTTCGTGTCCCAGGCTCGGATGCGTCAGCGCCTCGGCCAGCAGGAGCGAGTTGCGGAATTTATAGCCGATCTGTTCTTCGAGCGGGTGCATGTTCCTATCGGCAATGACCAAGGCCCAATGACCAAGGCCCAAAAAAGGTTTGTGAACTCAACATCCTGGCAAATCAGCAATGACCAAGGCCCAAAAGGATCTGTGAACTCAACGTCCTAGCAAAAAGGAGTTTGTACCAGTCAACCGCCACGGGCAAGGCGTACTCTTACCCGATCCGCGCCTGGTCATTGGGCCTTGGTCATTGGGCCTTGCCGCCTTCGTCAGAGCAAGGCTTCCGGGTTGAGCCCCTGCAACTCGCCGGGCACGAACAGGCCGTCCCGGCGGATCAACTCGCCGTCGAAGTGGATCTCGCCGCCGCCCCACTCCGGGCGCTGGATGTTGACCATGTCCCAGTGCACCTGGCTCTTGTTGCCGTTGTCGGCGTCCTCATACGCCTGGCCGGGCGTGAAGTGGAAGCTGCCGCTGATCTTCTCGTCGAAGAGGATGTCGCGCATCGGGCTCAACACGTGCGGGTTGAACGCCAGCGAGAACTCCCCGATGTAGCGCGCGCCCTCGTCGGCGTCCAGGAACTCGTTGAGCTTGTCCTCCGGGTTGCCCGTCGCCTTGATGGCCTTGCCCTGCGCGAACTCCAGGCGGATGCCGTCGAAGTTGACCCCCTGGTAGATCGTCGGCGCGTTGAACGTGATGAAGCCCTCCACGCTGTCGCGCACCGGGCAGGTGAACACCTCGCCGTCGGGGATGTTGTGCGTGCCCCCGCAGGTGATGACGCCGATGTCCTTGATGGAAAAGCGCAGGTCCGTGCCGGGCCCGGTGATGTGGACCTTGTCGGCGCGCGCCATGCGGGCTTTGAGCGCCTCCATGCCGGGGATCATCTTGGCGTAGTCCAGCGTGCAGACGCGGAAGTAGAAGTCCTCGAACGCTTCCGAACTCATCCCGGCCTGCTGGGCCATGGCCGAGGAGGGCCAGCGCAGCACGCACCAGCGGGTTTTCTTGACCCGGTGGTCGATCACGGGCCGCATGAGGCGCATGGCGAGGTTCATCTTGTCGCCGGGCACGTCGCTCATCTCGGTGATGTTGTGGCTGCCGCGGATGGCGATGTAGGCCTGCATTTCCTGCATCCGGGCGAGTTCCAGGCCGGCCATGACCTCGTATTGCTCCTCGCTGGCCTCGCGCAGCATTTCCCGGGTGACGCGTGCCTGGTGGATCTGCACCAGCGGCAGCGCCCCGGCAGCACGGACGGCGCGGATGAGCGCCACGGTCATGGCCTCGGGAATGTCGAAGCAATCCAGCAGGACGCGGTCGCCGGGCTGGAGGCGGGTGGAAAAACCGGCGAGGTTGCGGGCGAGCAGGTCGTAGCGTGGGTCACTCATGGCGCGAGAAATTCGGGAGTTGTTCACCGGGCGGAAAACCCGGGGTCAAAAGGGGTGGTGAATAAGTTGGGCAGAAACGGGGGTGAAAAGCGGTACGATAGCGCGGCGGCGACGGAAAAAAAGGCGGAAGGATGTGGGAGGCCGGATGCCGGAGGCGGGAGGCGGGTGGCGGGTGGAAGAACGTCTGCCCTTCAAGGCTCTGTCATCCTGAGTGCAGCGAGTCCGCGAGCGGAGCCGAAGGACCTTCCGGCCCGCGGCAGCGAACCCCGCCACACCGATGGGGCATTCTTACAACCGTGCCCGCTGCCCTCCGGCAGCGGGAGGCCCTCCGGCTCCGTGGCCCCCTGCTCAGGATGACGAGCAAGATATAAGCTGCGTTCGCGCCTTCCGGTCCCGGTCGCGCGGTTGACGCGGAGGCCGCCCTTTGCTCTGTTCGCCCGACATGCAAACAAAAAGCGTCGGCCTCACCTATGTGCTGTGGTTCTTCCTGGGCCTCCTCGGCCTCCACAAGTTCTACCTCGGCAAGGTGGTGTGGGGACTGGTGTACCTTTTCACCGCCGGACTGTTCGGCCTCGGCTGGTTCATCGACCTGTTCACGATCCCCGCCCAGGTAGAGAACTACAATCGCGGCTCCCGCGACGGTCTCTTCAAATAGGGGCGGCCCGCTTCGACGGAGCCGCAGTATCGCCTATCTTCCAGGATGCCCCTGCCTACCGACCCGCCCCCTGCCGACGACGCCCCGTACACGATCAGCGACGACCCCGCCCGGCTGGACCTCGACGTGATCCACGGCTTCCTCGCGGGCGAGAGCTACTGGGCACCGGGCATCCCGCGCGAGACGGTGGCGCGTTCGATCCGCCATTCGCTCTGCTTCGGGGTGTACCACCAGGACTTGGGCGCGGGCGGGGCCGCCGCGCAGGTGGGTTTCGCGCGGGTGATCAGCGACCGGGCGACCTACGCCTACCTGGCGGACGTGTTCATCCTGTCCGCGCACCGGGGCCGGGGGCTGTCCAAGCGGCTGCTGGCCACGATCCTCGCGCATCCCGAGCTGCAAGGCCTGCGCCGCTGGGCGTTGGCGACGGGCGACGCCCACGGGCTCTACCGGCAATTCGGCTTTACGGAAGTCGGCAAGCCCCAGAACCGTATGGAACGGCCCTGAAGCGGGATTCGCCGGAGGAACGGTGACTCGCAAAGGCTGCTTCTCCCAGGGCACGGTGTCCAGGCGGCAGGTTCAGTAGCATTGCAGTACCAACCAGGAGCGGTCAAAGCGCCGCGCCTGCAAATCATCGCGGTGGATCCAAAAGAAAAGTCGGCCGTTGTCACCCCAGTAAGTATCGAAATGATCAGGGTCAGAATCGACCTGTAGGAGCAGCCGCCAATCATGCGAGCCCGGCATCAGTTCCTCCGCGCGGGGGTGTTCGTACCAACTGTAGACACCTTTCGGGAGGGTCAATCCACGGGTCTCGAACTGCAGAGTTCGTTGCATGCACCCTTGAATCCCGTCGGGGTGGCCGAGGATGCGGTTCACGGGGCCCTCGGTCGAGGTGAGATTGAGGACCGCGTGACGGAAGTCCCAATAGCGCTCACGGTCAGCCGGGGAAAAGTCCAAGGCGTCCATCTCTATCGAACGGAACGGGGGGACCGTGATGTCCGGTACGGCAAGAAGCGGTTTGATCGAGATCGTGGACGTGTCCGAAGGCAGTGAGTAGGCGCTCGAAGGATCGGGAGTGTAGATTACCTCATACCCTGTGCGGTCCTGGCCGCCGCCATGGGGCATCTCCTCGAAATCGTAGAAGAATGATAATAACCCGGAGTCGGGCAATCCATGGATGACGGCCGGGAGTGCTGCGAGATCAATCTGTGCGAGCAAGGGAAGTGCGCATCCGTTTGATTCGGGCCAATGCGCGGTGGGAAGCAGTGCAGACTCTCCACCGAACTGAAACTTGCCACCAACGGATGAGGCGGGGGCAGAAATGAGGCGAATGGACGGCTTGGCGACCCCCATGATGCGAGCACGTAAATGGGAAAATCCGTGCTGGTCGATCAAAGAATGAAGACTCTGTTCCAGGGCGGGCATAAATCGTGACGAACCACCGTCGAGCTAAGCTCTGCCATGGCAGGGAAGATGCAAATGACCCGGGATGAGGTTATCCGCGGTCAGCCGGAGCGTGTGGTTAAAAATTGACGATTACTACGGTTCAACGGTCCGGATTCCGTCCCTTATCTGCGTGCATGGAACAGCACCTCCACGACGTTCCTGACGTACTGCTCGTCGGCCACGTCCATCGCCAGTTCCTCGGGCAGCGGCACGGCCGCGCGCCACCGCCCCGCCAACTGCGCGAACACCTCCGCCCGCGCCCCGGGCTCCAGCGCGTTGCGCCGCAAGAGCGCCTGCAACGCCAGCCCCGCCTCGGCCGGGCCGACGCGCTGCCGCAGCCGCGCGGCCAGCACCGGGTGGTCGCGCAGCGTGTTGTACTTGCCCGAGGCGAGCTGCGTCAGGTCCGGGGCCAGCAGCCGCTCGGACCGCACGACCACCGTGTCCGCCGCCAGGTCCCCCAGGCGTTGTGCCCGGCGCGAAAACAGGCTCGCCGCACCGCCGACCAGGTAGAGGTAGGGCAGGATGTCCACCGCGCGCAGCAGGTTGCGCACGACGACCTGCCGGAAATCCAGCCGCAGGCCGCCCGCGTCCATCACGCGCAACCGCAGCGCGCGCTTGCCCGGCGTCTGCCCGCGCCAGAGGCTCTCGAAAAGGATGCCGTAGAAGATGGGCACGGCGAACAGGAGCAGCACCGCCACGCCCCCGCCCACGTCGGGCAGCAGGGCCAGGAACGGGCGCAGCACCGTCAGGATGCCCAGGATCACGGCCACCGTCAGCAACAGGTCGAGCAGCCACGCCAGGAAGCGCGTGGCCGGACCTGCCAGCGGCAGGGAAAACACGACGCCCTCGGGCAGGCGGATGTCGAGCGTGTGCTTCTTGGCGTTCACGGCGGGGGCGGCGCGGACGGCGGCGGGACTTAGCCGCAGACTTTTTCGGTGGCAGCGTGCTCCAAGCGGCCATTCTGCCAGAGCGCGATCCCTTCCTCGTCAGCATCGTGATAGACGCTGTTGATCTGGGCACGCCAGAGCGCGAAATGCTCCGGGTCGCTGACCAGAATGTCTTTGGCAAAATTGCAGTCTGCCAACAGCTCGTGCAAACGGCAGCACATTCCACCGCGATCCGCCACCTTCGCCGGGAAGAGCACCAGCAGGTCCAGGTCGCTGTCGTCCCGGGCATCCCTGCGGGCGCGGCTGCCGAAAGCCAGGATCGTCTCGGGCTGGCAGTCGGCCACGATGCGCTCGACCGCCGCCACGACCTCGGCGGGCGTCAGGACCGGGAATGTGTGCGTGGCCGCCATGGCCGGAGCTTAACCGTTCGCCCGGCCCCCGGCAAGCCGCCAGCCGCACTCTCCCAACGGCCGGGCGGGACCCTTCGGGCGATACAAGGGCGGACGGTTGTCATCCCCCGCCATTGCCGCCGCCCGCCAGTGAGTCAACCAATCCGTTCATACCTTTTTCCCGCCACCGCTTATGAAAACCTCCTCCCGCCTCCTCGGCGTGCTCTGCCTGCTGGGCGGCAGCGTGCTCTCGCCCCTGCCCGCCGCCCGCGCCGACAACGGGCCCTGGATGGAGGTCAGCCGCTCGGGCAGCCTCGTCGTCTACAACCGCGTGCGCGCCGGGGCCGACGTGAAGGAGATCAAGGGCGTCGGCACCATCGACGCGCCGAACTGGGTGGTCAAAAACGTGCTCGACGACGCTGACCATTACACGGCCTTCATGCCCAACGTGGAGGAAAGCCGCGTCCTCAAGCGCGATCCGGCCACCCGCACGGCCCTGGCCTACGCGCGGGTCAATCCGCCGCTCATCAGCCAGCGGGATTACACGCTGCTGGTCCACGATGAATCGACGAAGAACGCCGACGGCAGCGTCACGTACAAGAACCGCTGGGAAGCCGCCAGCGACAAGGGCCCGGCGGAAAAGCCGGGCGTCGTGCGCGTGAAGATCACCGACGGCTATTGGCTGCTGGAGCCGGCCGACGACGGCAAGAAGACGAAGGCGACGTACCAGCTCTACACGGACGGCGGCGGGGGCATCCCGACGTTCGTGGCCAACCAGGTCAACAAGAGCCGGGTGAAGGAAATCTTCGAGCGGGTGGAAAAGCAGGCGCAGAAGCCCGAGTACCGCAAGGACAAGCCCGCGCTGCCCTGAGCGCACCCGCGCCGGACGGCTGCCGGGTTATTTGGCGGCCGGACCCGGGGCGGGGTCGATGGTCAGGCCCCCGTCCGGGTTGCCCTTCACGTCGGGCGTCCCCGTGGCCAGCAGCGCCGCCCGGCCCAGGGCTTCGCGGGTCAGGTAAGGGGCCTGCGTGCCCCCGGTCCCGGCGTGGTTGCTGTTGGGCATCACGACCACTTCCCGGGGACCCCGGAGCTGGTTGACGGCGGCGAACACCCCCGTGGGCGGCGAGGTCTCGTCGATCAGGCCCAGGCCGATCAGCGCCGGGCACCTGACCCGGGCGGCGAAGTTCACCGCGTCGAAGTAACCCAGGGTCTGGAGCTGTGCCGCCTGCGCCGGTTCGACGTGGTTCAGGTGGAACGGCCAGCCCGGCCGCCGCCCGGCCAGCGCGCCCGTGTGGTCGCAGCCCGCCGGGACGAGCACCATGATTTCCGTGACCTTGGGATTGAGCCCGGCGCTGACGAAGGATTGCAGGCCCCCCTGGCTGCTGCCGGTGGCGACGAGGGTTTGGCCGTCCCAGTCCGGCCGTTCCGAGAGGTAGTCCACCGCCCGCACGCATGCCAGGAACATGCGCAGGAAATAGCTCTGCTCGCGGTCTTCCCGGCCGATGGAGGGGTAGTTGTTCAGGGGGCCTTTTTTCTGCTCGTCGTAGAAGGCCGGGGGCGCGTCGATGGGCAGGTCGTGCGCCTCGATGTTGAGCACGAGCCAGCCTTCCGCCGCGCGGTCGGTGGCCCAGCTTTTTTGCAGCGGGTAAACCCCGGCCGGTTGCAAGATGAGCAGGGCGGGCGCTTTCCGGCCGCCGGACGGCCGCGCGAGTTGCCCGTGGATGTGGGTGCCGCGGATGTTGTCGAGCGTGACCTTCCAGTAATCGACGCCCGGCCGGCCGCTGTCCGCCGGCTCCAGCACGGGGTTTTCCGGCCCGGCCCGGAGTTCCGCCACCTTGGCTTGCCAGAAGGCGTCGAAATCCTCCGGGCAGGGGGCCGACCGCCCGATCTTACCGGGCTCGACCGCCGCCCCGCCGAGCGCGCGGATCTCCTTCTGCCCGGGGACGGTGACTTCGGCGAGGACCGTGCCGGGTTCGTTCAACTCGGTTGCCAGCGTGGCCCGGCCCTGCTCGAAGTGGAGCGTGCCCTGGCCGATCACGGTCGCGCCGCCCTGTTTGAGCACGTAGGCGGCTTCCTGGAGGGGGGCGGCCCCGTCCCCGCTGACCTGCACGTCCCAGACGATTTTCTCGTGCGTCTGGTAGACCGCGCCGGGCTTCTCGGCGGTGACGGTGACCGTGGGCGGGGCGGTGGCGGCAGGCTCGGCGGACAGGCGGGCGAGGCAGCCCAGGGACGCCAGCAGGCAGAGAACGGGCGAGGGAAGGGGGGAGCGCATCTTATCGTTCCCCATTCGCGGTCAGAGTCACAAGTGGCGGTGTCACGAACTCAACTCACTACCACGAAGCGGCGCGTCGATTTTCAAGACGAGCTTTTGCCACGCTTTCATGCCGCTGACGCCGTGTTCTCTCCAGAGGGCATCCTCGGTTCAAAGCCCACGGCGCACCCGGCGGCGCAACGTCAGGCCCAGCAAGCCCGCGCCGCCGAGCAGCAGCGCCGCCCAGGCCGAGGGCTCGGGCACGGCGGCGAGGCCATAGACCTCGTAGTAGCCGCTGTATTGCGTCACCCCGTAGCCCGCCGTGCCGTCAAAGCTCACGTCGGTGCGCAGGTAGCTGGCCAGGAAGTCCGTGGCCAACCCGGCGATGAGCAGCCGGTCCGTGCCGCCCGCGCCGCCCGCCGTGCCTTCCCAGTCGATGACCTGGAGCTGCGTGCCGGGCGTGTGCGTGTCCAGGCCCGCGAACTGCACCAGGTTGGCGCTGCCGGGGGTCCCGAAGTCCACCGTCGAGGAGAGCGTCAGGCCGAGGGTGCCCAGCCCGGTGACGCCCGCCGTTCCCTCGGAGAGCCCGCCCAGGTTGAACGTGCCGCCCGCCAGGGTCAGGGGCGTTGTGTTGCCCAGGCGGTTAGTCACCGTGCTGCTGCCGATAAGGAGCAACATGCCGCCCGGGTTGAGGGTGATCCCGCCCGGGGCGCTGAGCGTCCCGGCGCTCGCCGCGCCGCCGTCGTTGGCGATCTGGAGCCGGTTGCCCGTGGAGCCCGTGGCGCTGCTGACGGTGAGCGTGTTGGCCGTCACGGTGCCCTGGACGAACAGCGTGTTGTTGTTGCTCCCGGCGTTCTGGCCGACGTAGACGCCCTTGCCCGCCGCCGTGACGTTGGCGGTGTCGCCCTTGCTCAAAGTCACCTGGTTGCCCGACGTGTTCGCGCCGATGATCCAGTCGTCCTGCGAGACGAAGCTGACGCCGCTGATGACGCCCGTGGCGTTGCCGGTGTCGAGCGTGGTCATCGAGGAGATCGTGCCGGTGTAGGCCTTACCGGTGTTGGCCGCCGCGCCAGTGGCGCCGCCAGCCCCGATGTTGAAGCGGTCGCCGTCCAGGCTCACGGCAGCGCCGAAGCTGTCGTTGGTCGCGCCGTCGCTGGCGGTGAGCTTGACGTTCTGGGTCACGGTGCCCGTGGCCGTG
>CAXTVY010000022.1:0-18911 GCA_964247665.1 uncultured Chthoniobacterales bacterium | reverse complement strand
GCCGCATAGGCTCCGACCAGCCCTGTGCTGCCCGCCAGGCTCACGGCAGCGCCGAAGCCGTCGCCGGCCGCGCCGTCGCTGGCTTGCTCCCCGGCGGCGCGCGCGGAAAGAGGAGCGAGGACGTGGCAGCCCAGGAGGAGCAGGGAGAAGGAGACTCTGGCTTTCATGCGTGCGGAAGTGTTTGGATTTGGCAACGGTATCAGGCCGGGCCGCGCGGGGACCCCGGGCCGGGCCATGAAATCCGGCAACCCCCGGGGTAGCCGCCCCTGCCCGTCCGGCGATCCGCCGCGACCTCTTGTAGCAGGCTGCTTCCACCCGGCAACTCTAATCTTGGCAGGAATTGAAAGAGATCGGCGCGAGTCGCGTGGTTCCGTGGACCGCGTTGGTTGCAGGCCCGCGCACGGCTGGCGAGCGAGCGTGTGAGCATTCGCCGCCGCTTCTCGCCCCCTTTGTTTCGCGGCACAGGTTACGGGGCGTGATTCAGCGGGCAGCGAACCCGCCCATCCGCCGCGGGGAACCGTTGACGCGGCTCCTGGTGCCTGCATCCTTCTGCCTGCCTCCGTTGGTTTCCGTGTTAAACTCCCGCCTTCCGCCTTCCGCCTTTTCTGCCTTCCCATGTTCCGCTCCCTCGCCGCCCTCATCGAAAAACTCCCGGCCAAGGCGCGGCCGGTCCTGCTCACCACCCTCTACGGGTTCGCCGCCGGGCTCTCGGCGGTGATCTTCGAGGTCGGGATCAACCTCTTCTTCGCCCGGACCTTCGTGGTTTTCTCCACGCTCGGCCACACCGTCTTCCTCGCCGGGACGTTCGCCGTCATCGTCCTGACCTCGCTCGTCGCGGGCTTCCTGCTCAGCCGCTTCTGCCCGGAGGCGGCGGGCTCGGGCATCCCGCAGCTCAAGCTCGCCTTCTGGAAGGACTTCGGCTACGTGCCGGTCAAGGTCGTGTGGGTGAAGTTCATCGCGGGCATCCTGACCGTGGGCGGCGGCGCGAGCCTGGGGCGCGAGGGCCCGACGGTGCAGCTCGCGGGCGGCGCGGCCTCGCAGCTCGCCGGACGCCTGGGCATCGCCAAGAACGGCCGCCGCCTGGCCGCCGCCGCCGGAGCCGCCGCCGGGTTGGCCGCCGCGTTCAACGCGCCCCTGGCGAGCATCACCTTCGTGCTGGAGGAGATCGTCGAGGACCTCAACAGCCGGATGCTCGGCTCGATCCTGTACGCGGCGTTTTTGGGCGCGTTCACCGTGGAGGCGCTCCTGGGCAGCCGCCCGGCGTTCGACCTGCGCCGGATCGGCACGCCCACCTGGCACGGCTACCTGCTGGCCCCGGCGGCGGCGGCCGTGGCGGCGCTCGTGGGCGTGGTGTTCCAGGCCAGTTCGCTCTGGATCCGCGAATCCTTCCGCCACCGCCCGTCGTTCCGGGCCGTGCCCGCGTGGCTGCGGCCGAGCATCGGCGGGGTCATCACCTGGGGGATCGGCGTCGCCATTTTCCTGCCCTCGGGCCACCTGGGCATCTTCAGCCTGGGCTACGACGACCTCAACCACGGCCTGAACGACGAGCTGACCTGGAAGCTGGCCGCGCTGTTGCTCGCGGGCAAGCTCGTTTCCACGGTCGTGGGTTATGGCACGGGCGGTTGCGGGGGCATCTTCGCGCCCAACCTGTTTTTGGGTGCCATGGCGGGCGTGGCGCTCTCGGGGGGCGCGCGCGCGCTGGGACTGCACCTGAGCGGCGACGACCATGTGCTGCTGGCGGTCGTGGCGATGAGCGCGTGCCTGGGGGCCGTCGTGCGCGCGCCGCTGACGAGCATCCTGATCGTCTTCGAGATGACGCACGATTTCGCGCTGGTGCCCGCCCTGCTCGTCGGCGCGCTGGTCAGCCAGACGGTCAGCCGCTCGCTGCTGCACCACAACTTCTACGAGCAGGTGCTGGTGGACGACGGCCACGCGATGCGCGTGTTCATGCCCCCGCGCGACCTGCGGAGCTGGCGGCAATACCCGGTGTCGGCCATCGCCAATTTCCAGCCCGTGGTGCTCGCGCCCTCGGACCTCCTGGCGGCGGCGCTGCCCGGCGCGCTGGCGGCGCACCCGAACTACGAGCGTTTCCCGGTGGGCGGCGAGGGCGACGCGGCCGTGGGGGTGCTGGTGCGGGGCGAGGCGCAGGCGGCGCTGGCGGCCGGGGGTGCGCCGCCCGTGCACGTCGCGCCGACGTGTCTGCGGGAGGAGGCCATCGGCGACGCGCAGGCGAAGTTGATCGAGTCCCGGGACGGCATGGTGCTGGTGCTCGACGCGCCCGGGGGCAAGATCGTGGGCCTGTTGACCCTGCACGACCTCCTGCGCGCGCAGGACGCCCTGGCGCAGCAGGGCGGGGTGTAGAGGCCCCGGCACCCGCCTGCCCGGCCGCCGGACCTCGCCGCTCAGGCCCGGAGCGGGACGCGGTGGATGATTCTCATTTCGGAAAAGCGTCTCGCCTCGCAAAATCGTGCTCGCAACGCTGCGACTCACGCCATGCCTGGAGCGCCCGGAGCCACCGGCGACTAAATTGCCATTCAAATGGCATTTTCCGGGGCTTGTTCGGTGGAAACCCGTGCGGGCTCCATGCGCCCCGCCAGGGCCAGGAAAAGCGTCAGCGCCACCAGTTCCACGCTCCCGAAGCTGATCTTGATCCAGTACGGCAGGACCGGCGAATGGTACTGCGAGAAGAATGCCTCGACGATCCCCGCCCAGACGAGCATCAGCGACACCCCCCCGATCAACGTCACCACGTCCCCCCGCACCGCCCGCAGCCGCTCGCCCAGGGGCGTCCGGCGGCCCCAGCCGATCAACGCCCCGGCCAGCACGAACCCCGCCTGGCCCGCCACCAGGATCGCCGGGATCTCCAGCGAGCCGTGCGGCAGCAGCCACCCGGCCAGGAACGTGCCCTGCCCGGCGTGCACGTAGTCGTAGCCGATGGCTCCCAAGATCACCCCGTTGTAGAAGAGCGACACCACCGTGCCCACCCCCCACGTCAGCCCGAGCGCCAGCGCGAAGATCGACACCTTGATGTTGTTGGCCATGAGCTGGCCCGAGAACGACGCCCGGTGGCGGCTGATGCTCCGTCCGCCTTCCTTTTCGTCGTGCGCGACGCGCTCGCCCGGCGTCATCTCGGCGTGGCCGTAGGGCATCGTGACCGTGCGGCTCTCGGGGTCGATGGCCACGGTCAGCGCGCCGAAGCCCACGCCTACAACCGTCACCGCCAGCGCGAACCAGAACGCCCCCGCGTGCCGCCGGAACGTCTGCGGGAACGTGCCCGCGAGCCAGCGCACGGGCGCGCGCCAGTCAAAGCCCGTGTGGCGGCCCGTGTGGGCGTGGATCTCGGCGTAGGCGCGGGCGACGAGTGCGCCCAAGGTGCGGCGCAGCTCGCCCTCGGCGGAGAACGTGGCCAGCCGGGCGAGGTCGCCCGCGGCGCGCTGGTAGAGGTAGTGGAGGCGCTCGGCCCGGGGCAGGTCGAGCCGGAGCCGGTCGCTTTCCAGGGCGTCGAGCTGCCCTTCGAGTTCGCTCCAGAAGGCTTGTTCCTGGGCGACGAAGCGTTCCAGGTCGATGATCATGACCGCCGCCGCCGGGCGGCGGAATACCCAAGGCCCAAGGCCCAATGACCAAAACCCAAGGTCCAATGACCGGAAAGTGAGAGGTGCGATTTCATGGGTGAGGGCAAGATGGAAACCCTGGAGCCAGAGGGCAAATTTCAGTGGTTAGGCCTTGGCTAGGGGGCCTTGGGTTCTTGGGTCTTGGGTTCTTGGGCCTTGGGTTCTTGGGCCTTGGTCATTGGGCCTTGGTCATTGGGCCTTGGTCCTTGGGCCTTGCTTCTTGGTCATTCCGCCGCCCGGCGGCGGTTTGGAAGGGGGCAGCCTCGGCGCGGATTTCCGCCAGGGCTGGCGCCATGGCGGGCGAGGCCAGCAGCCGCCGGGCGACCTCGGTGCCGAGCAGCCGGCCCGCCTCCGTGTCCGAGGGGAAATGCACCCCGCCCAACTCCCGGCACCACATGGTTTCGTGCACCTGCGCCTGCAAGGCCGGGGCATCCCCCGGGAAGGCGGCGGCGAGGATCGCGCCCCACACCGCCGCGCCCGCCGAGTGGCCGCTGGGATAGGAGGAAGCGTCACCGGGCTTGGGGACGACGGGGACGACGCGGGGGTCGCGCTGGAAGGGCCGGGGCCGGTGGAAAGCGTGCTTGGCAGCCTGGACGGCGGCACCGTTCTCGTGGTTGATCCGCTCGAAGATGGCCGCCGTGCGTGGGAGGTTTTCGCGCGTGAACCAGGGGCCGAGCGCGGCCTGACCAAAGGTGAACTCCGACTGCGCGACGATCCGCTGCGCCCGGGCGGCCTGTGCGGGCGTGCGCTCGGCCTGGAGCTGGAGGAGCGTGTCCAGATCGGCCAGACCGGCGGGCGAGGCATCGTCCGGGGGCGCGGGCAGGACCCCGGTGAAATCCTGCTGCTCCGGAGCGAGGAATTCCTGGGCGGAAGCCGCGCACGCCAGCGAGAACAAGAGAACACAGAGCAGGCCAGGGAAGCGCATCCCCGCAATCGTAGTCGGCCGGTCCCGGCGGGACAAGGGATTCCTCGGCCCGGTCCCCGGACGGCGCGCGCCCGCAAAACGCTCTGTCCGGCTGGGCGGAGCGCGACGGAGCCGCCGGGCCGTGCGCCCACGGAGAACCCCACGGACGAATAGAGGGCATGAAAACGCTTCCCCGCCTCGCCGCGATGCTCCTGCTGCTGGCCGCCGGTTCCCTTCGTGCGGAATCCCCGCTCTACACCACCCCCGTCAAGACCCTCGACGGGGCGGACGCCTCGCTGGCCCCGTTTAAAGGCAGCGTGCTGCTCGTGGTCAACGTGGCCAGCAAGTGCGGCAACACCCCGCAATACGCCGCGCTGGAGGGGGACTACGAGAAGTACAAGGACCGGGGCCTGGTGGTGCTTGGCTTCCCGTGCAACCAATTCCATGAGCAGGAGCCGGGTTCCGCCGCGCAGATCAAGGAGTTCTGCACATCCACCTACCACGTGGCCTTCCCGATGTTCGACAAGGTGGACGTGAACGGCCCCGGCCGGAACCCGATTTACACTGACCTGGCCGGTCCCGGCTCGCCTTTCCCGGGGGACATCAAGTGGAACTTCACGAAGTTCCTGATCGGTCGCGACGGCAAGATCCTGGCCCGTTTCGAGCCCAAGACCAAGCCCGACGCCCCCGAGGTGATCGCGGCCATCGAGACGGCATTGGCGGCGAAGTAGTACAGCCAAGCTACGGCAACTTGACGGCTGGTAGCAAAATGCTACCTTTGTGCCATGGGTCAACCGGTCAAGCTTTCTGACACGTTGGTCGCAGACGCCCGCGTGGTGGGCGAACTCACCGAGCGTTCCATTGCGGGTCAGATCGAGTTCTGGGCTGGTCTGGGCCGGGCGATTGAGCCGGTCTTGGGAATCCAGAACGTGCTGGCGCTCAAACGGAGCGGACAGGCCCGGTCGATTGACGAATGCCTCGCGGAAGTGGATACCCCCGTGGGACGGGCGAAGCTCAAGGCGGTGCTGGAAGCTGGACCTTACCCGCACTACGAGGCAGCCACCGGGCATCCGGGTTACCTGCTGCGGATCGAGGAAGACGGCACCCGCCGGGTAGGCAAGTTCATCAACCGCCAGTTCGTCGAGCTTCCGGGAGCATGATGCCGGACTTGACGGGCTCGCGGTTAATCATTGCCTTGGCAGGATCGAACGGGGCTGGTAAATCCACCTTTCACCAGACTTACGTGGCTGCGACCGGGCTGCGTTTCGTGAATGCGGATGTCATCGCGCTCACCCAGTCGCTCGGCCCTTACGAGGCCGCCACCGCCGCCGCGAACCTGCGGGCGGAACTCATTGCCCAGGGCGACAGCTTCGCTTTCGAGACGGTATTGTCTGATCCAACGGGCGACAAAGTCGATTTCCTGGCCCGAGCGGCGCGGGAAAATGGTTACCGGGTGGTGCTCTGCTTCATCGGGCTGGATTCGGCGGCGGTCTCCGACGAGCGGGTGACGTTGCGGGTGACGCGCGGTGGGCACGATGTTCCCGCCGACAAACTCTTCGCGCGATATTCCCGCACGCTGGCCAACCTTGCGCGGGCGCTGGCCGTACTGCCGAGCGTGTACGTCTACGACAACAGCGACCTTGCCCATCCCTACCGATTCCTCGCCGAGTACCAGGACGGTGCTGCAATCCGTGTCGGTGAAGACCCGCCGCCTGCGTGGTTCGCCGCCGTCCTCGGCGGACGCTGATGTTTCCAGCTTTGCGGACCGCCCTTTTCTTGGTGACGGTGCCGTGATCGCGCGGCTTCCCCTGGCTCTAACGTTTGCCTTCTGCCTCCTGCCTTCTGCCTTCTGCCTTCTCAGAGAATTTGCCGCTGCTTGACACTCACGTACTGCGTCACCAACTGCTCGGTCATGCGCGCCGGGTCCAGCAGCGTGAACTGCACCCCCAGCCGCCGCAGGCGGTGGCCGCTCTCGCGCAGGCGCTGCCATTGCAGGTGGCCGCCCAGGCGGCGGTACACGTCCTCCGTCGTCCGCACGGCCGCCCCGCCGTCGGCGTCGGCAAAGAGCGGAACCGCCCCGGCCGGGCGCAACGTGTTGACCAGCACGAGATGCTGGCGGCTGAGGCTCTCGACTCCCCGGACGAAACTCTCCGCCAGCGTGGGATCGTCCAGCGAGGTCAGGATCAGGAGCAGCGCGCGCCGCCGCAACCGCAGGCGCAGGAACGCGCCGAGTTCCTCGAAATCCGGGCTGACCGGGGCGGGTTCCAGCGCGTAGATCGTCTCCCGGCAGGTGCCGAAATGCGCCGGGCCGTGGCGGGCGCGCAGGAACTGGCGCACCTGATCCGAGAACGCCGCCAGCCCGAAGAGGTCGCCCTGCCGCTCCGCCGCCAGGCAGAGCATCAGCGTGGAGGCGACGTAACGCTCCAGGACGGTCACGGGCTCCGGCGCGGGGCCCGGTTCCCCCGCCACGCTGCCGCCCGCCCCGGCCGGGAGCAGGGGGGCCGTGGCGGCGGGGCGGGCGCTCAGGCGCGAGGCGTCGAGGATAACGTACACCTCCTGCGTGCGCTCGACCTGGAACACCTTGCTGACGGGGCGCTGGCGGCGGGCCGTGGCCTTCCAACTGATGTCCTCGATGCTGTCGCCGGCCACGTAGTCGCGCAGTTTCTCGAACTCCCGCCCGCGCCCGACCTGCCGCCGGGCGTGGCTGCCCGGGCCGCGGCGGCTCAGGAACGCGGCGCTCTGGCGGCGTTCGGCGCGCAGGTCGGGGTACACGCGCAACTCGCAGCCCGCCGGCCCGGGTCCGGCCGAGCGCCGCACCGCCCACAGGCCCAGCAGCGACGCCTCCTGATAATAGAGGCGTCCGCAGGCGAACCGCCCGCGCCGCCCCGGCGTGCACGGCCAGGGCAGCAGCGTGCGCCCGGCCCCGGCGGCCAGCGCGACGGCGAGTTCCTCCCGGGGCGTGGCGACGGACGCGGGCAGGTCCAGCCCCAGGCGCAGGACGCGCGCCGGGCCGCCGGGCCGTTCGTTGCCCACCACGAGCGGGATGGTCCCCGTCCGGCCCTTGGTCAGCCGGACGACCTCCGGGAACTCGAACCGCAGCCCCCGTCCCGCCCGCCCGGCACCCAGCCAGCCGTCCACGACGGCCGCCAGCAACAGCGCCCCGCCGCACAGGGCCGCCGGGAAGGTCAGTTCGGGCCGCAGCCCGCCCAGGACGGCGGCCGGGGCCACCCCCAGGGCGACCAGGGTAAGGAGTCGGGTTTGCGGGATCAACATGGTGGAAGAATCGGTTTCAGCGACGGCGAATCGGTCGAAATTGAGGGTCATCCTTGCGAAAAGAGAGAAAAATCCGCTGGTCAGCCGGATTTACCTGACCCGCGCGCGTCGAGGTAGATTTCGGCCTAAATCACTCGGGAAGAATGCATTGTGCAACGGATTTTTGCAGGAATGAGAAAAGGAGGCCGCATTTGGCATGGTTTCTCGCAAAGCCTGCAACATAATGATTGCCAAGGAGCGATGCGTTCTGTTATTCGTTCCGCCACTGGCGAAAAGGCTTCGCAACCGACCAATCGGGAGCAGCCAAAGGATGAGGATGGTCATCGGTCGCCCCGGCTTCGGCCGGGTGATGGCAGAGGGTTGTCCCGGGTCGCCAGAAACATTACCAGGGAGTTGCTAACACAAGATACTATGGCAAAAGGAAAATTGGTTCTCGCGGCGGCGACCGCAGCGGTTTCACTCTCCGCTTTCGCGGGCACATCACAAGCGGTGGTCTACACCGAAGGGCCGAACGATGCCGGGCAGACGCTGGCCACCGCTCAGGTCGTCGGCGCAAACGCGACGGGCTTCAGTGGGTTGATCGGGACCGGGCAGGACGCTGATCTATACGAGTTCACCGTGGCCACCGCCGGCAAATACACCTTCAGCTCCGACAACCCGGGGACGGTCGATATCACGGCCGGAGGCCCGCTGGACACCGCGATCTTCCTGTTCAGCAGCACCGGCGCTGCCATCTTCACCAATGATGATAACGCCAATGGCCTGGACATCACCTCCAGCCTCACGGCGACCCTGGCCAGCGGCACGTACTATTTCGGCATCAGCCTTTCGGGCAACGAGCCGGTCAACAGCGCCAACCAGTTGCTCTTCGCTGGCTACCCGGGCGGCGACACCACGGCGACCCGTGGCCCGGCCTCCGGCTTGAATCCTACGACCGAGGCGAACTTCAACGGCCAGTCGTACAGCAATGACCTGGGCACGTACAATGTGACGATCACTTCCGCCGTGCCCGAGCCTTCCACCTGGGTGGTGGTCGGGGCATCCGCCGCGGCGCTGGCCTTCCTGCGCCGCCGCCGGGTCGCCTGAGCCAGTTCATCTCCTCATTCGGGTTCGGGTTGGCGGGAATCCAACCACTCGGGGCACCGTTCGCAAGAACGGTGCCCCGTTCTTTTTGGCCGGGGCGTGTCCGTGCCGCCGGAGCCGCCCGGCCGGGGCGGAAATCATGGATTTCTGCGACGTGGGCCGGCAAATCCTTGAAATAGAGACGTGCCCTTCCACCTGCGTCGCCCCCGCGCCACCGGTTGGCCGCAGCGGTTGTCCGGCGGCCCCGCCGCCCGGGAGGGGCGTTGAACGACCATACCACCATGGATTCGCCACCGACCCGCGCCCGCGCCGCCCGTCCGCCCGGGATTCCCGGCACGTTGCAGGAGGGGGGAGCCGCTTTCGAGGCCACGCACTGGAGCGTGATCCTGCTCGCCGCCCAGAGCCCGCCGCCCGTCGCGGCCCGGGCCGCCCTGGCGAGTTTCTGTCAGGCGTACTGGCCGCCGCTGTACACGTTCCTGCGCCGCCGCGGCCATCGCCCCGGCGACGCGCAGGACCTGACCCAGGCATTCTTCGTCCACCTGCTCGAAAAGGACACCCTGAGCCGTGTCCGCCGCGAGAAAGGCCGGATGCGCACGTTCCTGCTCGGCTCGCTCCAGCACTTCCTGGCCAACGAGTCCGCCCGCGCGCGGGCGGGCAAGCGGGGTGGCGGACAGCAGATCGTGTCCATGGACGATCATCTCATCGACGCCGAGGCCGCCCTGCACGCCGGCGCGCCGGGGGACGAGGCGAACGGATACGACCGGCACTGGGCCGCCAACCTCATCCACCGCGCGTGGGAGGAACTGGCCCGCGCCCTGGCGGCGGAGGGGAAACGGGACCTGCTCGCGGCCCTGGAACCTTTCGTGATCGGCGGGGCCACCTCCCCGCCCGGTCAGGACGAGACGGCCGCGCGCCTCGGGATGCCCATTTCCACCTTCCGTAATGCCCTGCACCGCCTGCGGCAGCGCTACCGCGACGCCATCCGCGCGGAAGTGGCGCGCACCGTGCCCCATGCGTCGGAGGTGGACGAGGAGATGCACTACCTCTTTCGCCTGCTGTTGTCCTGAGGGGGGGGAACGGCCCTCCGCCCGGGATCAATCCATGGATGCCCCGTTTGCCAACGCCCCGGCGGCGGCCGACTTCTGCGCGACCTGCCGCCAACCGCTGGCGCGGCAGGGAGCCAGCCGGTGGCCTGCGTGCGCTACCTGGCGGATTTTGCGCCGTCGTCCGGCGAAGAACCGCCGGAGCAGGAACCAGCCGCGCCGGAAGGCAGCTCGCCCCACCCGGGCCTTCGGCAAAGCGCGGCCCCAAAGAACCGGGCGCCGGATCATAGGCGGGCGATCCGCCCACCCCACGAAACCGAAACACCGCGCCGAATTTTTATTGCGATGCCGACGCATCAATCCTTGAGAAACAAGCAGACCGCGGTGTTCCCTTCCCCTCGAACCTGATGCCTTCTCCTTTTGCCATTGCCGCCGCGAGCGGCACTTTCATGCTGGGTGGCGACCTGTCCGTGCGCCGGCTCGGCTACGGCGCGATGCGGCTCACCGGGCCGGGGATCTGGGGCGAGCCGGCCGACCCCGCCGAGGCGAAACGGGTGCTGCGCCGCACCATCGAGCTGGGCATCAACTTCATCGACACCGCCGACGCCTACGGGCCGGAGGTCAACGAGCGGCTCATCGCCGAGGCGCTGCACCCGTACCCGGAAGGGCTCGTGATCGCCACCAAGGGCGGCCTCACCCGCCAGGGTCCGAACCAGTGGCTGCCCGTCGGCCGGCCGGAATACCTGCGCCAGTGCGTGGAGCTGAGCCTGCGGCGGCTGCGGGTGGAGCGCATCGACCTCTACCAGTTGCACCGCATCGATGCGCAGGTGCCGTTGGAGGATTCGCTGGGGGCGCTCAAGGACTTGCAGGCCCAGGGCAAAATCCGCCACGTCGGGCTCTCGGAAGTCAACGCCAGCGAGATCGCGCGGGCGGCGCGGGTGCTGCCCATCGTCAGCGTGCAAAACGAGTACAACCTGGCCAACCGCCAGAGCGAGGCGACGCTGGCGTATTGCGAGGCGCAGGGGCTCGGCTTCATCCCGTGGTTCCCGGTGGCGGCGGGCCGCCTGGCGCGGCCGGGCGGCGGGCTGGACCAGGCGGCCGGGCAGCACGGGGCCACGGTGGCGCAACTCGCGCTGGCGTGGCTGCTGCACCGTTCGCCCGTCATGCTGCCCATCGCGGGCACGTCCTCCGTTGAGCACCTGGAGGAAAACGTCGTCGCGGCCGAACTCAAGCTGGGCGAGTCCGAGTGGGCCGCGCTCGAAAGGGCCATCGCCTGATGGTTCCATCGGCGTGCAAAATCGGTCGATAGATGCCCGGTGCGGGGCGGTTGCGCGGAAACTCCGAGTTCCGTTGCGATGTCTGCCCACAAATTCCTGAGATAGCGATGGGCCGCTGCCAGGCCCCGGGGACCGCGCCACCTGCCGCCACTCCGGCGCGGGGCGGCTGGCCCACTTGAGAAGCCAACCAGAACCAGAAATCCAGAATATGAACGAACCGATCAAAACCGTCGTGCTGATCCACGGCGCCTTCGCCGATGGCTCCTGCTGGGCCAGGGTCATCCCGCTGCTCACGGCCCGTGGGCTCAAAGCCGTCGCCGTGCAGAATCCCCTCAGCTCGCTGGCCGACGACGTGGCCGCGGCGCACCGGGTCATCGACATGCAGGGGGACGGCCCCGTCCTCCTCGTGGCCCATTCCTGGGGCGGGGCCGTGCTGACCGAGGCCGGCAACCACCCCAAGGCCGCCGGTCTGGTCTACGTGGCGGCAGCCGCGCCGGACAGCGGCCAATCCGTGCAGGAATGGTGGGCGGACTACCCGCCCGCGCCGGGCACGGCGTGCATCGCGCCCTACGGCGGCGACGGCTTCGTGGCCCTGACCCACGAGGGGATCGTCCGGCACTTTTGCCCGGACCTGCCGGCCGGAGAAGCCGAGATCGTCTGGGCGACGCAGGGCCCCGTGGCCGGGCGTTGCTTCGGCGACAGGATCAGCACCGCCGCCTGGCGGACCAAGCCCTCCTGGTACCTCGTGGCCGCGCACGACGAGATGATCCCGCCCGCCGCCGAACGCGACGCCGCCGCGCGGATGCAGGCGACGACCCTGACGCTGCCGAGCAGCCACGTGCCGATGCTCTCGCAACCGGAGCAGGTGGCGGAATTCATCGCGCAGGCGGCGGCGTCCTGCTGACGCCGGGCCAGCTCCCGGCCGTTTCGACCGCCCACGGATCGGGGGCCAGCCCTCAGCGCGGCACGGCGACCCGGTCCAGGATCTGCCGGATCACCTCGGCGAGCGTCACCCCCTCGATCTCGAACTCGGGCCGCAGCACGAGCCGGTGCTCCAGCACGGGCAGGGCGAGGGCGCGCACGTCGTCGGGCGTCACGAAATCCCGGCCGTCGAGCGCCGCCGCGGCGCGGGCGGCCAGCAGCAGCGCCTGCGTCGCGCGCGGACCGGCACCCACCAGCACGCTCTCGTGCTCCCGGGTGGCGCGCACCAGGTCCACGACGTAGCCGATCAATTCCTCGCGCACCAGCACGGCCTGGAGGTCCGCGCGCAGGGCGGCGAGCGCGCCGGGGGTCGCCACGGGCCGGACCGCGCCGCTGGCCAGCACGGCCTCGGGCGACCCGTGGGCGGAGAGCGTGCGGCGGGCGAGTTCGTGTTCGTCGTCGCGGCCCGGGTGGGGCATGGTGATCTTGAAGAGGAAGCGGTCGCGCTGGGCCTCGGGGAGCGGGTAGGTGCCCTCGCTCTCGATGGGGTTCTGCGTGGCGAACACCGTGAAATCCGGCGACAGTGCGTGGGTGTCGCGGTCGATGGTGACGGTGCGTTCCTGCATGGCCTGGAGCAGCGCGCTCTGGGTCTTGGCCGGGGCGCGGTTGATCTCGTCGGCGAGCAGGAACGTCGTGAAGATCGGCCCCCGGACGAGATTGAACGCGTTGTGCTGGAGGTCGAAGATGTTCGTGCCCGTGATGTCGGCGGGCATGAGGTCGGGGGTGAACTGGATGCGGTTGGCGTCCGTGCCGAGCACGTGGGCCAGGGTGCGCACGAGCAGCGTCTTGGCGACGCCGGGCACGCCTTCGATGAGCGCGTGCTGGCCAGTGAAGACGGCAATGAGCGCTTTATCGACGGCGTCCTGCTGGCCGATGATGACCCGGCCGACCTCCGTGCGGGCGGCGGCGAGCAGGCTCTTGAGTTGATCCAGGTTGTCCATGGCGGGGGAAGGTGAAATGCCCGGGGCCCAATGTCCAATGACCAATGACCAAAAACGCGGCTGGCCGGAGTTTCGTGGAATCGCTCGGAAGAACCCCGGCAAACTCCCGGATTTAGTCGCCGGGAGCTTCGGGCGTGTCAGGAGCTTCAACAAGCGGGCTTGAAGTGTGGTCGCGTGAGCAAAGATGCCTTGCTCAAGGATGAGAATTTCTCACTTTTGAGGAGTGCGGTCGCAATCATCGTTTCAACGCCGCGCACATCGCGCGGTAGAGCGCGGCGGGCGACGGGCGGCCGGGCGCGGCGAGCGCCGCCTGGAGCCGCTCGACGTTCGCCGGGGACGCCAACTGGCGGGAGTCGGCGGCGGGGCCCGTGGCGGGCGAGAGGTGTTGCCGCCACTGCGCCAGACACAGCGCGGGCAGCTCGGCCGGGGCGACCCCGCGCCGCAGCAGGTTGAAGAACCCCGCCGCCGCGTCGCGGCCCGTGACGGGCATCGCGTCCCCGGCCGCGCCAGGGTCGGCGGTGCGCGGGGGCAGCAGGCTGACGGCGTTGCGCCACACGAAGAGCCCCGCCAGCAGCCCGAGCGCCGCCAGCGCCCCTTGCAGCCGGTAGCGCCGCGCCAGGGTCATGATGCCCGGGTGGTCGGTGATGCCGAAATGGCTCTCGTCGAAGATGACGCGGCGGCCCCGGCCGACCAGCGCCGCGAGCAGGTCCGGGTGGGCGGCCTCGTGGAGCCCCTCGTTGCTCAGGAAGTACGTGTCGCTGACCAGGACCAGCTCGCCGCCCGCCTGGCCCCACGGCCGGGCAACCACCACGGGGTGACCCGCCCGGGTGTAGAGCGCGCGCCAGCCCGCCCGGCGGGTTGCGGGCGGGTCGAGCTGGAAATCGACCGCCGTGTGCCACGCCACGGGGGTTTCCCCGTCGCCGGGGGCGGGGGGCGGGGCACCGGCGGGACGCACCGGCCGCGCCTGGCCCTTGCGCGCCAGGGCGGCGGCGTCTTCCGTGGCGGCGGGCGTTTTCGCCGGGGGCGGCGCGCCGGACTTACCCTGGCCGGTGCCGGTGGCGGGGGCGGGCGCGCGGCGGAAATCGATCTGCCAGTCGGCGGCGAGGTCCACCGGGGCAAATTTCGATTGGCGCGACGGTTTGCCGTCGCTGTCGTCGTCCTGATCCTCGTCGTCCTTGCCATCCTTGCGCTCGGCGTTGCGCTGGCCCTTTTTTGGGTCGGGCTGCTGGCGGGTGTCGCGGGCGTGGTCCAGGGCCTCGCCGGTCGGGGCGTGCGTGGTGGGCTGGAATGTGACGACCACCCGGCCGCCGCGCTCGGCGATGCGCTCCAGACGGCGCGCGTCGTCGCCGGGCAACAGGTAGGGCCACTGTTCCGGGTCGGCTCCCAGGTAGAAGCAAACGTCGCCCGCCTCGCCGTGGTCGGCCTCGGGCCGGGACATGACGGGCACGCCCAGCAGGGGCAGCGGGCGCAGGCTGCGTTCCGCCGACAGGCCCGGGAGCGATTGCAGGCTCTCGTAGAAGACCTTCGCGCCCAGGGGATCGCTGCGCAGCGTCGAGTAAGGTGGATACACGTCGCCCGCGTCGAAACGCAGGTGGAACAGGTGAACCACCCCCGCGCCGAACGCCGCGAGCCCCGCCAGCAGCCCGAGCGCCGCCAGCGGCAGCCGTCGGCGCGGGCGGGGCCCGGCGGCGGGGACGGCTGGTAGCGGGGCGGTGGCCATGGGAGCAGAGTGACCTGGCCGCCGAAATCTGACGAGCGCAAAGCGACGCTCGTTCTTCCCCATCCGGCGGGAATGCGCTCATCCATCGCTTCCACGGCAACATGCACGACGCGAGGATAGTCAATGCACCGAGCGGCGGATTGGTCTTGCCTCCCTCCTTCAACCCTCACGCAAAAGGTTGGCCGGATCGACGGCCAAAGCTCTTGAGGCGGGGACGATGGACGCGGCGACGCCCAACAGCACCATCGTCAACACCACGCCTCCCACGACGACCGGGTCCTGCGAGTTCGCCTGATACACCATGCGCCCGAGAAGCCGGTCGGCGAAAACGCTGGCGAGGAGCCCGGCCAACGCACCCAGACCCAGAAGTGTCATCGGCCGGGCAATCGCCGCGCTCAGCACCCTCCGCCTGGGTGCGCCGAGGGCCACGCGAATGCCAAACTCCTTCATCCGGCGGCTCACGTTGTAGGCTGCCATGCCAAAGGTGCCCGTCAGGGCCAGCATCGCGGCCAGCACGCCCATCGTGCTCAGGGCAACGGTCGCGGCCCACGCCGGGAACAATTCCAGCCCGAGGGCGTCCGGCCAGCTCTGCACCGAGATGGGAGTGTCTGGCACCAGCCCGGCCAGGGCACGGGCCAACGCTGCCGCCATCTCGTTCTGCGCCCGGGGCGAGCGCACCACGAAGACCACGCTGCTTCCCCCGGCCTGCGACCACGGCAGGTACACCGCCGGTTGGCTCGCCTCCACCAGATCGTGGTACTTGCCGTCCTCCGCCACGCCCACCACTTCGGTCAGGCGGCCCGACACGAGGAAGCGCTGCCCGATGGCTGGCGCTTGCCCCCACAGCTTCCGGGCGAGGGTGGGGTTCACCACGGCCACGGACGGGGTTTGGGCCGTGTCGTAGTCGGAAACGCCGCGGCCTGCCAGGAGCCGCGTGCCCGCCGCGTCCAGGTAGCCCGGCGAGATCGAGAACACGTAGGGCGAGAGCACCGCGTTGTTGAGCGCGAAGTCCGTCGTGCCGGGCGGGAAGATCGGCGTGCCGTGCAGCCCGCCGGTCATGGGCACGCGGCTGACCGCGCCTGCCGCCACGACCCCGGGCAGGTTTCTCGCCGCCCCCAGCATCGCCTGCTCTTTGACGAACACGGATTCGCCACCCGGTTCGACCTGGCTCAGGTCCGCCTCGGCCAGCAGCGCACCCTGCGGGTGGAAGCCCAGCGGGGTGTGCAGCAGGCGCACCATGCCGCGCACGGCCACCAGCGAAGCCGTGACCAGCAGCGTGCAAATGGCAACCTGCGCGCCCAGGAGCAAATCGCGCGGACCGAAGCCGCGCCCGGTCGCCGCGTCCACGGCCCCGTTCTTCATGGCCTGGGCGGGGTGGCTTTGCCAGACCTGCCGGGCCGAAGCCAGGCCGAAGAGGAGCGCGCTGACCAGGGCCAGGACCAGGGCGGTCAGGTACACCCGTCCGTCCACGCCCACGGCCAGATGCCCGTAGGGCGATTGCCAGCCGTCGAGCAGCCCCAGCAGCCCGCTCGCCAGCCACAAACCCGCCGCGCCGCCCAGCAGCGACACCACCGATGCCTCCGTCAGGAGCTGCCGCAGGAGCCGCCCCCGGCTCGCGCCCAGGGCAGCGCGGACGGCCAGTTCCCGGCGGCGGTCCGCCGCGCGCGCCGCGAACAGGCTGGCCAGGTTGGCGCACGCCGCCGCCAGCACCAGGAGCACCAGCACACCCACGCCGTACAAGAACCCCCGGATCACGTCCCCGTTGTCTCCGTAGAGGCCCGGATGGATCAACCGCAGGGACAGCCCCTTGTCGGTGAGTGGATATTCCTTCGCCAACTGGAGCGCCACCGCGTTCAGGTTCTCCGTGGCCTGCCGGGGCGTCACGCCGGGTTTGAGCCGTCCGATCACCGTCGCCGCGTTGGTGGCCCGGTCGTTCAGATAGTCCCGTCCTTCCACCGGGGCGGCGTTGACCATGGGAATCCAGTAGTCCGGCCAGACGAACTGCTCGGTGCCGTGAAACGAGGCCGCCGCCACGCCGATGACGGTGAACGGTGCCTTGGCGAGTTGCACCGTCCTGCCGACCACGCCCGGGTCGGCCTGGAACGCGCTGCGCCACAGTCCGTCGCTCAGGATGATATACGGGGCCGAGTCCGGGCCATGTTCATCCGCCGCGTGGTAGAGCCGGCCCACCTGTGGCCGCACGCCGAGCAGGTCGAAGTAGTTGCCGGTGGTTTCGATGCCCGCCACGTTCCTGACCGCGTGCTGCCAGGTCAACCGCGCGCTGGAATACCCGAAGTAGCCTGCCATTTCGCTGAAGGCGGTGTTGCGCGCTTGAAAATCGCGCAGCGCCGGGTACGAGGTCGTCACGAGCCGCCCCTTGGCCCAGGCTTGCTGGCGAACCTGGTAGAGGTTCGGCGGATCGTCGACCGCCAGCCCGTGCAGCAGCACGGCGTTGACCACGCCGAAGACGACGACGTTCGCCCCGATGGCCAGCATCAAACTCAGCACGGCGACGAGGGTGAACGCGGGCGACTTCCAGAGCACCCGGAGCGCATAGCGACCGTCGCGCAGCAGGTCCTCCAGGAACGGGAGGCCCGCCTCGGCGTGGTAATCGGCGCGCACCGTTTCCACCGCGCCAAACTTCAGCCGTGCCTGACGGGCCGCTTCCGCGGGAGCCATGCCCGCGCGGATGTTTTCCTGCGTCTGGGCGGCGAGATGGGCCTCGATCTCCTCGCGCAGCCGTTCGCTGCCGTGGCGCCGGGTAACGAAGTTCCGCAGCCGTTGGCACAGGCGGTGCAGAAACCTCATGCCAGGTCCTCCGCCTTGACGGCCAGAAAGCGCGCCATGATGGCCGCCGTTTGCTCCCAGGTGCGTTTCTCCACGCCGAGGAGTTTGCGGCCCGCCGCCGTCAGTTGGTAGAAACGCGCCCGGCGGTTGTTCTCCGAAGGCCCCAACTCGGAGGCGATGGCTCCCTCCTTCTCCAGCCGCAGCAGCACGGGATAGAGCGTGCCCTGGTTGACGGCGAGCAGGTCGCCGCTGATCTGCTCGATGCGCCGGGCGACGCCGTACCCGTGCAACGGCGCGAGCACGGCGAGCGTTTTTAGCACCATCAGCGAGAGGGTGCCTGGCTGAACATCTTGTTTTGGCTTCATGGGGCTTGATTCCTGTTGTTTTGCAACAGGAGTGTCGGCCCTTCCTTTTGGAAAGCAACAGGAAAAATTCCGACCGGCCTCGGGGGTGAGAGACGAGTGACGGCGGGCGCACAATCGTCCCGCAGAACACGCGTTGATCGGCACGGAGCAGGCGAACCAACCCGCCCCTTTTCACCCCAGCGCCTGCGCGCGGTCGGCCTCGAAGGTGCCCAGGAGGGCGTCGTCGGCGGGGTGCGAGCCGTACCACACGCGCTCGAACGTCCCCACGCTGCGGCCGAACGCGCCGGGCACCCCGGGCCGGTCGCGCGCGCGGCGGTGCAACTCGTGGACGTAATCCCGGTTCGACTTGTGCCGTGCCACCACCAAGAGCCCCCGGTCCCCCAGGCCCGCCAGCAGCGAGAGGTACATCGCCCGCAACGCCAGCCGCCGCTCGCCCGCGTCCAGCAACCGCCGCGCGAGCGCCAACCACTCGTCCTCGGGCAGTTGCGTGGCCAGCAGGTCCTCCGTGGCGAGGTCGGACGGCAGCACCTTGCCCGCCACCGGGTCCAGCGCGCTCGTGGCGAGCCGCCGGGTGCCGCGCCGTCCGCGCCACGCGTCCCACAACAGGTAGCCCACCACCCCGAGCAGCACGGCGGCCACCCCGTAGGTGATCGGTTGCAGCAACGGGGCCGGGTTCAGCCCGGTGTCGGCGGATGGCACCGGCGCGGGTTCCGGGTCTTTGCGGTGGAACCAGCGGCGCAGCTTCTCCTGGAGATCGTGCACCCACCTGAAAGCGCGCTTCATGTCCACCAGCCAGGAATCCTTCGCTTTGGCTGCGGGCGGCCCGGCCGGGCGCGGGGCGCGCCAGGCGAACTCGCGGCGGCTGAGCACGTCGCGGATCGAGCGGTCCAGCGCGGGCGGTGACACGGTGCGGGGTCCCTCCGGCA
>CAXTVY010000021.1:0-28091 GCA_964247665.1 uncultured Chthoniobacterales bacterium | reverse complement strand
TGGAGAGCGAGGTCCGGGAGTACGGCGAGTAACTCTCGTTGCCCACGAGCATGATCTTGCCACGTTTGTCGTACTGGCGGATGCCTTCACAGACGCTAACGCCCGCCGTACCCGCGCCAACCACCAAATAATCACGCTCAATCATGGTTCCATCCCGCGTAAAGAATGGCCTGGACGATCGGTGGCAGGTTTGTTCGATTCCTGCGGAAAAGCTTCCTCGGTCCGGTCATAACTTTCTCAGACAGTTTCACTGGCCCAGCTTGTAAAGCAAGACCTCCACGTTTAGCAATGCAGAACATCGCACATCCGCCCTTTATGAATTCCATTCCTCGCCGCGAAGCTTTCAAGACCCTCGGACTCACCGCGTTGGCCGCCACCGCCGCCACGCCGCTGTGGGCCGCAGGTGATGATCGTAAGTCTACGGCTGCCAAAGAAAGCGAGACCGGGTTCAAGGACGGAAAGTTCGTCCTGCCGCCCTTGCCGTACGATTACGCGGCGTTGGAGCCTGCCATCGACGAACAGACGATGCGCCTTCACCACGACCTGCACCACGCGGCTTATGTCAAGGGTGCGAACGTCGCGCTAGAGGCGCTCGCGGCCATTGCGAGCGGGAGCGGCGACGCCTCGCTGGTGGGTCATTGGAACGAGCAACTCGCGTTCAACGGAAGCGGCCACGCGCTGCACACGATGTTTTGGAACAACATGAAGCCCAAAGGCGGGGCGAAGCCTGCCGGTGCACTGGCAGATGCCATCAAGACGAGCTTCGGTGGGCAAGAAGCATTTGAGAAGCTGTTTGCGGCGACGGACGGCGCTGTGCAGGGCAGTGGATGGGGGATCCTGGGGTTCGATGCGCTTTCCGGCCGGCTCCAAGTCATCTCCGCCGAGAAACACCAGAACCAGACGCTCCAGAGCATCACGCCGATTCTGGCAATCGATGTTTGGGAGCACGCCTATTACCTCAAGTACCAGAACAAGCGCGCGGATTACATCAAGGCGTTCATGACGGTTGTGAACTACGACGATGTCACGGCCCGGCTCGTGAAAGCGGTTGCCGCCGCCTGAAGGGGTGGCATCTTCGCGGAACCATGACCCCGAACCCCTCCGTGCCTGCTGGCGGAATCATTGATCCCGCCCGAGTTGAATCCGTCCGCCTGAGCAACGATGAGATCAGCCGCTACTCGCGGCATCTCATCATGCCCGAGGTGACGATGGAGGGGCAGCGGCGTCTCAAGGCGGCCCGTGTGCTGTGCATCGGCACGGGGGGCCTCGGGTCGCCCATCGCGCTATACCTCGCGGCGGCAGGTGTGGGACGGCTCGGCCTGGTGGATTTTGACGTGGTTGATTATTCCAACCTCCAGCGGCAGATCCTCCATGGGACCGAGGATGTGGGCCGCAAAAAGATCAACTCCGCCCGGGACCGCATTCGCGCCGCCAACCCGAACGTGCAGGTTGATCTGCACGATTGTCTCTTCCACAGCGAGAACGCGCGGCGGCTCGTCGAGAACTATGACATCGTCATCGACGGCACCGACAACTTCCCGACCCGCTACCTGTCCAACGACATCTGCGTGTTCCTCAAAAAGCCGAACATCTACGGCTCCATCTTCCGGTTCGAAGGCCAATGCACGGTGTTCGCCCCTCATCTCGGCGGCCCCTGCTACCGGTGCATGTTCCCGGAACCGCCGCCGCCGGGCATGGTGCCGAGTTGCGCGGAAGGAGGTGTGCTCGGGGTGCTGCCGGGGATCATCGGCGTCATGCAGGCCATCGAGGCGGTCAAGCTGATCGTGGGAATCGGTGAATCGCTCGTGGGCCGACTGGTGCACTTCGACGCGCTCAAGATGAAGTTCCGGGAGTTCAAGCTCCGGCGTGATCCGAAATGTCCGGTTTGCAGCGAGCATCCAACGATCACGGAGCTGATCGACTACGACCAGTTTTGTGGTGTGCCCCAAGCGGCGGCAGCCGAGGCGGCCGAGGAAGCCGTGCCGACCATCTCCGTCCAGGAGTTGAAGCAAAGAATTGATGCCAAGGCTGATTTTCTGCTGCTGGATGTGCGTGAAAAGTACGAGTACGACATCGCGCGTCTGCCCGGCGCGAAACTGATCCCGCTGGGCGAACTGCCCGCGCGCATGAGTGAGCTGGACAGTGCCCAGGAAATTGCGTTGCAGTGCAAAACCGGAAAGCGCAGCGCGCAGGCGTTGCGGTTGTTACGCGAGGCCGGTTTTTCCAAGCTCGTCAACGTCGCGGGCGGTATCGAAGCATGGGCAAACGGGGTCGACCCGAGCATTCCCAAGTATTGAGGTGACTTGATTGTGCGCAAAGGCGCTTCCTGGCGATGATTCCGGCGGACTTGATTGATGTGCTGCGCTGCCCACGGACGGGGCAACCGTTGGTACGCTGTCAGCCGGAACTCGTCACGGAACTCAACGGTCGGATCGCGCGTCATGGCTTTGAAAGCGTGCGTAACCAGGGTGGAGCAACGGTAAAACTTGCCATGGACGACGGGCTCATCCGCTCGGACGGTGCTGCCGTCTACCCGGTGAGAGGCGGCATCGCAGTTTTACTTGCGGACGAAGCCATCACACTTCCTTTACCGTAAACCGCCGGTCCCAACATTCGCGCAGCATTTTTTCTAGCATCATTTATCATGGACCGCGATCAATCGAAGCCTGCTGGCGTGCCTCCAAAACTGCTGCGCCTCGACGCCCTCGAACAGGATCTCTCGGTCAGCGAAGACCAGTACAAAGCGCGCCTGAAGGAATACCAACTGCGCCTGATCAAGCTGCAACTGAAGCTGGCAGCGAACAAGGAACACTCGCTGATCATCGTAGCCGAAGGTCCCGACGCGGCGGGGAAGGGCGGCGCGATCAAGCGAGTGGTGGAAAAGCTCGATCCGCGCACGGTGAGGGTGTATTCAACGATCAAGCCAACCGTCGAGGAGAACGCGCACCATTATCTCTGGCGTTTCTGGAACCGGCTGCCGCCGCGCGGGCAGGTCGCGGTGTTCGACCGATCCTGGTATGGCCGGGTGCTCGTGGAACGGGTGGAAGGATTCGCGGAGGAGTCCCAGTGGAGGCGGGCGTACCGGGAACTCAATGAGTTCGAGCGGCTCTTGCTGGACGATGGGACGGTCATCGTGAAATTCTATCTCCACATCACGAAAGACGAGCAGCTCGACCGCTTCAAACGCCGCGAAGCTGACCCGTACAAGAGTTGGAAAATCAGCGATGAAGACTGGCGAAACCGACGAAAGTGGGACGAGCACAATGCTGCCGCAGAGGAGATGTTCGACCGGACGAGTTCCGTGCAGGCTCCTTGGCACTTGGTGGCGGGAAACTTCAAATGGCACGCGCGCCTCGTCATGCTGCGGGAAACCATCAAAGTGCTGGAGGGCATCAATCTCTGAACGTTTTGTTGGTGTCAGCGGTGGCGCGCCACTTGGAGAAAATCCGGTGTTTGCTCCGCCCCCGGGCTAGGTCGGGATTTCATCCGATGATTCAACACCGGTCTGTGAATCTCTCCCCGTCGCTCTCCCGGCGGCTATTTCTCGTTGTTGGTCTGACAGCCGCTCTGTTCTCGGGATGCGACCGCTTGGCATTTGATCAGCGCGGCAACGCGATGGAACAGGCGCAGCAGAAGCAGTCGGCGCAGGATTTCCGCGGAGCCGTGGCCCTCTACGAAAAAGCGCTCGACGGTTCCTCTCGCACGGCGGATGCCCACTTCCGGCTCGGCATCATCTACGATCAGAACCTCAACGATCCGTTGAGTGCAGCGCATCACTTCCGTCGTTACATCGAAATGCTGCCCAATGGTCTCCACGCGAAGGAAGCGCGGGAAAATACGACACGCATCGAGCGGAATCTCGCCACCAAGCTCAACGACGGCACGTTGATCGGCCACACGGAGGCGCTGCGCCTCAAGCAGGAAAACGCGGACCTGAAGGTGCAGGTCGCCACCCTAAAAACTTCGCTGGCGACGGCGAATTCCAGCGTGGCGGCTTCCGGTGCCACGGGCCCTCAGGCCGGCAAAGCGGCCGAGCGCGAGGCGCAACGCAAACTTGCTCCCGGCACGCGGACATACCAGGTCCAGGCTGGGGATACGCTCGCCAGCATCGCGCGCAAGTTCTACAAATCCAAGGATCGCGCAAAGGATATTCAGGATGCCAACCAGAACGCCATTCCGGACCCCAGGAAACTCAAGCGCGGACAGATTCTCATCATCCCGTGAGCCTCGGGCTCGCTCCGCTCCAGTGGCGCGGCTAAAGAAGACTCGTGATCATCTGCGGCTCCCGAGCCGCCAACGAAGCCACCGCGTTGAGCAAGACCAGTGGCTGGAAGGGCTTGGCGAGGTGCATCTGGAAACCGGCCGCCAGCGCTTGGTCATGGTCTTCGGCGCGCGCAAAGGCGGTCAGCGCGATGGCAGGCAACGTCCGCCATTCCACGTCAACGGCCTCCCGGAGTCGGCGGATCAAGCTATAACCGTCCTCGCCGGGCATGGCGATATCACTAATCAGCACGTCGGCTGGCCATTGTTGCAAGCTCGCGAGAGCCGCAGCCACTCCGTCGGCCTCCTGGACGACAGCGTTCGCACGAGTGAGCAGATGGACCAGTAGACGCCGGGAGTCCGCCTCGTCGTCAACCACCAGGACGCGCCGGTTTTCCAGGGAAGGCAGAACGAGGGTTGGCACACTCTTCGACTGCTCCGCATGTGCCGCCGGCCACCCGTCCAGATGGGCAACTGGTGCAATGATGGCCGCCTGAAAGGGCAGCCGAACGGAGAAGGTCGATCCACGCCCTTCTCCCTCGCTGGCCGCCGAGACGGATCCGCCGTGCATTTCCACCAGATGTTTGGTGATGGACAGTCCTAGTCCGAGACCTCCATGCGACCGGGTACTCGATGCATCGGACTGGCGGAAGCGGTCGAACACGTAAGGTAGGAAAGAGCTACTGATCCCGATGCCTGTATCCGTCACGAGAACTTCGGCCTGATCGTGCAGCCAGCGGACTTCCACCCCCACTTCTCCACCTTTGGGCGTAAATTTGATCGCGTTGGAAATCAGGTTCCAAATCACTTGCTGGAGGCGGTCGGGATCACCCGGAATCAGATGGGCCAAGTCGGGTGCAAAGCGGCGGAGCGTGATGCCCTTGGCCGTCGCTGCCGGGCGCGCACCCAGCAGCGCCGCGTCCACCACCGTCATCAGTTCGAGCGGGACAACGTTCAACCGGACCTTGCCGCAGATGATGCGCGAAACTTCGAGCACATCCTCCACCAGCCGCGCCTGCGCCCGGGCGTTGCGTTCGATGATCTCCATCCCTTCGCGGATCTCCGCACGGGTGGGCTCGCTGCTCTGGAGAATCTCTGCCCACCCGAGTATCGCGTTGAGCGGAGTGCGCAACTCGTGGGAAAGGATCGCCAGGAACTCGTCCTTGCTGCGATTGGCACTTTCGACCATCACGCGGGCGGATTGCTCGCGGACCAACAACTCCGCAGCTTGTTGCTGTGCCAAGGTGCGGACGGTGATTTCGCTTTGGAGCTGGCTGTTGATCGTCCGTAGTTCCGCCGTTCTTTCCTCGACCCGCCGCTCCAAGTCATCCTTTGCCTGCCGCAGGTCTTCCTGCACCAGCTTGCGCTCGATGGAATACCGAATGGCCTGTAAAAGCAGGGCCCCGTCGATCCGGCCCTTGACGAGATAATCCTGCGCGCCTTCCCGCACTGCCGCGACCGCCAGGGCCTCGTCGTCGGAGCCCGTCAGGACGATGACGGGCAACGTGGGAGCCGCCAGTTGCCAACGGGCGAGGGTTTCCAGCCCGAAGCTGTCCGGCAGGCTGAGGTCGAGCAGGACAACGTCGGTTTCCAACCCGTTGTGCATCTGCGCGATGGCAACGGCCAGGGTCGGCGCATCAACGAGTGTCAGAGAACTTCCTCCCTCGACATCCGCCAGATGTTCGTGGACCAGCCGGGCGTCGCCGGGATTATCCTCGACGAGCAAAAGGCGGATGGGGGTACGGTCGGTCATTAGAGCTTTCGGAGACTAGCAGTCTCACTATGGCCGAAAAAATTTCTGCGTCTACTTTCTCCCTTTTCCACCCCCCGTAGCCGCGCCGCCGCAAGAAGTCAGCCCCCAAGTTTGACAATCGTCAGCCAGAAATCCTCGATGGAACTGACGATGCGCACGAATTGATCGAGGTCCACCGGCTTGGTGATGTAGCAATTGGCGTACAGATTGTAGCTTTCCAGCACATCCTTCTCTGCGGAAGAAGTGGTCAGTACCACAACCGGCAAACGCCGCAGGTCAGGGTCTGCCTTGATCTCCGCTAATACTTCGCGGCCATCTTTTCTCGGCAGATTGAGATCTAGCAGGATGAGGTCCGGCCGAGTCGCATCCTCGAAAGGGGTCTCACGGCGCAAATAGCGGAGTGCTTCGACGCCATCCTTGGCCACGGCGAGGTTGTTGCGCACCTTCGCTTCCCCCAAAGCTTCCTGAGTCAGCCGCACGTCACCGGGATTGTCTTCGACCAGCAGGATCTCGATGGGACGCATGGAAGAAATTTTCACCAACCTTGAGGGTTCTATCATGGGCTCGCAGGGAGTGTGAAGCAGAAATTTGCCCCCGCGTCGGGTTGGCTCTCCACCCAGAGCTGTCCGCCGAGTCGCTCGACAATCTTCTTGCAGATCGCCAGACCGATGCCGGTGCCGGGGTATTGCTCTTTGCCGTGCAAACGTTGGAAGATTACAAAGATGCGCTCAAAATATTGCGGTTCAATCCCGATGCCATTGTCCTTGAACGAAAACTGCCAGAATTCTCCCTCATCAACCGGCACCGCCGTGATTTCGAGCCTGGGAGGCTCCGCGCCACGGAACTTCAGCGCGTTGCCGACCAAATTTTGGAAGAGTTGCCCGATTTGCGTGCCATCGGCGAGGACGGTCGGCAGCGGTTTCGCCGACACGACGGTTGCCTCGGCGGCTTCGATCACCTGCCGCAAGTCCGACAGGACGCGGCGCAGTGTCTCGTCCGTGTCCACCGGCTCGCTCGGCTTCGCCTGCGTGCCAACCCGTGAGAGGGTCAGCAGATCGTTGATGAGTTTCTGCATCCGTGTCGCCCCGTCCACGGCGTAATCGATAAATTCGTCCGCCGCCGGGTCCAATTTGCCTTTGTAGCGGCGAGAGAGCAGTTGCGTGTAACTGCTCACCATGCGCAGCGGCTCCTGTAGATCGTGCGAAGCTACGTAGGCGAAGCGCTCCAGTTCGGCGTTCGAGCGCGCCAGGTCCAAGGAGTATTTGCGCAGGGTGTCCTCCGCATGTTGCTGTTCGGTACGGTCGCGCAACGCGGTGATGACTAGGTGCTCGCCACCCACTTCCAAAGGGCTGCGGCTCACGTCCAGCGGGAACATCTGTCCATCGCTACGCACGCCGTCGTACCGCGCCCCGACGGCTTGCAGCGCGCGGAATGCCTGATTGCGTTCTTGTTGGGCGGATTCATCGCCCGCCGCCACCGGCGTCCTGTCGTTTTTCCGGTCGACGAGCAAAGTGGCTAGGGCACGGCTCGAAAGCGCCGCTTTATCGAACCCGAACAGGCGTTCCGCTTGGGTATTGACCATCTGGATGTTGCCTGCGGCATCGCAGATCACCAGCGCGTCGGGCGCACTCTCCATGACACTGCGGAAACGCAGATCACTTTGTTTCAGGGCTTCGTCCTTGCGGCGGCGCGCGGCCAGATCGTGGCGGATAAAGAACAAGAAAGCTCCGAGCAGCAGGGTCGCCAGCATGAGCAGCAACGCCAGATTGACGAGTGTCTGGTGCGCGCTCTGCCTCGACTGCTGCGTGCGCCGCTCCAGCAACGAGTTCTCCCGGTTGCGCATGGCTGCGATGGTAAAACGCAATTGGTCCATGTTCTCCTTGGACTCGATGCCGACCAGCGGCAGAACGGCTTGCAAACCGTTCGACTGCCGGACATCGATGTCCTCGTGCAAACTGGCAATGGAGCGATTTACCTGCGTGCGCAACTCCTCAATGCTTTGGAATTGCGAGGGGTTGTCGGCGGTCAGTTTTTGCAGTTCCTCGATCTGGCTGCCAACCGAATCAATCCCTGATTGGTAGGGCTGCAAGAATTCCTTCCGTCCGGTGAGGAGATACCCGTGGCCCCCGGTTTCAATTTCGCTGAAACTGTCGAATACTCGGTCCAGTTGATTGAGGACTTTGTACGTGTGGATCACCCAACTATCGCGTTCCACCAAGGACGTGTAGTCGTAATAAGTGACCCACCCGACCAGCAACAAAGCAGCAAAGGCGACGCAGAACGCGGCGGCGATCTTGTGTTCAACTTTCACGGGGACGATCAGACGGCAAAATTCAGGAGGCGAGAGCACGCCACATCCTGACACCGTGAACAAACGCAGGTGAGGCCCGATTCGGCCGGATGCCATGGAAGGTTTGCTACCTGTGGGTCGCTTGCTTTACTTTCCTCAAGTGCTCAACCGGACCCTCGCTGCTGCCATTCTGCTCTTCTGGGGAGTGATGACCGTCCAACTAATTCGCACGGAGTTCTTTTCCGCCGAAGGGCAATCCCTCCCGGTACCCGTCGATTTCGTGATGAAGCTCATGTTTCACCACGAGCAGATGATCGACTTGATCCTGACTTCACAGGGCCGCCGTCTGGATGGCACCCTGCATCTGCAACCCAAGCGGCTACTGGTTGGCATGGACGGACGCGAAACGCCGGTGAATCTATTGACCGGCACAAGCAGTTTTGCTCTGAACCTGCCGGAAACCGGCGTGCAGCGCGTTGTTCTGCGCGGGTTGGTCGAACTGACCGACCAACAGCGTTGCCAGCGTTTGGAGGTTACTACGAGTCTCCATGAGGCCCGGCAGGTTGGGCCTGGGCTGACACTGTTTCTGGAGGGCAGCCCCGAGCGTGACGATTGGCACTACATCCTGCGGCAGGCGGGAGAAACCGTCCGGGAAGACACCGGTTCCATGGCAAAAATCATCGCCGCGGCCGATCCGCACATTCCCGGTCTCAACTTCGCCGGCATCCAGCAGATCCAACGTCAACAACTGGCGTCCGCGCATGTGACCGCGCACCGCGGCACACTCCGGCTCAGCGGCGAGCCGGTGGATACCTATGTGATCAGCATTGAGGAAGGCGGCATGGTTGCAGCCACGGTCCACTTCAACCAACTGGGTCAGATCCTCGCCATCAAAACGTTCACCGGCTATGATTTGTATGACGAAGGCGTCACCCCTTGATCCGTCGCCTGATGATCCAAACGCAAAACCTTTCCAAAAACTTCGGGGTGCTGAACGCCGTGAGTGCGCTCAGCCTGGACATTCCCCAAGGTGAGTTCTTTGCTTTTCTCGGTCCGAACGCGGCCGGGAAGACGACCACGATCAAGATGCTCACCGGGTTGCTCAAGCCGAGCGCGGGCAGTGCGCGGGTTGCGGGCTACGACATCCAGCGGCACCCCATGGCGGCAAAACGGCTCATCAGCTATGTACCCGATTTTCCTTTCCTTTACGACAAGCTGACGCCCCGTGAATTTCTGCGCTTTGTCGGTGAACTCTACGAGATGGACAAGCTCGAAATCGGTCGGCGCACAGGCACTTTGTTCGAGCAGTTCCACCTGACGGAGTATCACAATGAATTGATCGAGAACCTGAGCCACGGCACCCGGCAGCGGGTAGCAATCAGCGCCGGGTTACTCCACGACCCGAAGGTGCTCATCATCGACGAGCCGATGGTCGGACTTGATCCGATGCATGCCCGCGTGGTCAAGGACGAGTTCAAGGCCCGCAGCCGGGCCGGTTGCACGATTTTCCTTTCTACCCACACGCTTTCGGTGGCGGAGGAGATGGCCGACCGCATCGGCATCATCAACCATGGCCGGCTGATCGCGCTGGGCACGGTGGACGACCTCCGCCGCGAAAACCAGGCAGCCGGTGGTGCGTTGGAAAAGATATTCCTCTCCCTCATCGACGCAGAGGACAAGCACCGCGAGATCGTCCGTGCACGCGACACCCGAGGCTAACCCTCCCATGACTGCCCAAGACTCCCCCGGCGCTGTGCCCCCGCCGCGCATCCTGGCGGCGTTGGCCGGACTGACCAGACAGCAGCGAAACGCGTTCCTGGCCAGCTACCTGGGTTGGACGCTGGATGCCTTCGACTTCTTTATTCTGGTGATGGTGTTTCGCCACGTCGAAAGCGATTTTCGCCTCGGGGAGGGTAGCAAGGAATGGGCGATCTTCGTGACACTTGCCATGCGGCCCGTCGGCGCGGTCGTGTTCGGGTTGCTGGCGGACCGTTTTGGCCGGAGGCCGATCTTAATGTATAACGTGGCGTTTTTTTCCGTGATGGAACTGCTCAGCGGCCTGGCGCCGTCCTGGGGATGGTTTCTGGTGCTGCGCGCGCTGTTCGGCTTCGGGATGGGCGGAGAATGGGGGATTGGTTCCTCGCTGGTGATGGAATCGGTGCCTGCCCACACGCGCGGCGTACTGTCTGGCATCCTGCAGCAGGGTTATCCGGTGGGTTACCTGCTGGCTGCCGTGGTGTACAAGTTTGCGTTTGTCCCACTTGGCTGGCGGGGCATGTTCTTCCTCGGCTTTCTGCCGGCGTTGCTGGTCCTTTATATTCGGCAGTCCGTGGACGAATCCCCGTCCTGGCGGGCCGCGCACGCTGCTCAAGCTGGGGAAATGCACGCAGATCGGAAGAGTTTCGGCCCCGTCTGGCGAGAGTTTGCCGCTCACTGGCGCTTGCTGCTTTACCTCGCCGTGTTGATGGCAGCTTTTAACTTTTTCAGCCATGGTACTCAGGACCTTTACCCGAGCAATCTGCTCGAAAAACAGCACAAGCTCTCGCGGGACACGGTGAGTAACATTGTCATCATCTACAATCTGGGCGCAATCTGTGGCGGCATCACCTTTGGCACCTGGTCGCAATTCATCGGGCGCAGGCGGGCCATCATCACGGCTGCACTGCTGTCCTTGCTGATGATTCCCGTGTGGGCATTTGCCCAAAACCCGGTGCACATTGCGCTCGGTGCTTTTCTCCTGCAGGTATGCGTACAGGGCGGTTGGGGAGTCGTGCCCGCACACCTCAATGAGTTGTCACCGAGCACCGTCCGGGGAACCTTCCCTAGTCTTGCTTACCAACTGGGCAACCTCCTCGCTGCTTCCACTCCGTTGATCCAGGCATGGCTGGCGCGCCACCACGGCGGAGACTTCGGTTTTGCGCTCGCGGTGTCCGTCGCGTGTGGCGCGGTTTTGTTGGCGCTGGTGGCCTTCTTTGGACCGGAAGCACGCGGGGCGAACCTGACTGGCGAAACCTTGCTTCCAGCGCCCGTGGATAGCTGACCCAGGCTCGGTACGCGCAAAAATTTCACGATGATCCAAACATTTAAAAGATGGCTGCAGAAATCTGGCCGGTTGGAGGTCGCAGTGCTTGGCGCGATTTTTCTGGCGGTGGTGGGATTGTGGATTTTCGGGGCGCTGGCCGCCGAAGTAGTGGAAGGCGACACGCAGAAGTTCGATGATCGCATCCTGCTGGCGCTCCGCCGACCTGGCAATCCGGCGCTGCCCATTGGTCCGGCGTGGACGCTCCAGGTCGCGCGCGACTTGACGGCTTTCGGAGGTCCTGCCGGTCTCGGCATCGTCACCGGCGTGGTCGCGGGTTATTTGTGGCTGCAACGCCGGTTCGGGCTGCTGTGGTTCGTGCTGGCTTCGGTGCTCAGCGGGACAGGCCTCGCGCTGATCTTGAAAGACCTCTTCCACCGGCCGCGCCCGCAGATCGTGCCGCATTTGACCGACATCTCGACCGCTAGTTTCCCGAGCGGCCACTCGATGCTCTCATCCCTGACGTACCTGACCCTTGCGGCGCTCCTGGCGCGCGCGGTGTCTGATCTGAAGACAAAGCTTTATTTCCTGTTCGTCGCTTCGTTCCTGACCGTGATCATCGGCAGCAGCCGCGTTTACCTCGGCGTACACTACCCGACGGATGTTTTTGCCGGGTGGTGCATCGGCAGTGCATGGGCGCTGTTGTGCTGCCTGTGCGCACATTTCGTGGCTTCGCGGCATCTGGTGCCGAAGGCGGCAGAACTATCGGACACAGATGGGAAGCAGATTCCCACCATGTAGCCGGACCCACAATTTTTCCGAAAAGTGGCGCGCGGAGTTCAAATCCGCGTGAGCACACCTAGCCTGTGCCGTTCCGCAACGTTTTTTGCGGCAGCCTGAGGGCGTCTCGATTTTTCGCGCGAACCGTTATTCCGTGGCAGCCGCCTCGGTGAATTGGAGCCGTTCGCTTGCTCCGTACCCGGTCGCCTGAGGATCCATGCTGGGCCGACGCGCTGGGGCGGCGGAAATTGGTTGTGCAGCCTCCTTGCAAGGGCGGTGCAACTGCGTTGCACGAGCCGTGCTCTGTTTCTTTTTGGGGGCTGGCGCGGGCGCGTACTCGACTGCCTGCGGACGTGGCATCGCGTTGTCCAGCGCACGCTTTATGTCCCCGCAGGTCGGTTCTACCCGGTCGTCGCACTCAGCGTAATACGTGGCGCGAGAAACGAGGCGATCAATGCCAGCGAGGTAAGCGTCGCTGGATTGGGCGTAGCCGACGAGACGGAATAAGGAAGGCTCATCCGCGTTGGGAGCCATGAACCGCGCCACGGACAGGAGGTCAGGGGTGGAAAGCTCCGGGGGCAAAAGCGTCTGCTGCTTGACGCGCCCACGCAACTGCGCGGCGTTCCATTGCAGTTGCTTCTCGTAGAGGTCGCAGGTGCGATCAAACTGCGGGGTCGAAATCAGGACGACGCCGACGTTGAAGTCCGAGAGAGCCGTTCTGATCCAATCCAGCCGCGAAGGTGCGCTCCGGGGCCGCTGGGTTTGCGCGAACAGGAAGTGGGCCTCATCGAGCACGAGCACCAAGTGCCCCTCCTGCAAGGCATCCTCGATCTTCATCTGCATTTCGGTCGGCTTGCGTGTCAGGCTCGACGCGGTGCCGAGTGCCCTGGCAATGGACCGAAAGAACGAAGCGTCATCGTTGCCGACTCCGAGCTTGACGTACACCGCCTGACCTGGATGCCGGTCACACCAATTTTTTGCAGCGTAGGATTTCCCGATGCGTTCAGCACCTTCGGTCACCACCAGAACCCGGCGTTTGGCCGCGAAGTTCAAGTCGTCGAAGACCAGTCTGGAAATCTCAGTTTCTGCGATGGCAGATTCCGCCTTCTCAATTTGGCGTTTCCGATACAGGTGTAATGCCCCGATCACGTCGTGGAACCACAACACGGACGGGCATGATTCCTTGTGGTAGTCGGCAACCCTGCCGGTGGCGGCGTCTTCCCGCGCGTCCAAATCAACTTTGGGATTCAGGCAAATTTCCCGCAGGTGGTCGGCCAAGCAGGAAGCATGGTCGCGGCACCGTGAAACTGCGTTGTCCACCGGCAGAGGCTCTTCCTCGGGTGGCGTACGAGGACCGACGTAGCCGGTGGACAGCAGTGTCATGTCCAAGTCATCCGAGCAGCGCAGCCCCAGCTCACGGCGGACGCTCCTCGCTGCGCCCTTGATGTAGTTGTACCCTGGCTTGATCCCATAGTGATGCATCGAGGGAGTGCCAATCCTCTCGGGGAACATGGCGAGCAGTTCCTCGGCAACGCACTCAAGATTGCCTTCGGCATGTGAACGCTGCTGAAGGTAGTAAACCAAGGCACGGTCCTCCGACTTTCGGATCGACTTGGCGCGGCGCGCTACCAGGTTGCACAGGAGAGGCGGTGAAAAAGGTGACGAGGAAGCATACTTCTGCTGGTGGAGCGTCTCGTCGTCTTCTGCTTTACGTCTGGTGCTGCTCATAGAAAAAGGACTCAGGATTTGAGGGTGACAGGCATCACCAAGCCCTCGCCGCCATCGAAGGCGAAGCAGAGTGGTTCGTGAGGTTTGCCGGTTTTCGCCGCGATGCGGATACCGGGTAGGGCGGCGAGCAGGAAGAGGTAATGAGTCGCCACGAGCCGATTGCCCACGGCAACCGACGTGGTGTTTTCGGTCTGCTTCTCCCCTTTGCAGCACGGACACACGAGGGGTTTGCTGTCCTCATTCAGGATGGCCCCGGAGCCGTGGCACTCGCGGCAGGCGATGCAGGTTGAGCCGGTGCCGTCCGGCGTCGGCAGTGCAGAAAATCGCGCGTCCACCGGCGCGGGATAGTCGGCGAGAAACTTCTCGATGGAGTTCGTGAACGGGTGATCTGCCGGCACGTCACCCGGTTGAGCCGGGACCCGGATGATGACACGAGCATCCGTGGCGTAAGTGAATCCCGCTTGCGTCCATGGCTGAGCGAGCAGCGGTGATTTCGCCTCGGGAGCGCAGAATGGTGCCAGGTCGATCCGGGCGGATGCTTTGTCCGCACCTTGCTGTCCCCGGCGTTTACGCGGGACCTTGGTCATAGCTGCCCCCCTTGCTGGCGTTCGAGTTCATCGGCACGACGCAGCATTTCCAAGCCGTCGAGCTTGCGCTGTGAGTTCCGGTGGGGTTTGGCGAACCGCGCCCCTACTTCGCGCTCGGCAGTAGCAATCCGCTTGGCGAGGTTCTGCTCGCGTGACCTCTCCGTTTGGAGTTGCTCGCGGCCAGCGGCGATCTGCCGCCCCATCTCAATCGTGGCCGCATCCGCCAGCACCGGGCGGAACATGTTTCGCGCAAAATGCGGCGCGATGATCTTGTAAAGGGTGCGAGCGTACGACAGGTGAGACGACGCCTGCGCGTGGGCGGCGCGGAGTTGCTCCGGGGTGGCTGTCATCGAAGGAAGCGCGTCGAACCGGGGAACCTCCACGGGGTTTCTACGCTCCATGTCGGTGATCGTGATCGACTCCGGGCGTTCCTCGGGGTCGAACCACACCAGCACTTCCTGCCCGCGCAAACGTCCAGTCGCGTCGTTGCAGTAGGTGTACGATTTCCCTCCCCAGATGATGCGGATTCCCTGGCGGCTGACACGTTCCCGGCGGCGATGGTTTGCGAGGAGGTAGCGCAGGTCTTTGGGGAGCTTAGTGAGCGGATTCCCGTGATCGAAGCCCTGCTCGTACGCTTCGTGCGGGGTCTTCCCTTGCAGCCTGCCCTCCTGCGGCGTGTGGTTATACCGCTCGCAGATTTCTTCGAGGACGGTGATCCATTGATCTCTTGTATAGAGGAAGCTCTCGTAAGGGATTCTGCCCGCGCGAGCCGCGATAAGCTGCTTCTGGATGCGCTCGAACTTTTCCGACTGCTCGTTCCTGCCCACATAGCCGGGCAGCGGGTTCATGTAATTTTGCAGAATCCCGAGGATTCCCTCGATGACCTTGGCCTTCGGCATCCGCGCGTGCATGAAACGGACGTATTCCCGCAGCCCGACCTCCGTTTCATCCATCGTGATTTCGTTGGCGGACCGGCCCACGAGCAGCCGTGATCTTTTCCACAACCCATTTTCAAAGTAATAACCCTGCCGTGGCAGGCCGTAGCCATCGTGCACGCGCACCAGCAGCGAGCGGATGATGGCGGCGGTGTAGTTGCGGTCGGAGTGGAACGCGAAGCCGTAGATGTAACCGGTCTTCACATCGACCAGCGGGAGGAACTGACCCCGGAGGTCAGTCTCGCCGGTCGGCGTCATTTCGCGGATATAGACGGGCAGGGTGCAGTCATCCCCCTGGTGCCAGTCACCCGGCGTGATGTCGCTGTAATCACGAGAAATGTACGGACCGCGCAGCCGGGACTGCCGTGGGCCGTGGTGCAGGTCGTCCAGCATCGCCACGTCGTGCTTGATGGCGTCGCGGATGGCGCGCGGGACATGGCTTTTGCTGTGGGGGTTCGAGAGGAACCGCTGTTCCGTCTCCGGGGAAAGCTCGCCAGCGTCGCGGGCCTCCCGCCATGCCGGTGCGATACTGCCATCCCGCTCGGTGGCGCGTGCTACGAGGACGATCCGATCTTTCTCCGGCAGTTCCGGTGCACGGAAGTTGCCACTCCGTTCCGAGCGGTTGTCACGCAAGGCGGAAGGTTTGCAGTCACCGGAGAGCCATTTGTTCCACTTGAGCGAGAAAATACGTTCGAGCGCGGAGTGACTCTTCGCCAGCCGCACGCATGATCCGGCCAGGAGCGTGAACACCGCGCGCTTCGCCTGCCGCTGGTCCCCAGCTTCATCGGCCAGCCAGCGCAGTTCGAGGAAAGCGGAGTCCCAAACAAATTCGAGTTCCTCGCGGGTCGGCGAGTCGGGTAGCCGCACGAGGTCCAGAGCCTTGCGGACGTGTTCCAGGCGCGCCGCGTCGCCGGTGGCCTTGACGTTCTTTTCCACCCGCCGTGCCAGTTGTTCGGGCAGGTACAACTCTAGCCGTCCGAAGTCCTGCGCGCCCGCGTCGCGGTCGATGGTTCGTTCGAGTAGCTGCCGCCAATGGCGTCCGGTGATCGTGTGCTTGAACTCGGCACGGTAGTCGGCCAGGCCGCGCGCTTCGAGTTGGGCTGCCGTGCAGATGGCCTCGCCGCTCGCCCTGACGACGGATGGCATCAAAGCCCTTTGCAAACGCCGTGCAAGGGTGATGCAGTGCTCGGCAATCTCGCTGACCGCCACGGGCTTGCCGTCGATGGCTGGCTGCCACGCAACCGGAGGATCGGACAGCAGATGCTCGGTGTCCCGGTAGCCGCGCTGCCGCGCGATCCCGGCGAGCTTGTCCCGGAGGTCCACCGGCAGCCGGGCGACCGTCCACGCCGGAGTAGCCTTGCCACGTACGACGGCGGACCCATCCGCAGGAAAACGCTCCAGCACTTCCAGTACGCGCCGCTTACTTTTGCCCCACGCGGCGGCGATTTTGGCGGCGGTGAATGTTTGAGAGGGCGCGGTTCTCATGTTCAGTTTTTCCCTCCTTGGCGTGTGTGCCATCCGGGCGTCGTCCGCCCGACAGCATCCAGGAGGGCGGTGGTCAGGAGTCGCTTGCGCTGCCAGCGTTTGAAGTAGCAAGACACCGCGCTCGCCGACGTGCTGACCCCCATCTGCGAAGTCACCCGCCTGGCGATTTCTTCGGACGGCACCGACTCTGCGTACCAAGCCGAAAGTGTTGCTCGATGCTCCAGGGACAAGTTGTGCAGCTTGCAGTCGGAGCGCGGCGTCCGTACGACGGCAAGGTGGGGGATGGCGGCCATCTGCCCCGCGAGCTTTTCCCAGCCCCAATACTCGTGGTATTTGCTCAGGCTGGCACTGCTCGTTTTGACGCCAAAGTCGGCTTTCACCCGCTCTGCGATCACCGCAAAGGTCAGGTTGTCCTCGAACCAAGCGTGGAGTTGCTCGCGCTGTTCGGCGGTCAACGCGCGGAGCTTGCTGTCGGAACGTGGTCGGCGCATGGGATGAACGATTGTCCCGGTTCTAACCGGGGTGGCATTGACGTGATGGACCAGACCGTCTTGCAAAACGGCTTTTGGATCGTTCCGATGGGCATGACAGCGGAAAGCCATTTCCGGGGCTTCTAGGGCTTTTTCCATGATCGGCAGCTTCAAGCACGGTTGCTGACTTGGCCTTCCAGGTTGCTCACCTTGATTTTCACCTCGTTAAATTCCGATTCGAGCTTGTGGAAGTTCGCTTCCAACGCCTTCAGCTTTTCGGTCTCTCCTCCCGCATTTCCTTTTTGGGAGCTGGATTGCTTTGCGGCAGCCAGAGCTTGCTGTCCCGCTCCATAAGCGGCTTGCGCGGCTCCACTCACATTTGTACCACCGCCAAGTGGCCCCGGAATATCCGATGCTTGTGGCCCTGCTGGCGCGAGCGGTCCGAGGCCAGAAAGTGCCGAACCAAAACCTACGGACGCGGGCGGCGCGCCGAAGGCTGAGCCGAGTGGTCCCCCGGCGAACATTTGACTGACTGGATCTGCACCAGGAGCAAAAAGTGGCTTCGGCTTCCGCGGCGGGAATGATGGTACGTAATCCGGGGCTTTGGCGAGTCGGGCAAGAGGATCGTGGTCGGGATCACCTGTGAGCTTGACTCGCCGTGCAGCAGGATCATGCTCCGGGTCGCCTCGATGCTTGGCGAGCGCGGCTGCGGCGGCGTCCGGCCTGCCCGCGAAGCGATCACGAGACGAACCGCCGTTAAGACTTCCGGTGTGCAAACCACCACTCGTAAGTCCGCCCCCGTGCAGGCCGCCGCCCGCGTCCTGATCCGGGTCGTGGTAACCGTGGATGACGACATGCTCCTTATCTCGATCCCCTCGCGGCTCGCGCGCCCCACGCCCGGCCCCGCGCTCGTCCTTCTTGGCGTCGGCGGCATCGTCTTTGAGCTTCACCGCGTCCCTCGCCAGCGGTTCGGCCTCTGCATCGGTCAGACCCGCTTGCATTAGCCGGTTGATTTCACGTTGGAGGTCGCGCTTGCGCTCAAGCTGGCGAGCTTCGGCCTCGTGTCCCGTGGCGCGGGCACGGAGGATGTCAACTTCCAGTCGCTCTGCTGAAATGGTTTCGTCGTGCTGTTTCTTGAGGTCGGCTGCCGCCTTGGCGTCGCCGTCGCTTTTACCTTTGGCGGCATCCTCGCGGCGTTTGGCCGTTTCTTCGTCCTTCCGCAGATCGGCAATCTGCTTGAGCAGATCACGGAGTTTCGTCTTCTGGTCAATCTCCTCTTGAGTGCCTTCCGGCATCGCCCGCATGGCTGTGACGGCACCCGGCAGATCACCAGGAGTGACACCAGGCAAGGCACCGAAAAATTCGTTGCGTTTGGCGGCGAGGTCCTGCCCAATGCTGGCGGAGTCGCGCTGCTTGTCGAACTGCTCCCCGAGCCGGTCAACTTCGGGATCGAGGCTCTTGCGCTGCTTCGTCAGATCGTGCCCGGTAGCCCTACGCTCGGCCTCTTTCTTAGCCTCGGCTTCAGACAGGCCGCGCTTCTCCATCAACTCCTTTTTGATCTTCGCTACCTCAATATTGTAGCTGTAATCATCAATTCCCTGCTGGTTGCCGGTCAGTTCCGCCTCGTCAAGCTGGTACTCATCCGTCTTGTGATAGTCATCGAGGGCGTCTTTTTCCCGCTTTTCCCTGGCTTCGTTGGCGTGACGTTCGGTGTCTTTCTTTCCTGCGTGGCGGTCGAACGTGTCGAGTTGGTGCTGCTTGCTCCTCAGGCGTTCTCTGTCCAGAGTCGTAGCGTCTGGGTCGGCATCGGAGTAAACGCCGCCCCCGGCACCATCCGGGGTAAAATCGCTTGTCTCGGCGGCTTTAATCTTCGCCTCCAGTTCCGCGATTTCTTTTTTGAGTTCGGCTCGTGCCTTATCCTTTTTCGTTACTGTGTCAGCAAGGTCCACCTGCGTTTGCATGGCGACAATACTGGCGGACTCGGCCTCGGACCGATCCTTGATTGCGTCGATTTCCGCGTTCTTCGCCGACTCCCATAGCTTGATAAGCGCGTACCCTGCCTCCAAAGCGACCATACCCGTCCCGATGGCGGCTCCCGCACCAGCGGTGCTGAAAAAGCCCCCGCCCGCCGCGCCAGCAACCGCGCCACCGGCACCGGCTCCTGGCACCCCCTTCTTGGCGAGGGCGTTCTCCTCGGCAGCCAAGGTGTTGCGGTTGAGGGCAGCAGTCTCCGTGTCGATGGATTCGGCATTTTTCAGCCAGGCAAGAGACTTCTGCCCCAGCGACGAAATGATCCCCGGCAGCTTCAGCAACGCGATGGCGAGGCTGACAGCCCCGACGCCTTCGGCCACTCGAAAGAGAACCGGGGCAAATTCAATCCCCCAGCGTAGCAGCGTAGCACCATCCGATGCCACCGCTGCGATGTCGTGGCCCATTCCACTAAGCTCCTCCGCCACATTGCCGTCCTTGAGCAGTTCGTTGATCTGGTTCAGCGCATCCTTGAGCACGTCGAACACCGGCTTGGAAATCTCGCCGTAGAGAACTTCCGTCTCCGTCTTCAATCGCTGCTCCGCCGCTGCAAAGGTGTTCGCCGCCGCCTGACCGCCTTCCTTGTAGGCGGAGAGCTTTTCGTTCAGAAACTCGTACAGCTTGCCCGCTTCGCGCGCGGCCTTCACGTCCTCGTCCTTGATCCCTAATTCAGCCCCAAAAAGGGTCCTATTTGCCCTCCCATTGAGCAAATCTATAATGTCACGACTCGCCTGGTTGCCTGCCAGCCCTTTGGCCGCCGCCGCTTGGTTGAGCGTGGTAATCAGGTCGATCTGTTGGGTCAGGTCACGTACGCCGCCCTCCGCCAGACCACGAAGATTGATGCTCAGTCCCTCCGTGACGGCGTGTAGGTCCAGGCCGAGTTCGATGCTCTTGGCTTTGATAGCTTCGAACGCTTCCGAGGCTGCCGTCTCGGCAGCATGGAAGCTGGTAAAGGTGTCAGGGTCAGCAGAGCGGAACGCCCCGGCCAATCCGACCTTCATCGTCTCGGCCATGGCGTTGAAGCGGACTCCCTCTTCGGTCATTTCCCGGATTTTGGCGGGCACTTCGGCAATCAACTCCACGAGGCGATGCCCGAGGTCGATCCCGACGCCAGCTTTGAGCGATGAGGCGAAATGGTCGGCCTCGTGGCTCGCGTCGGACAGGTGCTTCTTGACCTCATCCACGCTGTTCCCGGTTTCCACGAACCGCCCGTTAGCCTCACGAAGCCTCCCGGCGGCGTCGGTGAATCGGCCCGTTTCCACGCCTGCCCCAGCTGCGCTGGTCGCTACCTTGTCGGCCTTCTGCGCGATGCCTTCGTAAGCCGTCTGCGTCGCCACTGCACCAGCCAGATCGGCGGTCGTTATGACTTTGTAGGTTAACTCGCGGTCTGGCATAGCGACAGTTTTATCCTCTTGGGCTTCCTTCGATGGATTGCAGCACGGACTTCACTTCGTCGGCGTATTTCTGGAAATGCATCCGCACGGCGGCTGCCTTGGACCGAAGATCACTGAGCGCGGCGATGGACAGACGCACCTGTGCAATGACCGCCGCGCCGCCGTTCAACACCGCCTTGACCTCGGCATCTTGCTCGGTGGACAACCGGGGGAAGGGGGTAAAGCCGTCCTCGGCCTCCTCCTTGTCCTTCACCCATGCGTCGATCTTCCTGACCTCCTGAGCGAAATCTTGGAGATCGGTGATGATGAGGGTGATGAGCGCGTCGGAGAGTTGCTGAGGGGTGTAGTTTTCCAGCAGTTCCTTGGGGATGGGTCCGAGCGAGAGGGGAATGTTCACAATTTGATGCCGTGGAGGGCAGCTTGAAAAGAGGTCTCCGCCTTGGTGAGTTTGGCGATTTCTGCGCGCATGGACGCGCACTCGGCCAAGCTCATGTCGGCAACCTCCGAGGGACGGATTTTGAGTTCCGCTGCCAGCGAAACGGTTGCCGCGTCCAGGTCGCGGAGTTTTTCCAGGTTGGTTCTGCGTTGGGCCGTCCGATGCTCTACCGCCTGCAAGAGCGCACACTGCTCCACGTCCAGGCCACAACCCGCGACGAAGAGAACGCGCACGATCTGCTCGACTGCCGGGATAGTCAGCGTCTGCGTTAGGTGGGCGTGCTCTGCCCCAACCAGAATCTCGAACTGTTCCGCCACCCGGTTGACGTACTCCCGGTCGCTCTCGACATGGCCCTCGTCCGGGTCTAGCCTCATGCACCGGCGCACCTGCTCAATGGTCACGGGCGGGACGCTGATGATCGTCTTGTCCGGGAGTTCGATGCGCGTGGTCGATGCACGCGCGCTACGGACGGGTTTGTCGATTGGCATCGGGAGCTAGAAAAGAAAAACTTGAGCTTTGCCGGTGATCTCGCTCTCGGCGCGCTGGTATGCGGCGGCGAGCGAGAGCTTGCGATCCGCTTTGCACAGTTCCCGCGCCCGGTTGGCAATGACTTGGGCCTGCACGGCGTCTTTTGCCGTCACCGGAGCCTGCTCTGCTGGCCGGTGGCGAGCGGGACGGGACGGGGCTGTAGGCGCGGCGTGCCGTGCAGCCACTTCCACCCGGTTGCCGTACTGAGCTTCGGCACGATGGTAGGCGGCAGAGAGCGGCAGATGTTTGTCACCCGCGCACAATTCCCGCGCCCAGTTGGCGATCACGAGGGGCAACGCGGCGTTTGCCTGCGCGTCCAAGGCCGATTCCGCCCGGCGGTAGCTCTCGCTGATAGGGAGAGTTTTGTTCGTGGCGCGCAACGAGGCAGCGAGGTCCCTGACCAGATTTGCGTGCGCGGCAGCTTGCGCGTCCGAATCCGCCGTACCACCCGGACCGGTGAGCCGGTTGGAAAGTGGGACCATGCCGCGCATGTTCGGCGCGTTCGTCAGTCCGAAACCAACCAGCTTCGTGGGCCGGTAGCGATTGCCGTCGATGTGCTCAAGCGAGCGGGTGTCGAACTCCGGCGAGATGAACCGATATTCGCCACCTTTCAGGGCCGCCATTCCACTGCCTGTCCACCACGGCGAGGCGAAAATGCCGAGTGCTCGCTGTTCGACGTTCATGATCCACCCAGCGGCTGCGCTCCCCTTGTCCGGGTCGTGCCGGAAGTGCTCGTAATCGACGCAAAGCCCGGCAAAGTCGGGGTCGTTCTTCTCCGCTTGCAGATTGTTGAGCATGGCGCGGCACGCCTGGTCGTCCACCACCTGCACGATGACCTTGCCTGTGCCTGGATGCGTCTGGGGGTACTCTCCTACCGGCACGACGTGCACCATCTGATCTGCCGGGAGCTTGAACTCGCGGTTGGCGATGAATTGGGGAAAGGTAAGCATGGTTTGTGGAATGGCTCAGAACACGGGCGGCACGACCGGCTGCGCGTTTGTGTTCGCGTACGTGCTCCAGAGTTGTGTGTCGCCAGCCTTGATGTTGACCTGTTTGAGCGCGTCAAAGGGCACGCAGGCGAGAAACTGTTCCGGGTGCGCTCCCACGTTCCCGGAACCGGGAAAATTGACCGGCGAGAGGGACACGACGACGAAAGGGTATTTCACGCCGGAAATGTCCACTGCGATGATGTCACCCGCGACGGGTGGGGTGTCGGGCTGGTTCGGATAGTTCATGGCGGAGTGGTTACGGTCGCTGCGGGGTTAGAAAGGGTTGTTTGAGAGGGGGTGCCGCCCCGCGCCGGAAATCATAACGGCGCGGGGCGTCTCCCCTCGGGGAGGGCTGCTCCCCACGGGCCTACCCGTGGTTAAAGGAGCGGCCCGGCAGACGCTTTAAGTTTGGAGGGAGGCGGCGGCCTCCTGCGCGGAGTTGAGCATTTCCCACGCACTCACGAAATAAGCGTGGCTGTCCGCGCCATGATGTGCGCTCTGCCACCGGAACTCTGCCAGGATGAAATCCTGTACTTTGGTCGTGCTGTCGGCGACTTCCTCCGCCTCTGCCCGCGAAGCGCAGAAAGGCGCGATGGCGTCCACCGCGCGCTGCCGGATCGCCACGCCGCTTTCGCGCAGAGCGATGGTCAGCTTGGGACCCTCAATGCGTACCGCTTCCAGAAGTTGCTCGCGCAGTTTCGTGCGTTCCTTGACCTTTTCGACGTAGGGTTCCCTGACCGCCTCGTACCGTTCGTGCAACTCCTGCAAGTCCCTGTAAGCGTAGCCGACCTCGCCACGTTCCTCGACCTCGCGCTCGTAAATGGTCCAGAGTTTTTCGACCGAATCGTCCGGGTAGGTATCACTCGACATTCGACTGGTCACTTGCGCGCGGAAAAACTGCGTTTCCGTCCGGTGGGCGAGTTGCAACGGGATGATTTCGGCGTCACATGCGCCGATCCGCGAACGCAAAGCGCGGATGCGTTCGACGGCCTCTGGATCGGGCCTGCTGCCGGGCGGCGCCGGCTTGTCCTGAACGATGGGCGGAATTTTCGCCGTGGCTTCGGCCTTCGGCGGCTTGGTTTTGGCGGCGGCTTTCATGGTGAGCGATTCAATCAGGGAGAGTTGCAAGCTGGCGTGAGACGTCGGCAACGAAGGTGGACAGATGGGTCATCACCTTGCGCTTGGCGTGCGTTGTTTCACCGTGGGACCATGAGCTTCTGCCTCTCTCTCGGTTCACCACATCGTTCGGGACAACGCCGACCACGATGGCGAACTCGGCCACGGTCATCCGCAGAGCTAACCGGAGTTCCCGTAGCTCGGCACGAAACCGATCTGCCTGCTCACTGCTGTCGTTGTTGCGGCGTCTTCCACGAGCCATAGGAGGACTGTAGAACAAAAAGAGCAGAAGAAAATGTAAAATTTGTAACTCGCGCAAAAATTCCGGCTCTGCTACCGGTTGGCGTATGGCCCGAAGTCCTCTGCCCGAACGGGAAAAAGCGATTGTTCACCGCCTCAAGGTGTGGCGTGAGCAACGTAGGTTCCGGCGAGTGTCCTTCGCATTAGAGGTCGAAATGCGGCCTGCATCCTACGCCAACTACGAGTACGCACGCGCTCCGCTGACCTACGGGATGGCCTCGAAGATTCTGCACGTTTTCAGCATCAACGCGCGTTGGTTGGCAACGGGGGAGGGACCAGACAGCGTGAGGGTGCCGATCCCACGGCCCGAGAAGCTCGGAGTCAGCCCTCGGGCCTTGTTCAGCAAGGTGTACGACGAGCACCTTGCCGAGGAAATTGCCCAAAAGACACAGGCGGTGATCGACAGCTTGGCAGAAGACAGTCACCGGACTCGCTTTGGCGACTTCGGAGACACCGGCGGTCTCCGCGCCGATGGCAGGGGACGCTACATGCTCAAGGAGCATCTGACCTCCTTGGTGGACAAATGGATCGTGGAAGTGCCTGACGAGGACATCGTTTCCTTCGTCAATCAAGTATGGCACTTCAGCCAGAACTTGGCTGAAGGCTACCGGCCCGACTCGGTTGAACAGGTGGAATCACGAAGAATACAGCTTGAAGGGGTACGACTGTTCCTCGAACAACGCCGGAAGGAACTTGGCCTGCCTCAGAAGGACTGAGCCTGTAACGGGCGAAAATGTTTGGGACGGTGGCAAAATCTTTACAACACACTGAGACACAGTCTTTTAGGGTGTCTCATTAATTTTGACACGTTGGAAAATGATTGGAACGCGAATATCCCTTAACGCAAGAAAGTTACAAAACCCCGCAATCGTTCCAAACATTTTCGCCCGTTACATAGTAGTGGACTTGACGCGCCCCAATCCTTCCTTCATGGTGCAATCGCCGCTGTGTAACCAGTGGTTGCCCACTCTCGAAGCTGGATTATCAACCTAGCCGGGCAGCAAATAAGAGAATCAACGTCCGCGCCTAGAACAGCGGCAGGGTGATACCTGCGGCCATGGTGGTTACACACCGTTCTGGGCGCGGACTTTTTTTGTCGCTACTCGTGATCTGACACGGGATGAGTCTCCCGAATCCTGTTATATCTGGGTGTGACAACCGACAGTTGCCTCGCCGGATGCAAAAGAGCGATCCGGCCACAGTAGAAGAAACCCAAAGCTAACCACTCAACTCCAAACGAGGAAGGCCACGTTGCTAGTAACAACGTGGCCCTCCAAATCAAACTTATGAGAATTGCGCCCTCAGTAAGTGCTGGCACCGTATTGCCCAGCACCGTCAACGTCAACGATAAATTAGGAGAATCTCCTAATTCAGCCAGCCAACCGGAGCAGCCCGCCTGCGAGGGTAGAACAGCCATCTTCCGGCTGCCCGTGCGTCCACCATCCGCGTTCCCGCCTCTGCCGATTGCGTGGGGAGGGGAAGCAGCGATCACCTTTGGCCCGGAGGATGCGCTCCCGGTCGAGGACGATCCGCGAGCCATGATTCCGTTCACCTTGGAACTGGTTCGCCCGCCACGACGCGACGGCGGGGCGGCTGTGCAGTGGTTTCGCTCTTTCGAGCAGCCTGCCCAGTCCGATCCCTCCGGTGTGCTGTTCGCCCGGCTCATGCCCGGCGAGCCGTACCGGTTGAGTCTCGATGGCCGCCAGCTCGCGGCGTGTGATGCTACCGCGCTCGATGGATGCCCGCAGGCGGTGCTCACGATCCGGGGTCAGTCCACCGCTAGGCTGCTCCGGCTGATAGCCATCCACGAAGTGCTCGGGGCTTCGCAGGATGACCTCGTGTGGCTGCCGACCGCCGCCGGCCTGCCTTTCGAGATCGACCTCGATGGTCGGTACGTGGGCGGCTGGCCGGAGAAATAAACCGTTCTCCGAGAAGTAGCCGGGTCTGCGCCGGGCGGGTGATTCCCGTCCGGCGTTTTTCTTTTACTGGTGGACCGCTGCTGCCGTCCCCACCGGGAATGTGCCTTTGAAGCTGCCAGTTTTCAACGCGGCGTTCCACGCTACGCCGTCGCTGTCGGGATTGTAGTCGGAGCCGAACAGCTCTTTAGCTTGGGCGTCGGTGATCCCCAGCTTGGCGGAGAAATTGCGAAATCCCTTGTAGCTCACGTTGGCGTCCATGCTGACCGACCGAATTTCCCCCGATTTGACCGCCCGACCCGTGCTGCTCAGCATCCGCCAGAGGCACCGCCACTCCCCGAAGTTCATCCCGAGCTTGAACCCGTCTGTGTCGGTGCGGTCCTGCTGGTTTTTGTCGAACACCTTGTTGATTGCCTTGTCCAGATCGTCGGGGTCGGCGTTTTCCGTGGCGGCTGTCAACGCAGCAGCGTAACCGCGCGCCACTTCCGAGCGCACCGTCACTGACCTCGCTGCTGGCGCGTCCAGATCCCCAGCGCGGACGGAGAGGGCAAATAGCAAAAGGAGGGCAGGGAGGAGGCTGCGCGCGTTCATGGTGGACAGCTTACTCCTGCGCGGTCGGAGCTACAGGCTTGTTTTTTCGGGGGCTTCCCTCCTGTGCCATACTGATTCCGTGACCGCCGCTACAGACAAGGTGCTCGTGCCTGGGTTCGCTGCTGACCGAACGAAGGTCAGTTGTGCGGAGGTCGCGCGGGTATTTCTCGTTTCCGCTGAGCACGTCCGGCGTTTGTGTGAGGACGGAGCCATCGCTGCCGAGCCGGTGGCCGATCGCAACCCGCGCAGCGTCAACTACTGGCGCATCCCGATTACGGCCCTGGCTGACTTCATTCAAAGTAGGGTAATCCACGGCGAGTGCAAGCCGACTGCAAAGCGCATGAAACGCGCTTGCACACGTCGTGCATAGAGCTTGCACGCGCGGTCCAGGGGGAAAACTGACCGCACGCCGCGCGCCAAATCGTGTCGGATAATTTTTCCGAATCTCGCGCGCGATCCGCTGGTTTTTCATCGTAAAAGACTAGAAAACAGTACTTTGTCCGCAGAGCGGCAGTGACAATTGACGCGCGCCAAGTGCCAGAAAGCGGCGTAGCCGCTGTTATTCTTTCTTTTAGCAAGTGGGTGAAGAACCGCACTCTTGATACTTTGTAAGTGCCTCTCCCGCAGCAACGCCACACTTACCCCAGCTTATTTCAGCTTATTCGGAGGCACCCCGAAGAATTGCCAGCCAAGGTGCAACCACCCGGCATGGGGGTGGGCCGACTGGGACTTGAACCCAGAACCAATCGCTTAAAAGGCGAGTGCTCTAACCATTGAGCTATCAGCCCAGTTTCAACGGAGCACTCATTTACGGTACATCGCGCGGCGATGCAAGTTTGTTCTTCCTAGTCACCGTGCTTCCAGCCAAGCCAAAAAGTCGGTCAACGTGCGCGCGGGACGATCCAACTCGAAAACTTTCAAGCCCACCGCTTCGGCCCCCCGATCACGTTCGGGATCGTCGCCGACATGCACCGATTCTTCCGCGCGGACGCCGAGCCTGATCAACGCACTCTGAAAAATAGCCGGGTCCGGTTTGTCGGCACCTACCTCGCTCGAAATGATGATGACAGCGAAATACCGGGTCAGGCCAAGCTGATCCAGCACGCGGTAAAGGCGGCGGTCGAAATTGGAAATCAGCCCGATCTTGGTTCCTTGTGCCTGCAAAGAATGAAGTACCATCTCGGATTCCGGATAGGCGGCCCAGACACCCGGCTGTTCGAAGTGCGCGTATAATTCTTCGAAGTAGGCTTCGTGCGCGAAGCCGTTTCGCGCCGTGTCCGGCAGCGCACGATCCAGCACGCGGCGCACCAACATGCGCCACCATTCCCGGTCATCGTCAGGGCGGGGGCCATTCGTGTTCTGGCGCGCGGGAGCGGTTTTCCAGCCGTGCCGGAATTCGTGCTCCAGCAGGTCAGCGGGCAAGTCTGCGCCGTGGTGCAAGGCAATCTCGCGGTAGTGCTCGCCGACCGGCCGCGACAGATAGATC
>CAXTVY010000020.1:0-28096 GCA_964247665.1 uncultured Chthoniobacterales bacterium | reverse complement strand
TTCGCGTCCAGTTCGTCCTCGGTAATGAACAGGCTTTGCAGCGCGGAATCCTGCACGCTGGCGAGCACCGGGGCCGTCTGCCGCGCGGGGGTGGCAGGCTCTGGCGCGTGGCCGTTGCGCTGCGCCACGAGTGCGGGCGCAATGGCGGGCTCGGGCTCGACCGGGTCCGGCGCTTCTTCGGTCGGCGCGGGCTCGGGCGCTGGTTCGGCAGCAGCGGCCTCGGGCGCTTTGGATTCCGGCGGCGGGGTAAGCTCCTCGCGCTTTTCCTCCACCACCAGGGCGGGCTCGTGCTTTTCCTCCACCATCAAGGCGGGCAGAACGATGGCGGCGGGTGCTTCGACCGGCTTCTCCTCGGCGCGCACTTCCGGTTTTGACTCGGGCGGCTCGGTGGCTTCTTCGGCCGTCACCTCGGGCTCCTCAGACGTGCCGGGCTCGGATTTCTCCTCGTCCGTGGCCCTGGCCTCGACCGGTTCGGGTATCATGGCTTCCTCAACGACGGCAGCAGGCTTGTCGCCGCCGAAGTCCAGCGGAAGATCGCGTACCGGAGCCGGGGGCTCCTCGACGAAAAGGTTGGCGAACTCCTCGCTCGGAGCTTCTTCCGCTTCTTCCACCACGGGTTCCGGCGCAGGGGCAGGGATGGCCGCTGCCGTGATCTTCGGCGCGGGTTCCTCGTCCACGACGGGATCGGCGGGTAACGGACGGTCGATGGCAGGCTCCGGGGCAGGCGCGGCAGGCGCGGCGGCCTCGGGCACGGCGGCTGCCAGGTCCCTGGCGGGCGTGCCGAGACGCTGTGCATCTTCCTCTGCCTTCTGGCTGAACGGCGTGGGGTAGGCGTTGCCCACCTCCTCCGCAAGCTGATCCTGGCGGATGGCCAGCGCGGCGGCGGGCAGATTCTGGAACACCTCCTGCAACGGCAGCGGGATCTCGGACAAGCCGGAATTGGAAGCCAGCACCTCACGGTGGCTCTCGGGCAGGGACCCGGCGAACACCGCGTGCGGGATGGATACCCGGCCCTGGGCAAGCTGCGGCTCGACGAGCGAGAACGGCAGCGTCACCCGCACGTCGTCGGGCACGCTGTTCGGTTCCACGGTCAGCGAGGACAACGGCAGCCCACGCAGCACGGCCGCGAGGGAAAGGCTGATCTTGCGGTCGTCCGTCGCGGCAGGGAAGCCACCGGGCAGCCCCGTGGTCGGCGGGGCGGTCAAGACGGGCGGCGCGGACGGGAAAGCGGGCGGCGGCACCGCCGGCCGCAACGGGGGCGGCGCGAAGGAGTGCGGCATTTTTCTCGTCCCGGGAGGCGGCGTCGAGCGAAAGGCGATGGTCGGCGGCGTGGCTGGCTCGGCGCTCGGGCCGGGGCGGACGGGCACCGGGCTGGGCTGCACGGAAACCGCCGAAGGGGCCGCCGGACGCGCCCCGGCACCGGGTCCGCGCAGGGAAATGGGCGGAATCTGGATGCGCGCCGTCTTCTTGGAAACCTGGTGCGACGGCGAGACCGCCGGTCCGCCCACTTGCAAGGGTGGCAGGATGCGTTGCGAGGCGGAGGGCGGCAGTTCCGGCGCGGGCGCGGGAGCCGCTTCCATGGCGGGCTGGGCGGCGGGCGGCGGCACGCTCACCGGCACCATGCGGTTGGGCATGGCCGGGCCGCTCAGGCGGATCTTGCCGCCAGCCACGGAGGCGCGCACGGTTGAGGGCGGGCGCTTGGCGGCATTGATCGGCGCGACGCTGGCGGCACCGGGTGCGGCCTGCATCGGGGGGGGCTCCGGGGCGGTTCTCAGCGGACTGATCGTGGAAATCTGGCCCGTGCGGTGCGGGCGGTGCGGCGGTTCGTTGAGCGGCGAGGCCGTCACGGCTGGCGGATGGGGCGAGCGCAGCGCGCCCGCCGTCGTGCCCTGCGCCTTGGGCAGCCGGGCGCTGTCTTCCAGCGCCACCTGCAAAAAGGGCGTCTCGATCTCGCCAACATTGTCCTCGGCCACCTGGTCGGTGCGCGTCTGGAACGCCTGGCTCATCTGTTCGACCAGCTTCTGCAAGGGCAGCGACACTTCCGTGTCCTCCTCCTCGCTGACAGGCCGGGTAAAAAGCTCCGGGCACTTCTGGTAGATCACCGAGGCCGGGACGCTCGCACGGCCCTTGGTCAAGTCCGAGTACAGTTCCGACGCGCGGAAATCGATCCGGCGCTGGCGGTCCACGGCTCCCGCCTGCACGAAGCCCGGCGGCAGGCGGTCAAAGAAATCGCCCACTTCCAGGCTGACAATCACGTCTGCCATGGCCGAAGGGGCCGCGGGTACGGCCGGGGCGGCAGCGCCGGGTGCGGAGGCGTCCGATCCGCCGAAGGAAATCTTGCCGCGCGGGGCCGGCATGAGCACCGGCGATACGCGCTCGGACTGGGGTGTCGGCGAGCTGACGGGCAACACGGACGGACGCGGCGCGCCGGGCGTGCGCAGGCTCACGGGCTGGACGGAGTTGGGCATCACCTTGCGCACGGCGGGCGGCGGGACGGCCGGGGCAGCGGGCGCGGCGACGGCCGGAGCCGCGGCAGCCTCGGCCGGGGCGTTTTCGTCGGGGGTTTCGCTGCCGGGCGCGCCCGGTTTGCCCTTGAACCAGTTCGAAAGGGAGAAAGCCATAAGGTTTCTATGAGGACAGATCAGTATCTAACTTCCTGTGAATCAAACGATTACACGTCTTCTGCGGTGAGCCGCCAAACCTCCTCTAAGGTTGTCACGCCCTCACGGGCTTTGTCAATTCCGGCGAAGCGCAAACTTTTCATGCCTTCAGAGATGGCCTGGTTCTTGAGCACGGCGGCGGAGGCGCGCTTGATGACCAGCCGGCGGATGGCTTCCGACACCGGCAAAACCTCCAGGATCGCGGCGCGGCCCAGGTAGCCGCGCTGTTTGCAGCGCTCGCACCCGCTGCCGTGGTAGAACGTGTCGTCCTCGGCGGGCTCGATGCCCATGCGCTCGAAGAGTTCGGGCTCGGGAACGAAGTCCTCCTTGCAGTTCGGGCAGATGCGCCGCACGAGGCGTTGCGCGCAGGTTAGCAGCACGGAGGAGGCGATCAGGAACGGCTCGATGCCCATGTCGTCCAGGCGCGTGATGGCGCCGGCGGCGTCGTTCGTGTGCAGCGTCGAGAGCACCTGGTGGCCCGTGAGCGCCGCCTTGACGGCGATGTCGGCCGTCTCGTTGTCACGAATCTCACCGATCATGACGATGTCCGGGTCCTGGCGCAGGATGGAACGCAACGCGCTGGAGAAATCCAGCCCCACGTCGGCCTTCACGGCCACCTGGTTGATGCCCGCGAGCTGGTATTCCACCGGGTCCTCGACCGTGACGATGTTGTACTCCGGCTTGTTGAGTTCACTCAACACGGAGTAGAGCGTCGTGGTCTTGCCCGAACCCGTCGGACCCGTGACGAGGATCATGCCGTGCGGCGCGTCGATGGCCTTCTTGAAGTTGTTGAGCGTCGGCTCGTCCATGCCCATCGTCTCGATGGAACCGGTGAGCGCGCCCTTGTCGAGGATGCGGATGACGATCTTCTCGCCGTACACGGTCGGCAGGAAGGAGATGCGCAGATCGACCTCCTTGCCCGAGACGCGGATGCGGAAGCGGCCGTCCTGCGGGACCCGGCGCTCGGCGATGTTCAGGCCCGCGAGGATCTTGATGCGCGAGGCGATGGCCAGTTGCAGGCTCTTGGGCGGGCCGCTGGCTTCCATCAGATTGCCGTCCAGGCGGTAGCGCAGGCGGACGGTTTTCTCGGCGGGCTCGATGTGAATGTCGCTCGCCCGGTCCTTGAGGGCCTGGACGAGGATCAGGTTCACGATCTTGATGACCGGACCGTCCTCGCTGTCGGCGGCGAGTTTGTCGAGGTCGATGTCCTCGCGCTGTTTGCCGGTGACCTCGACGGCGTCACCCTCGGCCTCGGCCGCGGCGGCGTCGGCGGCGGCCTTCTTCATGACCTCGTCGATGGCTCCGGTGGCGCTGTGGACGCCGCTGAGGGCCTCGTTGACGCTGCGCTCGGTGGCGATCATGGGGATGATCTCCAGCTTGGTGCGGGTGCGCAGGTCGTCCAGGGCCAGGACGTTCATCGGGTCCGCCATGGCCACGAAGAGCTTGTTGCCCAGGTGGGCGATGGGCACGAGCTTGTAGCTCTTGGCCATGTCCTTGGGCACGAGGTTCATGACGGGCTCGGGCACGCGCACCTTGGCGAGGTTGATGGGCGGCTTGTCCAGGCAGCGGCCCATGGAGATGACCATGTCCTGCTCGGTGACGAACTGGTTGTCGGTCAGCAGCTTGAGCAACCGGCCGCCCTGTTTCTTTTGCAGCTCCTGGGCTTCTTCGAGCTGGCTGGGCAGCAGCAGCCCGTCCTCGATGAGAATGTCCGCGATGCGTTCGCCGAAGGATTTGGCACTCATAGGAAAGTCGGAAGTCGGAACCGGAAAAAGGAAATTGGGAAGTGACGCGGTTTTTAGAGCAGGTTTCTTGCTGGAAAAGGGTGCGCGGGAAATTTGGTGTCTGGATTCTGGTTCCGACTTCCGACTTTGTCAGTCCCGCGAGTCGAGCCGGTAGGCGTCGCGCAGCACGCGGGAGATCGCAGCGGGTTTGGCGAGGTACCACTGGATGTGGTAATCCAGCGAGCTTTGCACGGCCTGCTTGGCGGCGGCGTCGAAGGGGTTGCAGAGCGCGATCATCATCGTGCGGCTGACGATGTCAAAGGGCACGATCAGCCGGCCCAGGGTCAGGTTTTCGGGCAACATGCGGACCACGGCGCGGTCGATGTCGTAGTATTCCAGCGGCACGTAGCCGAACTTCGTGGAGTCGATCAAGCTGGAAAGCAGGGCGTCGATCTCGTGCTTGCCGCCGCGGGCCAGTTCGTCCAGCAGCGAAGCCGCGATGCCCTGACCGCTGAGTTTGCGGTTTGCACCCTGCACGCGCTCCAGCGCCGTGTTGATGTCATCCTCGGGGACGATGTGGTGGAAGGTCAGGAACTTGGCGAAATGTTCGTTGCCATCGTCACCAGCGGCCTCGATGGCAGCGGCGGCGGATTCCTTGCCGTTCTCGGAACTCTTGCCGCTCGGGGGCTTGCCGCGCCCATTGGTCATGGCGATGAGCGAGGGTTTTTCCTCGGACACCTCGCTGGTCAGGCCGTAATCGCCGCCGAAGGAGCTGCTGTTGCTGCCGTTGCGCCCGGAGGCGGGGGCGGTGCGGCTCTCGATCTCGCCCATCAGCGCGACGATGTCGGGTGAGTTGGGCGCGAGCTGGAGGATGCCCTCGCATTCGAGCAGGGCCGACGAATACAGCCCCATGTTCAGGTAGGCTTCGGCGAGCTTGCGCGACACCTGCAAGGCGGCCTCGATCTGGCCGATCTTGAGGTAGGCTTCCTTGAGGATGTCGTAGCTCTGGCAATCGCCGGGTTCCGCCTGGCTGATCACTTCAAACATCTCGATGGTTTGAAGAATCTGGGCGTATTCCTCGCTGGTTAGCTTGGCATCCATGGCGTGTGATGGAGTTTTAGCTAGAAGCGTGCCCCGAACGCAGAGACACCCGGCGCGATTATCAAATATAAGATTTCATTATTGGGAATCCATCGGCCTGTACTCCTACGGTGTCCCGTGGTTGAAGCACGCGGGAATTCGCGTTAGTTGAGAAAGCGGCTCCCTCGTGCGCCGACTTTGTCCCAGCCATGCAAACTTCTCTCGAAACCGGCGACTTGCGATTCAACGCTGACGGCCTCATCCCCGCGATCATCCAACAAGCCGGGGAGGACGGCCCGGACAGCCCGCGCGGACGTGTGCTGATGATGGCGTGGATCAACCAGGAGGCGCTGGAAAAAACGCTCACCACGGGTTTCATGCATTACTGGAGCCGTTCGCGGCGGAAGCTCTGGCTCAAGGGGGAGTCCAGCGGGCACCGGCAGGAAGTGGTAGACTGGTTCCGCGATTGCGACGGTGATACCCTCCTCTTTACCGTGCGCCAGCAGGGCGGGGCGTGCCACACGGGCTACGAAAGCTGTTTTTACCAGCGGCTCAACCGCGACGGCTCGCCTGCGGAGGTGAAGGAGGAGCCGCTGTTCGACGCGAACGCGGTGTATCATCAGAGCGGCAGCTAGAACATCTCGTTACCAACTACTCAGATGAACGCAAAACTCCCTGTCATCACCGAACGCCGCCGCCTGCCCTCCCCCGTGTCCACGCCGCAAGCACTGGCCTGGGGAAAGGAAGGCTTGTGGATCAGTTCCCGCGACGAACGCCGCCTGGTTTGCGTCGAGCCACAGACTTTCACCGTGCGCGAGGACACCCTGACGCCAGGCATCGCCTGGGCCGCCGTGCCGGTGGGAGAGTGGCTGTACCTGACGCTCGGGGAAGGGGAGGCGGATGACCGGTACCTGCGTCGCTATCGACCCCGCGTCGGCTTCGATGAAGGGTACCGGGTGGCGGTGCCGGAGTTCACCGGCTCGTACCTGAGCCACGACGGCACACACCTCTATCTGAGCCAGTGGTACAAGGGACTGCTGCTCCAGCTCGACCCGGCCGGGGGCATCCTGCGCTCCATCGACATCGGGGCGGAAATCTGCGGCCACGTGTTCGTCGGCCCCGATCTCTACGTGTTGCGCGGCACGGAGCGCGAGGGCGAAGACTGGCAGGTGGCGAAGCTCGATTTTCGGCAGGAAAATCCCGTGCCCGAGGAACTCGCCCGGGTGCCCTTTGCCTGCCGTTCGCTGTGTCACGACGGCGCGCACTTCTGGACCAACCATCGAAGCGCGCACGAAACCGTGTCGTTCGATCTGCCCGCCAGTTAGTCCGCCCAGCGCCATGACCGATCTTCCCCTCAGCCCGTCGCGCGCCGAGTTCGTGGCGCTCGCCGCGCCGGGCCGCGTGAACCTCATCCCGGTCTCGACCGAGTTGATGGCTGACTGCGACACGCCCGTCGCCGCGTTCCAGAAGCTGTTGGACGAGGACGCGGGTGGGGAGGACTGTCTGTTCCTGCTCGAATCCGCCGAGAACAGCGAACAGATCGGCCGCTACTCGTTTTTGGGCAGCCGTCCGGCGGCGATCTTCGAGGCGCGCGGCGCGCAGGTGACGATCACCGAGCAGAACGCCGTGCCGCGCGAGTTCACGGCGGCGAAAGGCGACCCGTTCGCGGAACTGGAACGTTTTCTGTCCCGCTACCGGCCCGCGCCGGCGGGTCCCACGCACCCGCCGTTCATGGGCGGGGCCGTCGGGTATCTCGGCTATGACGCCGTGCGCTTCTTCGAGGGCACCGTCCCCCCGCCGCCGCCCGACGAACTCGGGCTGCCGGACATGCTCTATCTCGTGACGGACACTCTCATCGTGTTCGACCACCGCTTCCGGCGGCTGCGCGTGTTGGTCAACGTGTTCACGGAAGGCCGCGACCCCGGCCACGCCTACGACGAGGCACGCGCCAGGTTGGAACGGCTCGTGCGGCGGTTGCGCACGCCCAGCCACCTGCGGCCCGGTTTGGTTTATCCCGAACTGCCCGCGCCGCCCCCGCCCGACAGCAACACGACCCGCGCCGAGTACGAGACGGCCGTCTCGCGCGGGCAGGAGCACATCCGCGCGGGCGACATCTTCCAGTTCGTACCCTCGCAACGCTTCCGCACGCCCTACGCGGGCGACGCGCTCTCACTCTACCGGGCGTTGCGGTTCATCAACCCATCGCCGTACATGTTCGTGTTCCGGTTCGGCAGCCGGTTCTCGGTGGTGGGCAGTTCGCCGGAGATCCACGTCCGCGCGCTGGGCGGCACGGTGGAGATCCGCCCCATCGCGGGCACGCGGCCCCGGGGCAGGACGCCCGGGGAGGACGACGCGCTGGCCGAATCGCTGCTGGCCGACCCGAAGGAGCGCGCCGAGCACCTGATGCTCGTGGACCTGGCGCGCAACGACGTGGGCCGCATCGCGGAATTCGGCAGCGTGCGCGTGACGGATTTCATGTCCGTGGAGCGTTACAGCCATGTCATGCACTTGGTTTCCAACGTGGTCGGACGGTTGAAAGGCGGGAGCAGCGCGTTCGACGTGATGCGCGCGACGTTCCCGGCCGGGACGGTCAGCGGCTCGCCCAAGGTGCGCGCGATGCAGATCATCAACGACCTGGAAAAGAGCAAGCGCTGCTTCTACGCGGGGGCGGTGGGGTATTTCGGTTTCGACGGCAACCTGGACAGTTGCATCACGTTGCGCTCGGTGGTGCTCAAGGATGGGCAAGCCTACGTGCAGGCCGGGGCGGGCGTGGTGGCGGATTCCGTGCCCGCGAATGAGTACGAGGAAACGGTCAACAAGGCGCTGGGCATGATGCGCGCGATTGAGCTGGCGCGACACATCGGGGAGACTTGAAGGCAGAAGGCAGAAGGTAGGACATCCCTCTGATCGTTGTTACCTCTCCTCTCTTTTGCGTTTTTGCGCCTTTTTGCGGCTCATCTTGTCCGGCCATCCTACATCCTGTATCTTGCATCCTGCAACGCGCCGCAGGCGCTTCGGCCATGCTTTTCGTCCTCGATAACTACGATTCGTTCACCTACAACCTCGTCCAATACTTCGGTGAGTTGGGCGAGGAACCCGTGGTGCGCCGTAACGACGAGATCACGGTCCACGAAATCGCCGCGCTCAAGCCCGCGCGCATCTGCATCTCGCCCGGCCCCGGCACGCCCGCCGAAGCCGGGATCAGCGAAGCCGTGATCCGCGAACTCGGGCCGCGCATCCCGCTCCTCGGCGTGTGTCTGGGGCACCAGGCCATCGGGGAGGTGTTCGGCGGCGAGGTCGTTCGCGCCGGACGCATGATGCACGGCAAAACATCGCCCATCCTGCACGAAGATAACGGCGTGTTCGCGGGCCTGCCGAGCCCGTTCGAGGCGACGCGCTACCACTCGCTGGTCGTGCGTCCCGAGAGCGTACCGGATTGCCTGGAGGTCAACGCGCAGACCGCCGAGGGCGAGATCATGGGCCTGCGGCACCGCGAATACCCGATCCACGGCGTGCAGTTCCACCCCGAAAGCATCCTCACCGCCGAGGGCAAACGGCTGCTGGAAAATTTTCTGAAGCTCTGACCAAAGCGGGCGGTGGCGTCCGTTTTGTCGGGCGGGCGCTCCGCCTGCCAAGTGACGGCGTGTTCTCTCGGCAGGCGGAGCGCCCGCCTTACAAAACGGCTGTTCCATCTGGAAGTCCGGGCGAAAACGTGCTGAGTTTATGGACCGTGCCATGACCTCCGAATCCCATCCCGACGGCGAGCAGCCCGCTCCCCGGCCGCTGGCCACCATCACGCGCCGCAGCGTCGAGCAGCGGGCCGACCTCGCGCGCATCGTGCGCCGCCTGGAGGCCATCGTGGTCAACCACGCGGAGGGCGCGCGCCGCACCGGTTATCCGCTGACGCTGGAGCAGTTGATCACGGTCATCGACGCCCTGCGCGCCGAGGCCGAGGGGCGGGACCGGCCCATGGCGTTCTCGGACAGCGAGGTATCGTTCTACCTCATGGATGGCTTGTACGAGGAACTGTTGGGCGAGCCGAGCAACATCTTCTCCGCCGCGCAGCTTCCGGACGGCATCACGCGGTTCGAGCCCTTGCAACGCGACTTCTGGCTCGCGTGCCTGGAGGGCTTGCGGTTGCGCCTGGAACGCCTCGGTTTGCCGCAGGAATAAACTTTGGTCTGGCGTCAGTTCCGGTCCGCCGAGCGCGGCCCCGCGCGTCAGGAATCATGGCCCAGGTGCGCCTTCTCCGTGCCCTCGGGGGCGGGTCCGCCGACCTCGCGGCCGGGCTCCGTAACCGGCGAGGGCAGGTCGGGCGGAGCAGCTTGGGAGGCACTCGCGCCGATGCCCGCGCGCGTGCCGATGCTGGCGTGGATGGGGGCCTCATCGTGTGCCTCCACGGACGCTTGTTCATCGACCGTGTAGCGCGTCCACGGCACGGCCTTTAGCCGCTCGGCCGGGATGGGCTGGCCGGTGCGCTCGCAAACGCCGTAGGTGCCCAGTTCGATGCGCTCGATGGCGGCATCCACCTCGATCAACGTGTCCTGGTCGGTCGAGGTCATGCCCAGCAGGTAGTCGCGCAACAGGTCGGACGTGGCGCTCTCGGCGTTGGGGTCCTGGAGCGGGTCGATCTGCACGTCGCGCGCCTCGCTTTGCAATCCGCTGAGTTGGTCGAGCAGGTAGTCGCGGAAGTCGCGCAGGCCCTGGTATTGTTGCTGCCAGCGTGGGTCGATGTGCTTGGCGGGCGCGTCGGCCTTGGCGTCCGGGTTGCCCAGGTTCAGGATGAGGTCGGTTTGCGAAACCTCGCTGGCGGGGATGCCCCCGGCGTCCGGCTGGCCGGCGGCGCGGGGATCATCGGAAGAGGAAGGAGAGTTCATCGCTTCAATTCGTCGGGGAAGGGCTGATCGGCCGGAAGCAGCCCGGTTTGCCCACGGCACGAACCGCTGCTTTTAGCCGTCCGCCAGCGTGCTGCGAGCAAGCCCCCTCGGCCTGCCTCTAAAACGCACGGACTACGCGCCTGAGATGGGTCCAAATGGTGACGCGACCGGAATTTCCCCGCCTCGGCGAGCGGCCGGACACCGGCTACGCTGGCCCGTCCGAGGCGGCGAGCAGGATGGCCACGAGGCCCTCGCAGCCGGCCCGGTCGGCCTCGTCGAAGCGGCCCGGCCGGGGGCTGTCGAGGTCGAGCACGCCGACGACCCGGCCGCCCGTTATCATCGGCACCACCAGTTCCGCGCGCGAGGCGGCGTCGCAGGCGATGTGCCCGGGGAACTCGTGCACGTCCGCCACCACCAGCGAACGCCGTTGCGCGACCGCCCCGCCGCAGACCCCGCGCCCCGGCGCGATGCGCACGCAGGCGGGCTTACCCTGGAATGGGCCGAGGACGAGTTCGTCCCCGCGCAGCAGGTAAAAACCCGCCCAGTTCAGATCGGGCAGCGCGTGAAAGATCAACGCGGACGTGTTGGCGAAGTTGGCCAGCCAGTCGCGCTCACCGGTGAGCAGGGCGCGGAGCTGGCCGGTCAGTTCCGCGTAGAACGCGGGCTTGTTTTCCGTGGAGATGGCGGGGCTCGAAAACATGGGGTCAGGAAGCTTGCCTGCCCGCCCGGCGGGCGCGGGGGCAATGGCCGCCAAAAGTCGGCCGGATTCGCTTCCCTCGCAACCTTCGACCGGTTGCTCAACGTCATCACAAAGGAAGCTCAGGGCCGGGTCGCCGCGCCCAGTGGCAGGAGGAAGGTCAGCGCCGCCCTCGGGGCCGTACAACGCCGACCCGAGCGCGTCCAGCCCCAGGGTCGGCACGCCGGTCCACATCCCGATTTTGTGTTCTTTTTCCTCCGAGGTGGCCAGGGGCCGGCCGAGGGTGGGCTCTACCGGCGCGCCGAAGGCACGACGTTTGCTGGCTGCTTGTCTCAGTAGTGATGACGAAACCGGCTACCGTCAGGAACGGAAAGATCAAGGCGAGTTATTCCTTGCCTCCACCGCGACTCTACACGCCTAACAAGGTGCTCCAGCGAACGGAGGCCGGGGTCGGGCCTTCTCTGCAATCCACGCCCTGAATCGCTAGTTTCCGTCGCTGAGCTTGGGTCGTTGGGCCCTTGAGATTTCCGCGCAACACCAACAGTAAAACACTCACAAGTCGCAAACCGTGAAGGGCACCACTAAACACAGTATCTGCCTGTCCACACTGCTTTTGGGATGCTCTTGTTAGGCTCTTTCCATGCGCACCTTTGTTCTTGTTCTTTTTTGTTCGCTGCTGCTGGCCGTGCCGCTGCTTGCTGAGGAGCAGACCACGGAGGATTGCATGTCGCCAGACTACAAGCATCACGTGTACTTTTTTCGGGACAGCCCGGAGTCGCCGGAGTTTTTCTTGCGCATCAATGGTCAGGACCAGTCGTTCTCCAAACCAGCGAACGGCTGGGTGGACAACTTTGCGGCTCTCACCTCGCGCGACAACTTCAGATGCTTGTGGAGTCCCGACTCCAAATTGGTGGCTGTTTTCACGCGCGACACGAAGCGTTCGGGCAGCACCCTTCTTTGCGCTGCTGGCGAAAACAAAATTCAGGAAATCACGTTCCCGGATTTCATGCCGCGTCTGCGCCCGCATCTGAACGCCGAAGTGCGCGCCATCTGGGTTCGGCCCGAACTCTGGCTGCCCAGGCATCGGCTGCTACTGTCGGTCGAGGGCCTTCAGCAAGACGAGGAACACGGAGCGTTTCGCTTCATCCTTGCGCTGCGAGTGCACCAGAGCAAGGCCGGGCGGTTTACTGCCCGCATCGTCTCTTTCCAGCAGGATTGTTCCGTTCCGTTCTCCGTCCGCTAGGCTGAATCATGCGCTCCAGCGAACGGAGGCTGGCTGTCGTGTCTTCCTTGTTGTTGAGCTTGACTTGGCCGGCCTCCGTCGCTGAATTTGAGTCCGTCGGGCCCTTCAACCTGCTGCCTTCCCCCAATCCAAAAGACGAAGAAACATGAAACCGTTAAAATTTACTCTTCTCTTGGTCAGCTTGTTTTTGGCAAGCCTTCGTTTGTACGCCAGCGGCCCGAGTCAGAGCGATATCACCGCTCAAACCATACTGATTGCCTTGACCAAAGAACAGGCGCTGAGATTCACGTCAGAGTACCACCTGGATACCGAAGCAGCCAAAGGGCTCGAAGATCTGCAGACCCTCGTGGGGCAAAAAAAGGCCGTGGTAGCTGCGGATTTCGCCGTCACCTCCAAGAACGGTCAACGGGCGGACAGCGAGTCAGGCACGGCCAAGCTTGAAGTTGAGCCGGTTCAGTCACCCACTGGCGATGTCATCGATGCGACCCTGCAATTTACCTACAGTACCAGTATGAAAATCAACACGACGATTTCGCTGGCAAATGGTGGTGTCAAGTTCCTTGGAGCTTTTGATTCCTCCGAAACGGGCAAAGATGTCACTTACCTGGGATTTGTCCGTCTGCGCGCTCCGAAGTAGGGCACTTGCATCATTGAGCTTAAGAACGCGCCCTGCGCTGGTCAGGTTGAGCACTCATCGCCGGTCGCGTGGCCATCTCTCGCCGGCAGGATCGTGCCCGCCACGCACCTGTCGTCTCTGACCGGTGGGCTGCTTTTGACCGTTTGTAATAGAAAGACAAAAGCGCGTGTCGCCAACCCGCATCCTTCTGCCTTCTGCCTTCTGCCTTCTGCCTTTCCTCCCCCGGCTGCATGTGGTACAGGAAGAAGACAAGTTTCGTCCGCACCCATGAGCACCGCTACCGTCGCCCCAACCGGCGAAATCAAGTACAAGATCGGCAACGAAAAGCTGGTCAAGGTTTCCGACAGCGCGAGCAAGAAACTACGCTCGCTGCTCGAACGCCAAGGCCGCCCCCAGGGCGCGCTGCGCGTGGCGGTCATCGGCGGCGGCTGCTCGGGGCTCCAGTACAAGATGGACCTTGTGGATGGCCCGGCCAACCGCGACATCATGGTCGAGAGCGCGTTGGTGCGCGTCGTGGTTGATCCCAAGAGTGCGCTGTTCGTTAGCGGCTCCCTGCTCGACTACAGCGACGACCTCCAGAAGGGCGGCTTCAAGGTCACCAACCCCAACGCCGTGGCCCACTGTTCCTGCGGCGAGAGCTTCTCGGCCTGATCCTGATGCCGCCTGACCATTTCGCCCTGCTCGGCGAGGCGCGGCGGCCCGGCCTGGACCCCGAGCGGGTCAAGGACACCTTCCACCGGCTCAGCCGCGCGCAGCATCCCGACGCCCTGGCGGACGGGGGCGGGGAAAGTAGTAGCAGCGAGGATTTTGCGCGGCTCAACCAGGCCCAGGCCACCCTGCGCGATCCGAAAACGCGGCTGCGCTACCTCCTGGAGCTGGAATATCCCGACCTGCGCGTGGCGGGTCCATCGGTGGTGCCGCCGGCGTTGGCAGATCTCTTTGCACCCGTGCTGACCCTCGTGCGGGACACGGACGCCCTGCTGGTGAAGAAGGCGGCAGCTCCGTCGGCGCTCTCCCGCGCGCTGCTCGCCCGGCAGGAGTTCGCCCTTCGGGAGAGGGCGGAAACGCTCCTGGCGCGGCTGGACGCTCTGCACGACTCCGCGTTGACGGAACTCCGGGCGTTCGACGCCGCGTGGGAGCCGCGTCCGCCCGACGCCGCGGCACGACTGGTGGATTTCCACGGACGCTTCGCCTACCTCTCGCGCTGGACCGAGCAACTGCGCGAGCGGTTGTTCCAGTTGGGGATGTAGGCCCGGCCCGGTGCGGGGGGGGATTTAATCCCCCGGGCAAGGGACCGCCGGGAACGTGGAAAAGGCTTGACCACCACCGCCGATCCCCGGTGTGATTGGCCGTCTGCCGCTTCTCGCCATGTTCACCTCCCGCCGCCTCCTGTCCTCCGCGTTGCTGATTTCGCTCGCCAGCCTCGCTGGCTGCTCGCTTCTCCCCGGTGGTCCCGAGCCGGGCGGAGCCCGGCTCGCCCGGGGCGGGTTCACCGTGCTGGTCGATGGCCCGGGCCGGCCGACGGCGGCGGGTGTGGCTGCGGACATCGGAGCGTTCGCGCAGGGACGCGGGTACGCTCGCCAGGCCACCCGGCCAGCGGCACCCGCTGATCCGGCGAGCCACGAGCCCGCGCCGGTCGCGCCCGAACGCTACCTGTCCGGCGGCATCACGCTGGAAGTCACCCGGCTGCCGGTCGAGCACCGCGTCAGCGCTTACCTGCGCAACAGTGGTTCCGGGAACGATGCCAAGGTCATCGAGCGCTTCTACCGCGACTTCGTCCAGGAGTACGCCGGGCGCTACGGCGGGGCGGACCGCATCTCCGAGACGGCCTATGACGACGACACGGGCCGTGGCGGCACATCCCTGTTCGGCAAACCCGTGCAGACGGGCCCGAACGCCGGGAGCACCTTCGGAAACGGGACGTAGCCGGTCCGGGGCGCGTCCGGCGGGTACCTCGGGGTGTGATGTTTCCTGCCCAGAATACGGGATACACCCTATTGGGTTAGGCTGGCATCTCTGTCATGGTGCCGGGATGCAACCTGATTCCACGTCTTGCGGCCTCGTCCGGCGCATGGACGCCGCCTTCTCGTCTGTGCCTTACCCGGGCGATGACCACCTGCTCTCGCGCGACTGCCCGGCGGGCCGCCGCCTGTGCGCTGGCCTGCGCGGATGCCCGCCCGGCGCGGTGCCGGATGATCTCATCGAGCAGCACTACGATGGCCTGGCGCTCCTGTCGCCCGAGGCCCGGCGCTACTACCTGCCCGCCTGGGTGCGCACGGCGCTACGGCGGCCGGAATCGGACGTGGCGGAGTTCGTCCTGTACACGCTCGGCGGCGACCTGCACTGGCAACTGACCGGCGGCTTCACCCAATGTCAGCGGGTCGCTGTTGTGGCGTACCTGGAGTCGCTGCTGACCCGGATGGACCGCATCTTCTGGCACCTGATCGACGATGCGCTGATCCGTTGGCAAGCCATCGTGCCGGTCCGGCGGTTCGGCTGGCTGGGTGGAAGGGTGGCCTCGCGTTTGCGGATCGCCGAACTCCCCGGAGACCTCGAACCCCTCGAATTGCCGGTGCACGCGGCACAACTGGCGCGCCTGGAGACTAACGGCGGCATTTTACCCGAATTGAAACGAATTTTCGCGTAAATTAGGCAGCGGTCGCCAGACCGGCTTCCTGGACCCGGCGCAACCGCACGTCGCCGACCTGCAAATGGAGCGCCCGTTCGGCCACGCGCAGGAAACCGTCGCTGGCATCCGTCAGTGCCACCTGGAGCGACCCCGGATTGCTCTCGGGCGCGGCGAGCCCGGCCCCAGCCAGGAGGTTGCGCACAGCCAGGGCGCAGTTGTGCGCGGAATCCACCAGCCGGACCCCGGGGCCCACGAACCGCGCGATGGCGTCGGCCAGGAGCGGGTAATGGGTGCAGCCGAGGATGAGCGTGTCGATGTCGGCGTCGAGCAAGGGCCGCAGGTAGCGGGCGATGTGCAGGTCGGTCGCGGGGTCGTCCAGCAAACCTTCCTCGATGTGCGGCACGAGCAGCGGACAAGCCTGCGCGTGGACCTCCAGGCCGGGCGCGAGGTGATGCAGTGCCCGCTCGTAGGCCCCGCTGGCCACGGTCGCGCGGGTGGCGATCACACCCACCCGGCCCGAGCGCGTCGCCGCCACGGCCGCCGCCGCCCCGGGGGCGATCACGCCGACCACCGGCACGCGCAAGGCATCCTGCAATCGGGGTACCGCCAGGGCCGTGGCCGTGTTGCACGCGACCACGATGGTCTTGGCCTGCTCGGCCAGCAGCAGGCCGGTCATCTCGAAGCTGTAACGCTCGATGGTCGAGGCGCTTTTGCCGCCGTAAGGTACGCGGGCGGTATCGCCCAGGTAGAAGATGTTTTCGGCCGGGAGCAGGGTCTTGAGCGCGCTGACCACCGTCAGGCCACCGATGCCGGAATCGAATACGCCGATGGGGCACAAGCGGGCCGCGCGGGCGGCGTCATCCCCGAAGGAAGCGGCATCCACGAACACGGCGCGCTAGTTCCCGTTACGCGGGACCACCACGGTCGGGCCGCCCAGGCTGTTGTGGTTTGCCACCGGGTCCAGCACCGCGCTGCCGCTATTGCCCCCGATGGAGGGGACGCTGCCCTGCATCCCGAGTGAGCCCGGGGTGATGCTCAGGGAAGGCCGCGGCTTGGTGCTGCTGTCGTCGGCCAGGATGGTCGGCGGCTTGCTGCTGCCGGTGCTGGTCGCCGCGCGGTAGTTCTCGATGGCGGCGGCGATGGCCTCGGCCTCCGCCTGCCGGTAGGCGGGCGTGGCGATTTTCGCCGCCTCGGAGGGATTGCTGACGAAGCCGCCCTCGATCAGCACGGCCGGGATCGTCGTCAGGCGCAGCACGCAGAAGCGCGCCCGCTTGATGCCCCGGTCCACCATGGGCAGGCGGCTGAGCAGCGAAGCGTGCATCGCCGTGGCGAGCGCCATGTTCTCCGGGTCTTCCACGTTGCCCGCGCAGGGGATCATGCAGCTAGCCGTCGGGCTGTCGTCGCCCGTGGACGGCACGAAGCGCGGGGCCAGGGTGTACGTTTCGATGCCCGTGCCCGCGTCGCTGCCCGCGTTGTAGTGGATGCACACGAAGATGCCGTCGCGGAAGCGGTTGGCGAACGCGGCGCGATCCTGGAGCGGCACGAGCGTGTCCGTCGTGCGGGTCATCTGCACGTTGTAGCCGCGTTTGACCAGCAGGTCGCGCAGCCGCAGGGAGGTGTCCAGGGTGAACGCCTTCTCCGCGCCGTAGGTGCTGATGGCCCCGCTCTCGACGCCGCCATGGCCGGGGTCGATGATGATCGTTTTTAGAGGTGCCAGCCCGCGGATGCGGTTGGGCCGCAGGACGGGTTCGACGAGCTTGGTCAGGTCCAGCCGGGAGAGGAGCAACTGGCCGCCGGCTTCGGCGATGTCGCTGCTCATGATGAATTTGACCCCGTTGATGATCAGTTCCTTGGAGCCCGCGCTGCCCTGGATCGTGCAGCCCGGCGAGGACAGGGTGACGGCGCGCCCGCCCTCGCTGGCGTTGTATTGCAGGCGGTAGAACTCGGAGATGTTGCGCAGGGAAAGGTAGTCACGCCCCTCGTACTTGACGACGTTCCACACGCTTTCCGCGCGTCCCGCCGGAGCCAGCGCCAGGAGGCCCGCTGCCAGCAGGAGCGGGAGAAAACGGCGGGAACGGCGGGTCATGATGGCGGCGAGGGTGGAGGACGGGGCGAAAATAGGCAAGCCAATTCGATGCAGGTTTCGGGCCGCGCTGGAGTAGGATATCAGCTTAGACCATTTGGGGCAGGGGTTTGTTCACCATTTTGCGGACATCAGGATTTGCCAGGGCCTGCAAGCCTGCTGCGGAGCCGAGCCCGAAAAGACGGCAACCGGACGGTCCGCTGGGCGGGGGCGAAACTTTTTCACGCTTCCGCGCAGATTTAGTCGCCAGTGGCTTCAGGAGCGCCAAGCGGGTTGGACAAGCTGGTTTGATCAGGGCAACGCTGCTCGATCATGAGCCTCGATCCAACCAACAACTCTTCTGAAAGCACAGATTCCAACCAATCCCAGGAAGCGCTGTTGCGGGTCCTGGCCATCGGCATCCTGCCCGCTGGCTTGCCCGCCCATCTGGTGCCCTGCTGGGGTGTCAAGCCAGCATTCTGCGCGGACGAGCTTGGTGGCTAACGGCGACGGACGGGCGCTGGCTATCGGCCCGAGCGGTCCGCCCATCCGGCCGCTGTCAGAGGCAGAACTCGCCGCGCGGGCAAGCGCCGTCAACTTCAATCCCAACCATGATGAACTCGGACGCTTCACCACCGGCGACGGGGTGGGAGGCGGAAAGAAAGACGGCCTTGATGGACAAGGCGGCGGCGCGGCGGAACAAACAAATTCCCTCAAAGGGTCGGTTGGACGGATCAGTGACTATCAGTACGGCAGTGCGAGCGAGGCGACATGCACAGCTACTGCCATCCGAACGATCATCGCGGCGATGACGCAAAGGGGAGCGCCGACGCTGGAGGCGATCAAGGCACAGGTGAAAGCTGCGGTCGCAAAAATTCCGCAGCATGGAATGGTGAATATCAGATGGGACGGTGGAGGCATTTACGCCGCTGACATCAGGGACTATGCAGCCATCGTGCAGCAGGTGCTCGCTGACAATGGGGTAAAAACCGTCAACAACCTTGTCGCAGGCAAGCCACTGGTGAAAGTGTTTACCATGAACCAGATCGCCGACTTCTTGGTTGCCAGCGGCACACCCGCCATGCTAAACATCGGCGACGAAAAGGGTAAGATCCAACACTCCGTGACCGTGCAATGGGACCCTGGAGCGGAACACGGCGCGGGCAGGTTCCTGGTCAACAACCTCGATGCTCACGGCGGCAGCAAACCGTTTACCAGGGAGCAGTTCGTGGCGGGAGGCTTCGAGATCACAACCCTGCACACCGGTGTAACGCAAGTACATCATGCCTCCATCGAGCGTAACTTTGCCATCATCTTTGCCGAGAAGCCATGAACTCGAACAAATTCCATGTCTTCTGCCTGGGTTTGCTGCTGTGCTCTGCTCCCAGCGATGCCTCCGCCAGTAGCTTCGAGGATGCCAACTATCCCGTGCCGCCCGAGTACCTGCGCGCCGCCTTGCACACTTTCCCCAACGAGGACGACTTCGGCAAGCTGGATGGGGGCGGCAAGCTCCTCTACCAAGAACTGGACCCGCGGTGGCTACACACGCTCGTGTACTTCCCGCGCGGCGGCAAACGCGGCCTCATTCTGCAGAACAACCTCACGGCCATCAACGCCTTTCTGGCCGCCGAGATCCGGCATCCAAAGACGGTACGCACCTTCCTCAAAAAGTATCTGCACGTATTTCTGGCCGATACTCTGGCGAGCGACGGGATGTTCCCCATTACGGCAGGGATCGAGAAGGGTGCTCCCACCCATCCCGAGTATTTTGGTTTGCCGAGTTCGTCGGCGGAGTCCAAACGACTACAGAAGAAGATATTGCCGTACGAGCGTTCGGATGAGACGATAGTCACGGGCAACGTCTGGACGGTGGACATGAACGCGCTCACCGACGAGGGCGCGGTGGAACACTGGCTGGTCAAAGGAAAAGTCAGGCCCCTGCGCATCGACGGGTTTCTATGTGAACCCAAAGAGCCTGCGGGCACGTTCCACCGTGTGTTTATCAACGGCGGCTGATGCGTTGCGTAGCCATCTCCCGTAGGCATCGTAAACACGGGGAAGAGGCACCGGACGAGGGCGAGATCGAAGCACGGTTTCAGGCAGAAACGAAGAAGCTTGGCCTGAAGTCACTCGTATGGGATAAGGGCACAGAGCTTCGCAGTAGCCAATATGCGACCATCGTACAAAACGTGCTCAAGAGTTACGGGATTGATTCTTCCTTCAAGATAGAATACAGCTCCATGCAAGATTTGGCCAACGCCATCATTGCCGCGCAGGGAGAACCCGCCATGCTGAACGTCGCGCTGGCTGGTCACGCAGGCGCGCGAGAACATTCAGTTACCGTGCAGTGGGAACCTAGTGCCACGGATAAAAGCCATGGCGTGTTCCGGATCAACAACATCGCTGCCGAGGGCGGCAGCCAAGTGTTTAGCCAAAACGACTTTACCTCGGGCAAAATCTTCAGCAATATCAACCCGCCCGGCTCGGCCTAGAGCGCGAAGACAAAAGTTTTTTCTGTTGATAAAGGTTACGCCGTAGTGATTGCCAAGCCGTGATGAAAACGCTCTTGGTGGCAGGCTTGGGTCTGGCGCTGCTCCTCGCCGGCGCGGGTCGCCGTGCGGCGGGGGCGCAACTGCCGCCGGAGAGCGAGCCGAGCGAACTGCGCACGGACTTCCATCCGTTACCCTACGGCAAGTCCGACGGGCACGGCAGGCTGCTCTTCCAGGAACTAGTCCGGGATGGACTCCACGCCGGGTGGCACAGCACGGAAGTATACTATCCGCGCGGCAAGCAGGAGAGCGTCAAGCTCAACCGCGACATCAGCGCCATCAACGCGTTCTTCGCCGCCGAGGTCTACCAACCCAAGACGGTGCATACCTTCATCAAGGAGTACCTGACTTCCTTTCTGAACTCCGTTTTGGCTGAAGATTCCTCCATCATCACCGCACGCGAGGCGGAAGAAGGGCTGGGCAGCGATCCACGCAGCCTCGACCCGCACTTCCGCAAACCTGAGAACGTGCGCCTGCGGGCGAGGATGCGGCCCTACGCGTGTTCGTCGGACCCGGTGGTCAAAGGCAACAACTGGACGGTGGACATGAACGCGCTCACCGACGAGGGCGCGGTGGAGCACTGGCTGGTCAGGGGACGGGTTAGTCCGCTGCGCATCGAGAGCTTCCTGTGCGAGGCCAAGGAGCCGCGCGGATCGTTCCATCCCAACGTGCGCGTGTACTGAATGCAGGCATCGCAAACACGGGCTGCCGCCGTGCCTACGGTGCGTTTCCCGGTGCCTTCTTCGCTGGCGTTTCGTGCAGCGTCACTCCCCCGTTCCGCTCCTGGAAATAGCGCAGGGTCCAGTCGCTCGGGAACAGGATGACGGGCTGGTTGTCGGTGTCCTCGGCAATGGCCACACCCGTGGGTAAAGTCAGGCTGCCGAGCGCCTCGGGGTCGAACCCCGGCGGCAGCCAGCGCACGCGATCCCAGGGGGTCGTTTCCAGCCGGGATTCCGCCCCGTACTCACTTTGCAGCCGGTACTGCACGACCTCGAATTGGAGCGGACCCACCGCCGCCAGGAGCGGCACCTTCATCACGGCGTCGCGCAGGTGGAACACCTGGATGACCCCTTCCTGCAAGAGTTGATCCAACCCCTGCCGGAACTGCTTGTACTTGGCCGTCTGCGGATTGCGCAGGTAGGCGAAACACTCCGGGGCGAAGCGGGGAATCTCGTCGTAGATGAAATCGTCCTGGTCGCTGAGCGTGTCGCCGATGCCGAAGGCGTCGTGGCCGACGAAGCCCACGATGTCGCCCGGGAACGCCTCCTCGACGATCTCGCGCTCTTGGGCAAAGAGCTTCTGCGGCGAGGACAGGCGCACCCGCTTGCCGGTGCGCGAGTGGGTGACGGTCATGTCGCGCTCGAACCGGCCCGAGCACACCCGCAGAAACGCGATGCGGTCGCGGTGGCGCGGGTCCATGTTGGCCTGGATCTTGAACACGAACCCGGAAAACGTCGGGTCCTCGGGCGGCAGGAACTTCTCCTCCCCGCCGCTGTGGGGCGGGGGCAGGCGCTCGCCTTCGCGCTGGGAACGCGGCCTGGCCCAGCGGCCCGCCGGTTCGGCGGAATACTTGAGGAAGCCGTCGAGCAGCAGTTGCACGCCGAAGTTGTTCGCCGCGCTGCCGAAGAACACGGGCGAAAGCTCCCCGCGCAGCACCGCCGCCGGGTCGAACGGCGCGCCCGCCATGTCGAGCATCTCGATCTCCTCGCGGGTCTTGGCGAACGTGGCATCGTCGAGCCGTTGGCGGACCTCGGGCGAATCCAGGTCGCTGATCTCCAGCGGCGCGCGGTAGGCCCCGCCGACGGTGCGCTCGAAGAGGTGGACCTGCTTCCCGAAACGGTCGTACACCCCGCGGAACTCCGCGCCCATGCCCAGCGGATAGACCATGGGGCAGGTCGGTATCCCGAGGATGCTTTCGAGCTGGTCCAACAGATCCAGCGGCTCGCGCGCGGGGCGGTCGAGCTTGTTCATGAAAGTAAAGATCGGCACGCCCCGGCGTTTGCAGACCTCAAAGAGTTTGCGCGTCTGCGGTTCGACGCCCTTGCCCGCGTCGATGACCATGATCGCGGCGTCCACGGCCGTCAGCACGCGGTACGTGTCCTCGGAGAAATCCTGGTGCCCGGGGGTGTCCAGGAGGTTGACCCGGTAGCCCGAGTAATCAAATTGCAGCACGGTGGAGGACACCGAGATGCCGCGCTGTTTTTCGAGTTCCATCCAGTCGCTGGTCGTCGCGCGCTGCTTGCGCCGGGCCGTGACGCTGCCCGCGAGCTGGACCGCGCCGCCGTAGAGGAGCAGCTTTTCGGTCAGCGTGGTCTTGCCGGCATCCGGGTGGCTGATGATGGCAAACGTGCGGCGGCGGGCGATTTCCTGGGAGAGGTTGGCGGTCACGGCAAAGGCGGGAGGTCAGGATGGACAGTCAGCCCGGGAATTTCGTTGAAGTGAGTATCGTGGGTGACGACGGCTGCGCCTGTTTCGAGGGCGCAGGAGGCGATGATGATGTCGGGCAAGGGCAGGACCTTGCCTCGACGATCCAGCGTCCAGGCCAAGGAGGCAGTGCGTTCCCAAACCTTGTAGGTCGTCGCAATCTCACCCATCACGCTAAAGAGTTCGACAAGCTCGTCCATCGCCACTCCCTGCTTTGTCCCGCGCAGGACTTCCGCCCGGACGACACCACACGTCACCAACTCGCCTATTCTCAAACGTGGGGTCAGCAACGTGCCCAAGCGCCGCTTCTCTCGCCCCCACCGGATGAAGACGCTGGAATCAAGCAGCAGCTTCATCGGGCGGGTGGGCCGGTAGATCCAGCTTGCGGATCGCGTCCAAGTCGTACTCGGGATAGAAGGCGTCGGCCCACGCCTCGCCCGGCAGCGCGTGGTCGTACAGCCTCTGGATACGCGCCTGTCGCTCGCTTTCGGCAAAGGCATATTCCACGGCGGCATCCATTGAAGCAAGACCGCGGATCTCCATGATGTTCCGCAGTCGCGCCTCGGTTTCCTCCGTTAATGGAATAGTGAGATTCTTCGGCATGGCTTCTTTTTGGACGGTCTGCACTCTAATTCCCACCGGCCTAATGGGCAAACGAAACCCTCTGCCTGCCTTCCGCATCTCGCCTTTTACCTCTCCGTCTCCGGGTCGGGGATGCGGTTGAAGGCGATGCGCATCGGCGTGTAGTCCACCGCGCCGTGGGCTCCGGCAAAGTAAACCGTGTTCTTGCCCCGCTTGATGTTGAGTTGGTCCACGGCCTCCAGCAAGGCGCGGCGGCGCTGGCCCCGGTCGCGGTCGAAGAGCGGCGGCACGGTGTTGGTTTCCTCATGCAGTTCGAGGAAATTCACTCCCACGGCAAAGGGCACGGCGTGCGGGCACGGGCGGCGGCGCGCCCAGAGCATCTCCAGGGTGTGCAGCAACTCCAGCGTGTCCTGCGTGGGGTTGAAGCAGATCTCGTCGCTCCAATCCGCCCGTCCGCCCGTGTGCCGGACGAACGCGCTCATCCGGGCGGTCACGCATTGGTAGGAACGCAGCCGCATCGCCGCCTTCTGAGCCAGCCGGTGCAGGACGCTGCGCGCCCCCTTCTCCGAGCGCAGCTCCGGCGGCAGGATGTGGCTGTGGCCGAGCGTGCGCCGCTCGCTGACCCGGCTGACCGTGGGCAGGCCGTGGAGCGAATCATGGAAAAATCCGCCTTCGACGCTGCCCCAGACCGCGCCCAGCATCTCCCGCGAGGCGGCGCAGAGATGCTCCACCGTCTCGATGGAGTGCGCCCGCAGCCGGGTCTCCATGCGCGGGCCGATGCCCACGAGGTCGCGCAGTTCCAGCCGGTGCAGGCAATGGGGCAGGTCGCCCGGCAGGATGGTCACGAGCCCGTCGGGCTTGTTCATGTCGGAGGCGGTTTTGGAGAGAAACTTGTTGGGTGCCAGACCAATGGAACAGGTCAGGTGCCGGCCGATGTTCCGCCGGATGCCTTCCTTGATCCGGGCCGCGAGCGCCTGTGCCGCCGTGGGCTCCGTCCATTCTCCCCACAGGCGGCAGTGGACCTCGTCGATGGAGCAGACCTCCGGGTAGACGCCGCAATCGCGCACGCTGCGCTTGAGCAGGCGGTGAAAATGGATGTAGTGCTCCGCGCGTGCTTCGACGACTTGCAGTCCCGGGCAGAGCCGCCGGGCCTCGTGCACGGGTGTACCCGTCTTGATGCCGTAAGGCTTGGCCTCGCGGCTGGCGGCGATGCAGCAGGTGGAATCCGAAAGCAAGGGAACGACGACCACGGGCCACCCGCGCAACTCGGGCCGCATCTGCTGCTCCATCGAGGCGAAGAACGAGTCGAAGTCGATGAACATCGAGTGCAGATGCGTGGCCATGAACCGACCAATAAAGGACAGTTCAATTTTGTTCAAGTAAGTTCAACGAGGTGCGGATGGCAAGAAGCTGGATTTCCGCCCGCCGCCACGCTAAGTTTATGGCCAAGCCATGCTCGGAACCGCCAAACGCAAGATCAGCCGCCCGCGCCGGACAGGCGGTGAGCCCTCCGTGGTCAGCGATGCCATGGTGGTACGGCTTGCCAAGCGGTTCACGGCCAAAGAGCTTGTCCGGTTTTGCCAGGATAACAACGAGTTGCGGGTGGAGCAGAGCGCGGAAGGAGAACTCATTATCATGGCTCCAGCGTTCAGTGAGAGCAGCAACCAGAACCTCAAGCTTTATGGCCCCTTCATTGCGTGGCTGGCCGCGGTGGGTGGTGGAGAGCTTTTTGATTCTTCAGGCGGCTTCCGGTTGCCCAACGGAGCCGTGCGTTCACCGGACCTTTCCTGGATCGCGCAGGAACGGCTGGACCAGATGACCAAGAAGGATTGGCAGAGCTTTCTGCCGCTCTGCCCGGATTTCGTGTTGGAACTGCGCTCGCGCACCGACCGGCTGCCCACGCTGCAAAAAAAGATGGCCGAGTACCTGGCCAACGGGGCGCGGCTGGGCTGGCTGATCGACCCATTGGAGGAACAGGTGTACGTGTACCGGCCCGGCGAGAAAGTCGAACATCTCAAGAGTCCGGCGACGCTCTCGGGCGAGCCGGTGCTGGCCGGGTTCACGCTCGACCTGGCCCGAGTTTGGTAGGCTGGCGCTGATCTGCGCGCCAGCCGGATGTACATCACGCTCCCGCCCCCGCGCCGGTTTTTGCGCGGCCCGACTCTTTTCCTTTTTCAACCGAACGATCCTCTTTCCTTCCATGGAACCGACCAACGAAATTCCCAAAGCCTACGAACCCGCCGCCGTGGAGGCCAAGTGGCAGGCGCGCTGGACCAAGGCAGGCTGCTTCACCGCCAATCCCGCGCGGGTGAGCGCGTCGCGCCCGGCATTCTCCATCGTCATCCCGCCGCCAAACATCACGGGCGTGCTGACGCTTGGCCACGTGCTCAACAACACGATCCAGGACATCCTCGCCCGGCGCGCGCGCCAGACGGGTCACGAGGTGCTCTGGCTGCCCGGCACCGACCACGCGGGGCTCTCGACCCAGAGCGCCGTGGAAAAGGCGCTCCGCAAGGAGGAAAAACTCACGCGGCACGACCTGGGCCGCGAGGAGTTCCTGCGCCGCACCTGGGAGTGGCGCGACAAGCACGGACGCATCATCGTGGACCAGCTCAAGCGGCTCGGCTGCTCGCTGGACTGGACACGCGAGCGGTTCACGCTCGACGCTCCCTACGCCGCCGCCGTGCAGGGGGTGTTCGTGGACCTGTACCACAAGGGCTGCATCTACCGCGGCAAGCGCATGGTGAACTGGGACCCGGCTGCCCTGACGGCCCTTTCCGATGAGGAGGTGATCCCGCGCCCGCAGAAGAGCTTGCTCTACCATGTGCAGTATGAGGTGGTGGACGAACCAGGCCGCTTTTTGGAAGTGGCCACGACGCGCCCCGAGACGATCATGGCCGACCTGGCCGTGGCCGTGAACCCGGCCGACGGGCGCTACGCCGACCTCGTGGGCAAGAGTGTGTGGCGGCCGTTCCCGCGCGCGGCGATCCCGGTGATCGCCGACGCCGCCGTGGACCTCGCCTTCGGCACGGGCGCGCTCAAGATCACGCCCGCGCACGACAAGCTGGATTTCGAGATTGGCCAGCGGCACGGCCTGGGCGTGGTGGACGCGCTGCACCCCAACGGCACGATCAACTGCGCCGCCGTGCCCGAGCTGAACGGCCTGGACCGCTTCGCCGCGCGCAAGAAAGCCGCCGAGATGCTGGCCGGAATGGGCCTGCTCACCAAGGAGGAACCGCACGAGAACAACGTGGGTTTCAGCGAGCGCTCGGAGGTGCCTATCGAGCCGCGCCTGAGCGAGCAGTGGTTCCTGCGCTATCCCAAAACGCCCGAGGCCCTGGCCGCCGTGCGCGACGGGTTGATCCGCTTCTTTCCGCAGCACTGGGAGAAAGTGTACGCGCAATGGCTGGAAAACATCCAGGACTGGTGCATCAGCCGCCAGGTGTGGTGGGGCCACCGCGTGCCCGCCTGGTACGGGCCCGGCGGAGAGATTCGTGTGCAGGCGGAAGCCCCCGGCGAGGGTTGGACGCAGGACGCCGACACGCTCGACACCTGGTTTTCGTCGTGGCTCTGGGCCTACGAGACGATGGACCCGGAAACCCGGGCGAAGTTCTACCCGACGGACGTGCTGGTGACAGGCCCGGACATCATCTTCTTCTGGGTGGCACGCATGATCATCGCGGGGCTGGAGTTCAAGCCCGGCAAGACGGAGGCCGACGCGGACAACATCCCTTTTCGGAACGTGTACTTCACGGGCCTGATCCGCGACAGCAAGGGCAAGAAGATGAGCAAATCCCTGGGTAACTCGCCCGACGTGCTCGACCTCATGGAACGCTTCGGCGCGGACGGCGTGCGCTTCGGCCTGCTGCGCATCGCGCCGCAGGGGGCGGACATCCGCTTCGACGAGAAGCAGGTGGAGGAAGGGCGCAACTTCGCCAACAAAATCTGGAACGCCGCGCGTTTTTACCAGATGCAGGAACCGGCGATCCCCTTCGGCACGCGCCTCTCCTACCGGCCCGCGCCCTACGTGCTCGACATCGAGGCCAAGCTGCGCGAGACCCAACTGGCCGTGGCGACGGCGTACCAGGAATACCGCTTCAACGAGGCGGCCCAGCGGCTCTACGACTTCTTCTGGAACGACTACTGCGACTGGTTCGTGGAGGCCGCCAAGGCGGACGTGGTGGGCGTGGAAGGCGTGGGTCCGGGTGAGCGGGTGACCGAGCGCGCGATCTCCAAGCACGTGGCCCTATTTACGATGTACCGCGTACTGACGGAGTTCCTCGCGTTGGTGCATCCGTTCATGCCGCACCTGACCGAGGAACTCAACGAGCGCCTGAGCTTCCCGCCGCGTCCGGTCACGCACGCCGTGACAGCCGAGGACCTGCACGACAAGGACCTCGCGGCGCTGGCTGACGATCCGGGTCTCCCGGTGGATGGAACCGAAAAACCGAAGCGCGTGCGGTTCCTGACCACGCAACGGCTGGGCGGCCCGCTCGGTTTGTCCGGCACGCTGGAGGAAACCGCCACCGCGCAAAAGCAGACCGCCGAGTTGTACGAGGCCGTGCGCGCGGCGAGGAACCTGCGTGCCGAGTATGGCGTGGCGACGAACAAACCGGCGCGATTCATCCTGCGCCTGCGCGAGGACTTGCTGGAGGACGCCTGGGTGCTGGCAACGACCGTGCGTGCGCTGACGCGGATGATCAACGCCGAGGACCTCTCGCTGGAGCCGGATTACCAGGCTCCGCGCGGGACGCCATCGGCCCGGACCCCCTTGGGCGACCTGTTCATGCCCCTGGCGGGCCTGATCGACCTGGAAGCCGAACGGGCGCGCTTGCAAAAGGAAATCGCCAAAACCGAGAGCGACCTGGCAGCCGCGGAAAAGAAGCTGGCCAACCCGCAGTTCGTGGATCACGCCCCGCCCGCCGTGGTGGG
>CAXTVY010000019.1:7787-28941 GCA_964247665.1 uncultured Chthoniobacterales bacterium | reverse complement strand
CCGATCCACCAGCCGGAACTCCACGGCAAGCTGACGCGCAGCGTCATCGACCGGCGCAACGACTACGTGCAGGCGAGGGCACGCTACGTCACGATGAACGACTGGGAGCGTGATGACCTCGTGTTGAACATGGGCAACCTGCTCGGTCAGTGCGAGCGCGACGTGCAGGAACGGATGCTCTGGCACTTCTTCCTCGTGCACGATGACTATGGCTACCGCGTGGGCCGGGCACTGAGCATGACGGCCAAGGAGGTGCGCGGGCTCAAGCCGCTGGCCAAGCAGGTGCTCACCGGCGAGGACCAGAAGCGTCTGGAGAACCTCGGCGCGAACGGCGATGACATGGACAAAGGCAGGTTCGGCAAGCACACCAGCTCGGTGGAAAACCATGTGGCTAAAGCCGAGGATTTGCTCATGATGGCCAAGCAGCCCGACCCACGCTACCCTGCCGCAGAGGCGTGAGCGCAACCGCTTAATTGGAATCGACGCGATTTGATGCGTGCCCTGTGCCGGGTCAATCCGGCCAGGGCACGCATTTTCCGTCTCCTTCCCCACCAGCGGCTCCGCGCGTCGGTCCTCTCGGGCCGCTTCTGGTGCGTTCCGTCTTGACGTTCCCCCAACGCGGCCTAGATACTTCCTCCCGCATGGCCCCAGGCAAGCATCCCCCCGCGTCCGCGTCCGTGCGCTCCTCCTCCGCCGTCGAGGATTATCTGGAGCAGATTCTCGAACTCATCAACACCAAGGGGTACGCGCGGGTCGTTGACATCGCGGCGGGCCTGGGAATCAGTCAGGCCAGCGTGACCAACATGGTCCAGCGGCTTGACGCCGAGGGGTTGCTCAAGTACGAACGCTACCGGGGCCTCGCCCTGACGACAGCGGGCGAAACGCTCGCGCGCAACATCACGCACCGCCACCAGCTTCTGACCGACTTTCTCAAGGCGCTCGGTTTACCCGAGGACGTAATCCACCACGACGTGGAAGGCATGGAGCATCACATCAGCCCGCCTACGCTCCGCGCCATCGAGGCGTTGACCGACCTGCTTTCCCGCCATCCGGACCTTGCCGGGGACGTTCGTGCCGCCGTCGCGACGCCAGCCGCGCGCCGCCGGGCCGCGGCCGAGTACGAAGCTGACGGCGGCGGCGGGTCCGAACTCGATTCCGCTCCCTGACCACGCACATGCAAACGCTCCCTTCTTTCCCCGGGCGCGCCAAGATCGTCTCGGCCAACGAGCTGGCCGCGCAACGCGACCGGCTCGGCGACGATGGCCGCCGCCTGGTTTTCACCAACGGCTGCTTTGATCTGCTGCACACCGGTCACGTGCGCTATTTGCAGGTGGCGCGTGGGTTGGGCGACGCGTTGGCGGTGGCGGTCAACGCCGATGCTTCCGTGCGCGCGCTCAAGGGGCCGGGACGACCGCTCAACCCGGCAGAGGACCGCGCGGAAGTGCTCGCCGCATTAGCCTGCGTGGATCTCGTCACGATTTTCGACGCGCCCCGCGCGACGCGCCTGCTCGCGCAGGTCCGGCCGCACGTGTACGTGAAGGGCGGCGACTACACGCTGGAAACCCTCCATGCGGAAGAGCGTGGCGTGCTGTTGGCCATCGGTGCGAGCATCGAGTTCGTGCCGATGATCGCGGGGCGGTCAACGACGCGGCTGGTGGAGGCGATGCAGCGTTACCCGGCGGAGGGCGGCCAGCCTGTGAAAGCACCACTCGTGCTCGGCGTACTTGGCTCGGGCAAGGGGAGCAACTTCGCGGCCATCGCCGAAGCCATCGCCGCCGGCACGCTCGACGCCCGGGTGGGGGTCGTGATCTCCGACGTGCCGGACGCGGGTATCCTGGCGCTGGCGGAACGTCACGGCGTCCCGGGGTTGTACCTGCCGCCGGGACGTTTCAAGACCAAGCTGGAGCCGGAGCGCGAACAAGAACTCGCCGAGGCGCTCCGGTCGCACGGGGTCGGGTTGGTTGTTCTGGCCGGGTATATGCGGCTGCTCAAGGAACCACTCATTTCCGCGTTCGCGGGACGAATCATCAACATCCATCCTTCCCTGTTACCGAAGTTCCCGGGGCTGGCGGCGTGGCGGCAAGCCCTCGAAGCCGGGGAAACCGAAACGGGCTGCACCGTGCACCGCGTTGATCTCGGCATGGACACGGGTCCCATCCTTGCGCAAGCCCGCGTTCCCGTGCTGCCGACCGATACCGCCGAAACTCTGCACGCGCGCATCCAGGCCGCAGAACACACCCTTTATCCGGAAGTAGTCGGGCGGTTCGCGGCGGGCGAAAACCTGTGAGCGGGCCACGAGCCAGCATCGGACAACGGCCGTGCCTGCGATGAACTGGCTCGCGCACATCGTCCTGGCCGGGCCGGACCCGGCGGACCAGATCGGCGGCGTCGCGGCGGATCTCGTCAGCGCGGCCGAGGCACGAGCGTTGCCGGAGCCGCTCCGGCGCGGGATCGCGCTGCACCACGCCATCGATGGATTCACGGATCGTCACCCAGCAGTCATTGCCAGTGGCCATCGGCTTTACGGCGCAGGCATCGGCCTGCCCGCCGCCGCGGCCGGGATCGCCGTAGACATGCTCTACGATCATCTGCTCGCCTGCCGCTGGCCGCGCGACGCTCTGGCGGACAGCGCATCGACGCTGGAAGCGTTCGCAGCTCGTTTCTACCGATTGACGGAGGGAGAATGGGGTGCGTGCCTGCCCGCACGCGCGCGCAGGGTATTGGATAAAATGGCAGCGGGGGACTGGCTCGCGTCGTACCGGGAACTGTCCAAAGTGCGGCTGGCGCTGGAGGGCATCCGGCGGCGGTTGTCACCACGCGCAGCGGCGGCTTGCCCGTTGCCGCGGGCGGTGGACGTGTTTGCGGCGGATGCGGCAGCGTTCGAGGCAGATTTCGAGTTGTTCTGGCCGGAACTTGCGGCCCATGCGGCCATCTGGCAGCCGTGAGGGTGGACCCACCCTTCAAGGCGTCTTCTTGATGGCGACGGGTGCAGGCACAGACACGCTGGGTGTCGGCACGACGGCGGGCGCTGCCGCGAGGGGGAGGGCGGCAGGAGCAGCAGGGTTCACCGCAGCAGCGGTGGCAATGGCAGCGCGGCGTTCGAGGTCGCGTTCATGCAGGATCAAGGCGAAGACGTTGCGGCGGAGCACCTCCGCCCGTTGTTGCCAAGCATTTCGCTGGCTTTCGGCAAAAAACTTGTTCGTGCTTTCGGCCTCTGCTTGTCCAAATTTTTGGCCACCACGAGGTTGGATAGACTCAGAAGAGCCGTTGGCATGCGAACCTTTCCAGGCCGAAACGGCGTCGCGGCGCTCGGTCATGTCGGCGATCAAGGTGTCGCAGATGAGTTGAGCAGTCTGGTAAGCGGGTTTGTTGGCGGCGGGTGCGGCGGCCTGACCGTCGGCATAGGCAGCCTTCAGGCTGGCAAGGATTTCCGGGCGGTCGAACTCGCGGTCACCCAAAAGGGCAAGAATGCCGCCCAAATGAGAATTCAGGAAAGGCAGCAAAGAGGCGGATGGCAGGTCACCCGGCTGAACGGCGGGCGCGGTTTCCGGCGTCGGGTCGGGGGTGGCTTGTGGCTGGTCGTGTTTCTTCTTCTTGGCCTGGAGTGGCGGAGCAAATACCAGCAAACCAACGCAGAACAAAAACAAGGCTGGAATTTTTATGTGCATCATGTTGAGCGAGATCCATACACGAAACCAAGCCGAGGTGTCGAGTTCGGTAATTCCGCCCTGTGTCGCACAAAAAACAAACGGCAGGCCCGGGGTTTAAGCCCGAACCTGCCGTGAGAAGTACCTACGATAATAGAGAGAAGAAAGACTACCGGGCCAGTTACTTGCGAATGTCGTCGCGCTCGGTCACGGTTTTGCCGTCCCGAAGCACTTCCACATCTTCCTTGCGGACGGTCTCGCTGACGTTCTGCGTCTCACTCTCGGCCGTCTTGTGCAGTCGCACCGCCCCGGTAACGTGTGCGTCCTTGGACACAACGACTTCCTCGCGCGTCAGCGGCACGTCGATGACCTCTTCCTTGAAGTCCGAAGTCGCCGTACCACCGTGCACCTGATCGGCCGAGACGCGCTCGACCACCACGTCCTCGTGGCGGATTTCGACGGGTTGGTTGACAACTTCCGTGCGAACAATCTTGCGCAGGCGCACCTGACCGGCGTCCACCGTGCGCTTGCCAACTTTAACTTCCTCTTCGGAGAGCGTGATCTCCCGTTCATTACCGGTCAGGTTGCTCGCGCTGGTGCTGGCAGCATGCGCCGTGTTGCTGGCGAGATCCGTCGCCTTGTCGGCGGCATAGCCGACCGCGCCCGCATTGCCCAAATTGGCCGCCGTGCCGGTGGTCCGGGGCGTCGTCTCGGAGGCGTAATCTTGGCGGGCGCTGCCGCCCTGCAAACCATAATAGCGGTAAATTTCCGTCTCTTCGGCGTCGGTAATATCCGCGTCGGCGTCGAGGCTCAGCGCGCCTTTAACCTTATCGACCGTGTAAGGCACACGCACTTGGCGGGCTGCCTCGTCGATTTCGACTTTTTCCACAGGCATCACGTGGTTCTGGCCGAAGAGCCAGCCAGTTTTCACCCCGATGAATTCGAGGTTGCCGGTGGTGCTGTCTGCCCAGAAGGAATGGACGGTGCCGATTTCCGTGCCACTCTGATCTACGACCTGATAGTCGAGGAGGTTCTGGGCAGTTTCCGAGGTATGTGAGCTTAGAGTTGCCATAACGATATGATGTTGAAAAGCGACGGCACGAAGCCCTCGCGAGCTATTCAGACTGCTTGCGTGTTGTGAGCATTGGTGAGGCGTGCGGGAAACCCGTACGGGCATGACTAGCCGGTGAACATCACCAGTCGGCCCCCTTGCGGGAGCATCGATCGCCTCCGCCAATGATTCGCCTTGCGATGGAGCGGCGGTTGTTTGCCTGAATTTATTTTTCAGGGATAATCGGTTGCTTTGGTAGAACCTGTTTACCCGGCGGTTGAAACGAGAATCTTTCCCGTTTTACCATAGCGAGGAACGATGGGTGGAAGTAAGGTCGGGACTGTTGGTGCCATGCCAGACCGGTCGGTAGTTTTCCATGGGTTCCTTTCGCCTTTTCGATCTCAACGACGCCCAGCGCACCGCCGTCATGCAGACGGATGGACCCGTGCTCATCTTGGCGGGCGCGGGCACGGGCAAGACGCGCGTCATCACGGCGCGCATTGCCTATCTCGTGGCGCAGGGGGTCAAGCCTGCCAACATCCTGGCGGTCACGTTCACGAACAAGGCTGCGGGCGAGATGCGCGAACGCGTCGGTACCATGGTCAGCGAGGCGGAAGCCAAGAAGCTGACGTTGTCCACGTTCCATGCGTTGTGCGTGCGTTTGCTGCGGCAGGACATCGAGCCGCTGGGCTGGAAGAAGAATTTTTCCATCTACGACCAGGGCGACAGCATGGGGCTGATCCGCGCGATCATCACGCGCACCGCCGCCAAGGACGAAAAGCTGGAGCCCGGTGCGGCCCAGGCGCTTATTTCCAAGCTCAAGAACGACCCGCGCATCGCCGCGGGCGGCGTGCCCAACGAGAACACGCTCGTCGGCGCGGTGTTCAACCGCTACCAAGCGGAACTCAAACGCATGAACGCCGTCGATTTCGACGATCTCCTGCTCCTGACCGTGCGCCTGCTCAAAGAGCACGCGGACGTACGCGACCGCTGGCGTGAGCGTTACCACTACCTCATGGTGGACGAATTCCAGGATACGAACCGCTTACAGTTGGAGATGGTCTCGCAACTGGCGCACGGCCAGCCGCCGAACGTCTGCGTGGTCGGCGACGATGACCAGTCCATTTACGGGTGGCGCGGGGCCGAAGTTTCCAACATCCTGGAATTCGAGCGGCATTTTCCGAATCCGGCCGTGGTCAAGCTGGAGCAGAACTACCGCTCTACGAACGCCATCCTGCACACGGCGAACTCGCTCATCAAAAACAACCCGCGCCGCCGTCCGAAGACGCTATGGAGCGAACATGGCACGGGCGACAAGGTGCGGCTGGTGCCCGCGCCGAACGAGCAGGAGGAAGCGGCGTACATCATCACCGAGATGCGCCAGAAAATCACGGACGGCCAGGCGCAGAGTCTCGCGGACTTCGCGGTGGTTTACCGGATGAATTCGCAGGGTGACTTCATCGAGCGGCACCTCAAGGAATCCGGCATTGACTGCAACCGTGTCGGCGGCAAAAGCTTCTTCGACCGGCGCGAGGTCAAGGATGTGCTCGCCTACATCGCCTGCCTGCTCAACGTCGACGACGACAGTGCGCTGCTACGGATCATCAACCTGCCGCCGCGCGGGTTGGGCGACACGACCATCGACCGGGCCATGGCCCATTCCATCGCCAAGCGCACGAGCCTGTTCAAGGCGATCAACGACCCAGATTTCCTGGGCACGATGACGCCGAAGGTGCGCGCGGCGTTCCAGGAGTTCGGCGAGGTGCTGGACGGCTTCGAGACAAAGATGCTGGCGGTCGGCGCGAGTTACGAGGCGGTGGTCACGCAGTTGCTCGACGAAGTCGGTTACTTCCCTGAAATGCGGCGGCATTGCAAGGGCGAGGAGGAGGCGTTGCGGCGCGAGACGAACGTGCGCGATCTGCTTCGCGACCTGGGCCGCTACCAGGAGCGGTCACCCGACGGCGGGTTGCGCGGGTTCGTGGACAAGTTGACGCTGGATCAGGAGCGGCAGGATAAGAAGCGTGAGGACGCGCTGGCGCAAATACCGCGCGTGACACTCATCACGCTGCACGCCGCGAAAGGGCTGGAGTTTCCGCACGTGTATCTGCTGGGGTTGGAGGAAGGGGTGTTGCCGCACGAGCGCTCAAAAGTTGAAGGCACGGTGGACGAGGAGCGGCGGTTGCTGTACGTGGGAATCACGCGGGCGCGGCGCTTCCTGACGATGTCGTACTGCATCAACCGCACGAAGTTCGGCAGCGCGATGTCTTGCACGCCGAGTTCGTTCCTCAAAGAGCTTTCGCGCGATCATCTGGAATTGATCCAGGCCACGACGGTGCTCAACGCCCCGGCGAGCGAGACGAGTGCGAAAAGTCATTTCTCACGGATGAGGGATATTCTCGGTAAAGGAGGGTAAGCGTGTCTCTCGACTTGGACCGCACCCCTGTCTTCGTTTCTGCCGCAAAGCATCCGGCTATTTGCTGAACCAGGCGGTGAGCTGATCCCACAATTGGCTATCATCCTCGGGCGTGTACGGATGGCCAGTCCGGCGGATGAAAAGGGATTTTTCGCCTGCCAACGCGTTGTACACGGCGAACTGACCTGGCGGAGGCACGGCAGGGTCGCTCAAGGCCGCCGCCACGAGCGTCGGAATCCGGAGATGCCGTGCGGCCGTGGCCGCGTCGAAGTAGGCGAGCACGTCGAGCGCCTGCGGGTAGCGCCGGTGGTAGCGGCGCACCGCCTCCCCGCTTCCCTCGCACGGCAGCGTGACACGCAGGGGATGGTTGCCGAAGCTCGGCACGTCGAGAAACGCGCGGTGAAAACGTGCGTCCCACGGGAGCGCCAGCGCGCCGATGCCGCCGCCGAAGCTCGCGCCCTGGTAGTGCAAGGTTCGCGCGGCTTCGGGGTAAAGCTCCAGCAGCGCCGACGCCGCTCGCCAGAGGTCTGCCGCGCTGCCCCGGTGGGAGTACGTCTCGCGCGAGTCGATGCCGTGCAGCACGTGCCGGTCGGATGCGTCCGGGATTTCCGGGTGTGCCGAGCGGCCAAACCCCCGCGCGCACGGCCAGATCGCCACGGCGGGCGGTCCCGGTGGGCGCAGTTCGGGCTCCATGCGTCCGCCGTAACCGTGGCCGGCCACCACGCCGCGTATGAACCGGCCGTCCGCCGGAACCGTCAACCAGCCGCCGATGCGCACGCCATCCAGGGAATCGAACTCCAATTCAGACACCACGACCCCGGGATGATCACAGGGGATCTCCCGGTGCGACAGGTGAAGCGGTAGCGCCATCGCTTCGTCGTAGGTCCGCCGCCAGAATTCGGCGAAATCAGCGGGTTCGTCCGGAGCGGGAACCCGCTTCAACCGCACGAGATTGTATCCGTAGGTAGGGTCCGGCATGGGTCAGGAAAAGGAGGTGGCGGCGAGTCCGCGCCGCATTTCTTCCAGGGGGGCGGTGCCGCCGAACCAGTGCTCGAACGAGAGCGCGCCCTGGTGCAGCAGCAGCGCCCGCCCGCCGATGGCGTACGCGCCCGCTTGGTGAGCGGCGGTTTCCAACGGAGTCGGCGCACCGCTGGCGAGATAAACCGTGTCAAAGACCCGAACGTGGGCCGGAATCAGTTCCGGCGGCAGCGGCGAGAGGTCACCGGGCAGGAGGCCAAGCGAGGAAGCGTTGACGATCAGATCGACTTCCGTAAGGGCTTGCCGCAAGGCACCCGGTTCCCACCCGATGGCTTCCGTGTGGGTGGGGCCGCCGCGCAACGCTTCGGCCAGGGCGCGGGCCTTCTTGATCGTGCGGTTGGCAAGAACCAGCCGTGTGCACCCGGCGTCCACGCATTGCAGCGCCACCGCGCGGCCCGCCCCACCGCCCGCACCGAGGATCAGCACGCGTTGGCCGCCGAGGTCCACCCCGAGTTCATGGCGGACGGCGCGTGCAAAGCCGGGCGCATCCGTGTTGAAGCCGCGCAACCGTGTGCCGGTAGCGGTTGACTCTACCTGCACGGTGTTGATGACGCCCAGGCGCGCGGCCAGCGGGTCCACCGCATCCACAAGCGCCACGGCTGCCGCCTTGTGCGGAATCGTCAGGTTGACGCCGAGAAAACCCTGCCGCGCCGCCAGTGGCAGGGCTTCCGCCAGCTCCGCGGGTTGCACGTGAATCCGCGTGTAGCGGGCGTCGATGCCGCGGACGGCGAGCCCGGCGTTGTGCATCGGCGGCGAGGCGGAATGTGCCACGGGATCGCCGAACACCGCCAGCCGCAACGGCGGCCGGACGCCTGCGGTGGCAGCCGGCCAGTCACGCAGGTCGGCCACCGTGTAAACCTCACGCGCCGACGCCACGCCGTTTCTCCAGGTACGCACTGTAATGTTTCTCGGCGCAGCCCGGGCAGACGCCTGTGGTGAACTGCGCCTCCGAATGACGGCTGATGTAGTTCTCCAGCTTGACCCAGCCGCCTGCGTCGTCGCGGATGTCCTTGCAGAACCCGCAGATGGGCAACATGCCTTCCAGCTGCCGCACGCGGCGGCGCATCGTGCGCGTGTGATTGGCGACGCGGGAGGTCAGGATGGCCACCAGCGAGAGCACGGCCCAGCGAATTGCGGCGTTGATGAACACGGCGGCCAATCCCCACGGCAGGCCCCAGTGAAAATGGAAGCTGATGCGCACGGCGCACAACAAGGCGACCGCCAGCAACGCGCGGGACAGCCGGTCGTGCCATGCGATCAGGAGCACCGGCAGGATGAAGAAGATCGGGAACAGGATGACCGGCGGCGTGTAGAAGTCGGCGATCAGCACGGCACCCGCCAATAGCCAGCCCATCCACGGCCGGTTCCAAGGCGAGCGCTCGAAGGGATGACGGCTTTCCGGCGGATCGGCAGGCGGGAGAGACATGGATCGTGGAAAGAAGGCGGCAATCACACCACGGCCAGACCTCGGAGAACTCGATTCTAACAGAGGCGGTGACCAGCACGCAAGGGGCAAGCGCGAGTTGCGAACCACTTACGACGCACCCTCTGCCACGGACGCCACCGAAAAATGTGGGCCACCACCGTAGCCGGTGGTGGCCGGGAGGCGTACTTTCCCATCATGCACCTTGCTTTTCCGCAGGATTTTCTTTGGGGCGCCGCGACCTCCGGCTACCAGATCGAAGGCGCGTCCGAGGCGGACGGCAAGGGCCCATCGATCTGGGACCATTTCACGCACCTGCCGGGTAAGATCCTTCATGGCGACACCGGGGACCGTGCCTGTAACGCGTATGATCCCGCCCGGCTGACGGCGGACTTGGACCTCATGGCCGCACTCGGGCTGAAAGCGTACATCTTTTCGGTGCAGTGGCCACGGATTCAGCCGGACGGACGCGGCCCGGCCAACGCGAAGGGCCTGGATTATTACCGTCGCTTGGTGGACGGCCTGTGCGCGCGGGGCATCGTCCCGGCGCTGACGCTCTACCACTGGGAGCTACCGCAGGCCTTGCAGGACCGGGGCGGTTGGCTGGAGCGCGACACGGTCGAGCGGTTCACGGACTACGCGGCCCTCGTGCACGGTGCGCTCGCGGCACAGGTGCCTTACTGGATCACCCAGAACGAGCCGCATACCTCCACCTGGGAGGGCTATGGCGGAGGCAAGCACGCGCCGGGGCTTTCGGGCGTGCGCATGGCGCTGACGGCGGCGCATCACCTGCTGCTCTCGCACGGCCGCGTGCTCCAGACGTTGCGCCCGGAAGGGGGCGGGGACAAGACGCGGTTCGGGGCGGTGATTGCTGTCAGCCCCGTGCGCCCGGTGGACCCGGCCAGTCCCGCCGACCGTGCCGCCGCCCGGCGGGTGGACGGCGAGCAGAACCGGCTGTTCCTGAACCCGATTTTCCGGGGCGAATATCCGGCTGACATCCATGCCCGTTATCGTGAAGTCACGAAGGATTTCGACTTCGTGCGTGACGACGATCTCGCGGTGATCCACACGCCGTGTGATTTCCTGGGCGTCAACTACTACACGCCCACGCGCATTGCTGCCGGTCCCGGCGACGGCGTGATCCTGCACGGACCGGATGGACCAAGTACGGCGATGGGTTGGGGCATCGACCCGGCGGGAATGCACGAGGTGTTGACCTGGGTGAAGCGGGAATACACGGGCAACCTGCCGTTGGTCGTGAGCGAAAACGGTGCGTCGTTCCGCGACTACCTCGACCCGGAAGGGCGTTGCCGCGATCCCGAGCGGGTAGACTTCTTGCGGGCGCACTTGCGCGAGGCGCACCGGGCCATTGCCGACGGCGTACCGCTGGCGGGATATTTCGTCTGGTCGCTGCTGGATAATTTTGAGTGGGACAGCGGCTACCGGGAGCGGTTCGGGCTCGTGTACGTGGACTATTCGACCCAACGCAGGGTGCCAAAGGAGTCTTTCGGATGGTACCGGGACGTGATCCGGGCGAACGCGCTGGAAGCGGACGCCTGACTTCCAGGCAGCCACCGAGCGGCCCGGGTTGGAACCATCTACATCGTTGCCGCCACGCGTAGACGTGCGAGCACTTTCTCGCGGCCCAGGATCATGAGCATGTGATACAGGCTCGGTCCCACGGCCCGGCCGCTCGCCGCCACGCGTGCGGGATGGATGTACACGGCGGTCTTCACGCCACCCTCAGCCGCCAGCGCTTTGAATGCCGTTTCCAGCGCCACCGGCTCCCAGCTTTCCGCTGGCAGTGTTTCCAGGTGGGCCGCCAATTGGATTAAGCGCGCGGATGCTCCCTCGGCGCGCAACGTCTTGGCGACGGCCTCCGCGTCGAAGGCAAAATCGTCCGTGAAGAAGTACGCGGTCCACGCAGGCACGTCCTTGAGCAGCTTGATCTTCTCCTTCACCGACGCCAGTACGTGGTCGAGATAATCGTTGCTGAACCCACCGACGGGCAACCCGGCGCGCTCCATGACGGGCAGACATAACGCGCGGAACCGTTCCAGCGACATTTCATGGATGTACTGCCCGTTGAGCCAGAAACATTTGTCCGTGTCGAAGGCGGCGTTGCGCCGGTTGATTTTGTCCAACTCGAACAGCGACACGATTTCCTCCATCGGCAGCTTCTCGCGGTTGTCCTTCGGCGACCAGCCGAGCAGGCAGAGGTAATTGGCCACGGCCTCGGGTGCGTAGCCGTCGTCCAGGTAGCTCTGGACGCTCGCGCCCTGGTCGCGCTTGCTCATCTTGCCACCGCTGCGGTTGAGGATGAGCGGAATGTGCGCGAACTGTGGCGGCGTGATGCCGAGCGCCTGGTAAATCTCGATGTGCTTGGGCGTGTTGGAAAGATGGTCCTCTCCACGGATGACGTGCGTGATGCCCATTTCGATGTCGTCCACGACGTTGACGAAGTGGAAGATCCACGAGCCGTCCGGCCGCCGGATCGTCATGTCGGGCTCCATATCGCCAAGCGGGTTGATGGGCTTGGAACGGTCCACTTCCACCCGCCCGCAGACGAGGTCTTCCATCACGATGATCTTGTGCGGCCCTTTGAAGCGAACCGCCTTTTTTTCATCCTCGTACACCGCCCCGGCGGCCATGAGCCGGTCCAGGTATTTCTGGTAGATGGCGTCGCGCTCGCTCTGGAAATATGGGCCGTAATCGCCGCCGATGCCGGGGCCTTCGTCCCAATCCAGGCCGAGCCACTTCAGACCGTCGTAGATCACCTGCACGGCCTCGACCGTGTTGCGCGCCTTGTCCGTGTCCTCGATGCGAAGGATGAACTTGCCGCCAGTGTGCCGCGCGTAGAGCCAGTTGAACAGGGCGGTGCGCGCCCCGCCGACATGCAGGAAGCCGGTAGGCGAAGGGGCGAAGCGGACGCGGACGGGTGAATTCATGATGCGGAAATGCCCAAGGACCAAAGACCAAGGCCCGATAGGTGGGTGGGCAAACTATACCCAACAGGATTTGATCGCAATTTTGTCTTTGGAGGGAACAGTTGATGGTGCGTAAGTGGCTCTACCATGATGGACCTGCCCTCGCTGCTACGCGACGAAGCCGCCCGGCGGCACGCTTTCCCAATCTGTGAGCAGAAGATGTTTTTTGCCCACGCGGCGGTTTGCCCACTCCCGCGCGTGGCAGCGGACGCCATGATTGCCTACGCACACGAGGCGACGGTTTCCGGCCCGGACGACTACACGCGGGCGCTGCGGCAGATTCGCGCGGCCCGCGAGACCTGCGCGCGGATGCTGCCGGGCTCGACCCCGGAGGAAATCGCGCTGCTCGGGCCGACGGCACTGGGCTTGAACCTGTTTGCGGGCGGGTTCGATTGGCAGCCGGGCGACGAGGTCGTTTACTACGCTGACGATTATCCCTCGAACGTGTACCCCTGGACGGACCTCGCGCGCCGGGGCGTCGTGCCGCGCTCGCTGGAGCCGGAGCGGGCGGGGGAGATCACGCCGGAACTCGTCGCGGCGGCACTGACACCTAAAACGCGGCTGGTCGCGCTGGCGTCGGCGTTCTTTCGCACAGGTTATCGGATCGACGTGGACGCCATCGGCAAGATGCTAGGCGAACGCGGCGTGTTGTTTTCATTGGACGCGATCCAGACGTTGGGATTTTCCTCGGTGTCCGTGGAGCACGTCGATTTTCTGGCGGCGGACGCTCACAAGTGGATGCTGGGGCCGCTGGCCAGCGGGATCGTCTTCGTGAAGAAGTCGCGTTTCGAGCAATTGCGGCCTCTGTTGCTGGGCACCGCGAACATCCGCTCGCCGGATTTCATCGCACAGAAGGAAATCGTGTTCCTGGACACGGCGGCGCGCTACGAGTCCGGCGTGTTGAACCTGGGGCCGATCCTGGGCATGAAAGCGTCGCTGGACCTGCTGCTGGAAATCGGCCCGGAAACCGTGGCCGCCCGGATCGGCGAACTGGTCGGGCTGCTAGCGTCGTCGCTGGGCGAACTCGGTTTTGAGCCGGTCGCGCCGGTCAGCGGGCCGAACGCCGCAGGCATTCTGAGCGTGACGCACCCGCGGGCGGACAGCGGCAAGCTGTTCGAGCGGTTGCAAGCGGCGGGCGTCACGGCTTCGCTGCGTGCCACTCGGAACCACGGCGCGTATTTGCGCTGGTCGCCGCACTTCTACAACACGGAAGAGGAAATCGCGCGGGCGGTGGATGTGGTAAGTCAAGTGATTTGATCCCGATATGAGCATATCGCTGTTGGACAGTGTAAAGGTAATCGAAGCATCATTGAAAGGTAAGTCACATCACGAGCTACGAACAGAAATGTCCAACCTGTCAACCGAGGCGCTGTTGGAACTTCTCAATCGCAGAAGTAAAAAGATAGGTGATACTGCATCTTCTCTACTCAATCAGCGAAACGAATGTGAGCAGCTTGCAAAAGCAGTTCTCGCAGGCAAATACACCACAGTTGGTGGCAAGGTGAGGGCCTCTAATACTCTCTGGTTTGGAAGAGCCAAGACACCAACCAGTGACGAAGCTTTTCTTCATTTATCTCGCGATAAGAACGAAGTGATTGCGGGCACCGCATTGCTCGCTGTTGTAGCGATGCGTAAAACCCATCTCATTGACATGTTAGAAAAAGTAGAAGCCGAATCGAGCCTGCCATCGCATCTCAAAGCTCAATTCCACTTGGCTATTGAAGCACTCAAAAAGGGTGATCCAAAAATCTTTTCTCCGTACTATGGCGGTTGACAATGGTGAGTTGGGATTATGGAATAGTTGTGTTCAGTTCAACCGACGTTTGGAGCATCGACGGGTAGATGCTCATTTAGCATCTTTGTGAAGTGTGACCCTATAGTCTTAGCGAAGGTTTCCACGCCAACTAAATGTCCGGTTTCGGCTTCGACGGCGGTCATCTCCACGCCCGTGATGCCGCAAGGGGTGATCGCGCGGAACGGCGTGAGCGCTTCCACGGTGATGTTAATAGCGAAGCCGTGCAGGCTGACCCAGCGCCGGACACCCACGCCGAGCGACGCAATCTTGCGCCCACCGACCCAGACTCCGGTCAGTCCCTCGCGGCGGGTGCCGCTGACGCCGACCTCCGCCAGCGAGGCGATGAGCACTTCCTCCAGGAATCGCAGGTAGCGGTGCAGATCGCGCCCGCGCCGAGACAGGTCCATGATGGGGTAACCCACCAACTGTCCGGGGCCGTGGTATGTCGCCTGTCCGCCGCGCTGGATCGTCTCGACCGGATGCGGCAGCGATTCGGGCGCGAGCAGGCTGGAGCGGTCGGGTGTGCGGCCGATGGTGTAGATGGGATCGTGCTCCAGCAGCAACAGCGTGTCGGGCGCGGTGTCCGGCGCGGCGATCTTCGCGGCGACGAGCGCGTCCTGCCGCGCCAAGGTGGGCGCATACGCGACTCGGCCCAGCCACTCGATGCGCAACGCGGGTGTCGTCATGGGATGAAGGTCAGATGCGCGCGAGCGCCTGGACCTTGCGCAATGGGCTGTTCTGCTCCCGCAGGTGCGTCAGGCCGATGGCTAGCGCGTCGGCGGCATCGGGGGCGGGTGTTTCCGTCAGGCCGAGCAGCGCGCGCACCATGAAGGCGACCTGCGTTTTATCCGCCCCGCCCCTGCCCACCACCGCCTGCTTGACCTCGCGCGGGGCGTATTCATACACGGGCAAGCCGCGTTCCGCCGCCGCCAGGATCGCCGCGCCGCGCGCCGCGCCCAGCGTGATGGCCGTGCGGTGGCTCTGCACGAAGATCACGCCTTCCACGGCGCAACAGTCGGGCTCGAAGCGGTGGATGATCTCGGCAAGGCGGTCGTGGATGGCAACGAGACACGAACTGGGCAGCAGGTCGGCCTTGTTCTTGATCGTGCCATAATCCAGGGATCGCGCTTTGAGCGGCATCCCCATCAAAGCCACGGCCGCCGAGGTACCGCGGCTCTGGCCGGGGACAGCGGGGGCGGCGGCTTCGAGCACGGCGTAGCCCGTGCCGCGCAGGGAGGGATCGATGGCGAGAACACGCATGGAAACGAAAAAAGAAGCCTCCCTTCTGTAACCGCAAACCCCCCGCACCGCACGGGAAGAATCTCGTTTTGCCAAACGCTCCCGGCACAACGATCATTCCACAGACGCCCGGCCTGGTCATTGGCCATGCAGGCCTTGGTCACCTCTCTCCTATGTCCATCGCAACCCGCACCGGCGACAACGGCACGACCGGCCTGATCTTCGGCCAGCGCGTGTCCAAGGACCATCCGCGCGTTGAGGCCGTCGGACGATTGGACGAACTCAACGCCGCGCTGGGTATGGCCAAGGCGGCGGCATCAACGACGCATCCGCCCGGCGGGATGCTGACCGGCACGCTGGAGGACATCCAGCGCGATCTGGTCAACCTCATGGGCGAGTTGTCAGCGGACAATGCGGACCAGGAACGCTACCTCCAGAGCAAGTTCGGTTCGTTGGAAGAAACGGCACTCGCGCGGCTGGACGAGGGCGTGCGTCGGCTGGAAAACGGCGATCCGCCGCTGCGCTTTGACCATTGGGCGACGCCGGGCCGGACGCCTCTGGCAGCAGCGCTGGACATGGCGCGGGTGACGGCGCGCCGGGCCGAGCGGCATCTGGTGGCGATACGCGGGCAGGGGTTCGTCGTGCGCGATCTGCTGGTGCAATATGTTAACCGTGTCTCTGACCTGCTCTGGCTGCTGGCGCGGCAGGCGGAGCAGTGAGGGAAGGCAGAAAGCGGAAGCTCGAAATTGCCACCCGCAACTGCCTCCAGGCAGAAAAAATGAACGGTTGCGGAGGTTTGCCCGTCGATGGGCTGACTCGACTTGTCGCCAGGAGGGTCCGGGGAACTGTGCCCGGGGATGACCTTTCCGCCTTGGCAGCGGACTGTCTGCACGGTAGAGTGCCTCGCTTCCACCAACGCATGAACCTGCTCACCGCCTTGGATTTCCCTACGAATTTCCACGCCGCTTTTTCCCTGCTGGCGCAGGCGGCTACGGCCTCGAACCGCCCGGCAGCCGTCGCGGGCGCGCCGGATTCGAGCGTGGGTACACTCTGGAGCGTGCTCGTTTCGGGCGGCGTGTTCATGCTGCCGTTGGCGGCGTTGCTCTTCCTGGCCACGCTGCTCATCTTCATCTACCTCCTGACCTTGCGGCGCGGCGCGGTTGTCAGCCGCCGCTACCTGGAAATCTGTGAAGCGCTGATGCGCAAGCGCGACTACTTGGGCCTGCTGGCCGTTAGCAACCGACACGGCGAGGCCGTCGCCCGCGTCGTGCAGGCTATGCTCGCTTTCGCCAAGGACAATCCCACAGCCACGGTCGCCAATGTGCGCGAGATCGCCGAAACTGAAGGTATGCGGCAGGTGTCCTCGCTCAGCCATCGCATCACCTACCTCGCCGACGTGGGCACCATCGCGCCGATGGTAGGATTGCTCGGCACGGTGTCGGGCATGATCCACTCTTTCGGCGCGCTGGCCACTGACCTCGCCACGTCCAAGCCGATGATGCTCGCCCAAGGCGTATCGGAAGCACTGGTTTGTACGGCCAGCGGCCTCGTCGTGGGCATCGTGGCGTTCACGGGCTACGCATACTTCCGGGGCCGGGTACAACGGCTCACAGCCGACCTGGAAGCGGCGTCCACGCAAATTCTGGCGGTGTTCTCGTTGTACTATACTTCTACCGCCCCAGCCGGGGCGGGTGCCGGGCGGCGCCGTGAGCGCGAGCGTGAGGCTGCTGCCCTGGAAGAGGACTTCTAACGCCGAGGTGCGCTGCAAAAAGCCGTGTACAGGATACAAGATGCAGGCGGGGCATCGATGTCTGACCCGGCTGCCAGATACTCCACACCGACAAGTGAAGTGAGCACGATCCGCCGCGATAGTTTGTATCCTGCACCCTGCATCCCATCTCCTTTCCGCCATGAACTTCCGTCCGAAAACTGCCGTTCCTCCCGTGCTGGGTTTCCAGGTCACGCCGATGATCGACGTGTTCTGCTGCCTCCTTATTTTCTTCATCGTCACCTACAATTTTTCCCGCGCTGAAACCGCGCTGGAGGTCAAGGTGCCAACAGCCAAAGAGGGCAAGGATGCGCAGCGGCCTATCAGTCAATGCATCCTCAACGTGACGGCGGACGGCAGCGTGATTCTCAACCGCCAGACGCTCAACCACGACCAGCTTCTCGCCAAGCTCAAGCAGCTTTCCGACATCTATCCCGATCAGGCCGTGATCCTGCGCGGGGACGAAAAAGTGCCTTACAACTACGTGCTCGGCGTGCTTGATACCTGCCGCGAGGCTAACATCTGGAACGTTGCTTTCGCCGCGTCCAAACCCCAATCGCAATCATGATCCGGCACGACGTTCTCCAACGGATTGGCCGGTCCGCCCGGTGCCTGCTCGTCTTGGCTTCTGGTCTAACCGCAGGCGTGGCCGTCGCCTGTGCGCAGGACGCCACGCCGGGGTTGCAACCTTTCCAAACCGTGCCCGCCGCCACGCCCGCCAAGTCCGAGCCCACGGTGCGCCGGGCGCTGCCCGTGCAGGGCGACGACACCGCGCTCTCTACCGGTGCGCCACCCACCGCGCGGGCCGTACCGGCCGACCCGGTGCCGGAAAATCCGGCCTGGATGAACAAGGTGCCGTCCACTGGGCAGCCCTCGCCGACCCCCCGCGCCAAAGCGAACTATCCCAAGCCCGGCAGCGATGCTCCCTACGATCCCACGCCCGCCCCGGAAGCCGCCGAGAGCCCGGCGGGGACGCCAGTGCCCAAGGGTCCCAGGATCAAGCCGCACAATCCACCGGCGGCGGCCGGCGACGAGGCTGATCCATCCCGGCAGGTGGCCCAGCAACCCCCGGTCGGCGGCAATGGGGATGACCCCACGGACATCCGCATCGCGCCCGGCGCGCCCGGTGTGCCCAACGCCTCACCCGAGGAAACCCAGTTTAACCTCGCCAACGATTTCTACGACCGTAAGCAGTTCGCACAGGCCGCCGCCGAATACGAGCGCTACCTGGGTCAGTTCCCCGAAGGCAAGCACCGCGAGGCCGCCCTGTGGTGGGTGGGCGAATCGTACCGCCTGCTCAAGCGGACGGCGGCGGCGCGCTCCAGCTATCAAAATCTCGTCATCGCCTATCAGGAAGGCGAGTTCGTCGGCCCGGCGGCGCTGCGGCTGGCCAGCATCGATTACGAGGATAAGGATTACACGACGGCGCTGCCGCTGTTCCGCAAGTCCGGCACCATGGCCAAAAACGATGAGGTGCGGCTGATCTCGCGCTACTACGAGGCGATCTGCCTGGAGCAACTCGACCGGCGCGACGAAACGCGCGAGGTCTACGAGTCAATCCTGACTGTCACGAAGGATAATCCGTACCGTGACGAATCGCGCCTCGCCTTGGCGACGATGGCCGTCAACGACAAGCATTACAACGAGGCGTTCAAGCAGTACGAGGCGCTCTCGCGTGAGGCCACGAAGCCTGGTCTGCAAGCGGACGCGTCGTACAAGGCGGGCTTGCTCGCGCGCGACCTCGGCCAGAACGACACGGCCGCCGTGCTCTATGCGCGCGCCATTGGCCTGCCCGGCAGCGGCGCGGGGGTTCGTGCGGATGCGATGCTCGCGCAGATGCACCTGTTTTACGACACGAACAAGTATAAGCAATTGTTGGAGGCGTATCCCGGCATGAAGCCCGCAATTCCGGCGGCCCAGCAGCCCGAGGCGATGCTGCTCGCTGCCAATTCGCAGCGCCAGTTGGGCAAGCACGCGGAGGCGCGCGAGATCTACGACGATATCCTGCGCCAGTTCCCGCGCGCGCCGCAAGCCGCCGATGCGCGTTACCAGCGCATCATCAGCCTGTACGCAACGAACGACCCGAATTTCGTCAAGGAAGCAGACGATTTCATTCTCAGCAGTCCGGAGGCGGTCAAGATCGACCAGGTGCGCCTGATGAAGGCCGACACACTTTTCAAGAAGGCCGATTACGATGGCGCGGCACTGGCCTACGCGATCATTGATGTTTCTAACAATCTGCCGCCCAAATATAAGGCGGAAGTCGCGTACCGGCTGGGTTATTGCTACGGGCAGGCGCACCCGCCCCAGCCCGAGAAGACCGTGATGGCGTTCCGCAAGTTTTTGGATTCGTATCCGGACCATCCGTTTGTGACCAAGGCGCTGGTCCAGCGCGCGGTAGCCTACGAGCAGTTGAAGAAGTACGACCAAGCACTGACGGATTTCAGCGAGATCATCACCGACCACAAGGATGCCAAGGAGCGCGAGATGGCCTTGCAGCAAAAGGCGTTCATCCTCGGCCAGCAGGGCGATCCCAAGGGCATGGCTGACACCTGCCGCATCCTGCTCAAGGACTATCCCAAGACGGAAGCGGCAGGGCTGGCGCATTATTTCGTCGCCACGGCGCTGTACGATCCGGCGAAAGACTACGAAGGAGCGGCGAAAGAGTTTGAGGCCGCACGCAAGGATAACCCGAAAGAGTACGGGGCGAAGGCATCGCTGATGTTGATCCGCTGCCAGTACGCGCTCAACAAGGACGCTGCAGTCAAGGACACCAAGAAACTGGCCACCGAGGTGGACGCCTATCAGAAGGCGAAGACCCAGCCAGGCGTGCCCCCGTCAATCCTGGGATGGTTGGGCGAACAGGAGTACGATGCCAAGGACTACGAGGCGGCGGAGCGGCATCTGTCCACCTCAACAGAAGCAGCGGGCGACAAGCCTCCGGAGACGTGGCTGATGCTGGCGCGGGCGCGCCTGACGCTCGACAAGTACGATGGCGCGCTCGATGCCAGCCAGAAGTTCTTGGCCAGCGCCTCGCCCGAGCCGGCCACGCGTGCGGCGGGATTGCTGGCGCAGGGCGAGGCGCTGGTCGGACTCAAAAAGTACGACGACGCCCAGAAAAGCGTGGATGAATCGCTACAGTTGCAACCCGAAGGGGTATTGAACGCGAAGGCCCGGATGCTCGGCGGCAAGATCGCCTATGATCAGGGCAAGTTCGAGGCGGCGGCGAAATCATACATGAGCGTGTCGGTGTTGTACGACGACTCCGAGATCACGCCCGCCGCGCTCAAGCAGGCGGTGGAAGCGTTCGAGAAGGCCGGACGCAGCGCCGACGCGAAGAAAGCCAGCGACGAGTTGAAGAGCCGCTTCCCGAACTACGCGGCGGCGAAGGTGCCTTGAATGTCACCGCCACCTGCCACCCGGGGGAACGCCAGGCTGGTGCAATGGCTGCTGCTGGTGCCGCCGTGCCTGCCAGGCATCCTGATGTTGGTGGTAGGATGGGCACGCGACCCACTTCGGACGGCGTGGGGATTGGCGCCACCCGTGTCGGCGAACGACGTGTTTGCCCGCCAGCAGGCAGGCCAGCTTTACGCGGCGGGAAACATCGCGTTGGTGGGAGGTCTGCTGATGGCAGGGTTAATCGCCTGGAAAATCCTCCGGCCCGCGCCGCTGGAAGAGGACGAGCAAACGCCGGAGCCGTGAGTGCCGATTTCGGGGGCCTGCCCCTGTTAATGTTCCGGCAGCGGATCGTTCTCGGGTGTCCCGGGAGCAGGTTTTCCGCCCGGCTTCTGGC
>CAXTVY010000019.1:0-7777 GCA_964247665.1 uncultured Chthoniobacterales bacterium | reverse complement strand
GCTTCTGGCTGCCTCGCGGCGGCGTTACGGTCACACCCGGCGCGGGATGTGCCGCGTCCCCGGGCGACGGACTGGCTGCGGCGCCGGATGCGGATGCCGCCCCCACGGCAGGCGCGGCAACGTCGCCACTCGGCGGAGCCGCACTGGCTTCCTCGGGCGGCGGGGCAGCGTCCGCGTAAGGATTCGTGTAGTGATAATGCACGCTGATCGAGCGGTAGGTCTGGTTCTTGGCGCTGTCCTCGGCGGAGAAATAGAAAAGCTGCACCACGGTGTCGCCGTGTTTCCACTGGTAGCCGGTGAGCGTCTCCTTGACCGTACTGTCCGGCGCGGGCGGCTCGGTCGGTCCACGGCTGATTAACTCGCCCGGTGCCTCGCACTTGCTCTCCAGCAGCCGCCGGAATTGGCCCATCTGCTCGTTGTACTGGTCCGTGGTCCAGTTCGGCTGGCCATAGTCGAACTCCAACGCCAGCAACTGACCACTCTGGAACGTGAACAGGGAATTTTGCAGGTTGGGCGCGATGATCCCATCCACGGTCCAGATTTCCTTGGGGCCATCGGTCTTCTTGTTCGTAATCTTCGCGCCGACCCCGGCGATCAGGCTCGACAAGCGGCCCGCTGAGTCACCCCAAACGAGATTGTAGGGCAGTTGCACCGTGTCGGGACGCGGACCCGGTGACGTTCGTGTGGGGCTCCGCCGCGCGACGGAATCTCGCGTGGCCGCCGCCCCGGCACCGACCGGCTGCGGCGCGGTGACGATGGAATCTTTCGTCCGCTTGCTGCCATCGGGGAAGAGGCCCTGAGAAAAAGCAGCCGGCGGCAGGCAGCAGGCAGCAGGCAGCAGGCAGAGCAAAACGGAAGTGCGAAGTCGGAACGCGGAAATCAAAAAGTGAAGCGCGCAACGCCGCTGCCCGGGATGGGAAAGTGGTTTCTGCACCTGATGAGGATTCCGTTTTCCTGCCGCCTTCGCACTTCCACCTGCCGCCTGCCGCCTTTCCGCTCAGGGTTGCGCGCCCGAGGGCATTGTCGTCGGCACCGCCGGGGTGGGCAGCGCGGCTGCCTTGACCGTCGTTTGCACGTGCAACTCGCGCAACTGCCGCGGCTCGGCCACAGCGGGCGACTGGCTCATCAAATCCTGGCCCCGGTTGTTCTTGGGGAAGGCGATGACCTCACGGATGGAGTCCTCGCCGCAGAGCAGCATCACCAGCCGGTCCAGCCCCAACGCGATGCCCCCGTGCGGCGGCGCGCCGAACGAGAACGCCTTGAGGATGTGGCCGAACTGCTCGATCTGCTGCGCGCCGCTGACCCCGAGGATGTCAAACATCTTCGATTGCAGCGCGCTCTCGTGGATTCGGATCGACCCACCTCCGACCTCGAAGCCATTGAGCACGATGTCGTATGCGGCAGCGCGCGCTTGGCCGTAGGTGTCGCTCGATTCCAGCAACGGCAGGTCCTCGGCCAGCGGACGCGTGAATGGGTGATGCACCGCGTCCCATTTGCCTTCGTCCTGGTTGAAGGCGAGCAGCGGAAAATCCAACACCCAGAGCAGGTTCCAGGCTTTACTCTCGGCCGTAAGCTTCAGGATTTCGGCTACGCGCAGGCGGATGCGTCCCAACACCTCGCAGGCGGTTTCGCGCTTGTCCGCTCCGAAGAGGATCAGGTCGCCTTCCTCGATCTTGAGCAGCCCGGTCAGGGCGGCTTTCTCGGCGTCCGAGAAGAACTTCACGATGGGCGATTTCCACTCGCCGTTCTCCACCTTGATGAACGCCAGACCCTTGGCCCCGTAGGATTGTGCCATCTTCGTCAATTCCTCGATCTGGCCCGTGGTGATGCCCGCAAATCCCTTCGCGTTGATCGCCTTCACCACGCCACCGTTGTCCAGCGCGCCGCGGAACACCTTGAACGCGCTTTGTGCAAACGTGTCGCCTAGGTCCACGAGTTCGACTCCGAAGCGGGTGTCCGGCTTATCGCTGCCGTAGCGGTCCATCGCCTCGGCGTAGGTCAAACGCGGAAAAGGCGTCGGGACCTCCACATCCAGCGCGGCCCGGAACACCTTTTTGAGCATCCCTTCGACCAGCGTGATGATGTCCTCGCGGTCCACGAAGCTGGCCTCGATGTCGATCTGGGTGAACTCCGGTTGGCGGTCGGCGCGCAGATCCTCATCGCGGAAGCACTTGGCAATCTGGAAATATTTCTCCAGCCCAGCGACCATGAGGAGTTGCTTGTATTGCTGCGGGGCTTGCGGCAACGCGTAGAAGCTGCCCGGCGTCAGGCGGCTGGGCACGAGGAAGTCGCGCGCGCCTTCGGGCGTGCTCTTGGACAAGATGGGTGTCTCGATCTCCAGGAACCCGGCGTCGTCGAGGTAATCACGCACGGTTTTGACGATGCGGTGCCGCTGCCGGAGGTTGCGCGCCATGCGGGGGCGGCGCAAGTCGAGGTAGCGGTGCGACAGGCGCGTGTCCTCGTTGACAACTTCCTGGTCGAGCGGGAAGGGGGGCACCTCGGCTTTGTTGAGGACCGTCAGGGAGTCAGCGACGAGTTCGATGGCACCCGTGGGCAGGGTGGCGTTCTCCTTGCCTGCGAGGCGCGGCGAAACTTTGCCGGTGACGGTGATGACATCCTCGGAGCGCAGGCTGTGCGAGAGCCCGGCGACACCGGCGTTTTCCTCGGGGCGAAACACAACCTGCGTGATGCCTTGGCGGTCGCGCAGGTCGATGAAGATGACGCCGCCGTGGTCGCGGCGGGAATCGACCCAACCAGCGAGCGTGGCAGTCTGGCCCACGTCGGCGGGGCGGAGTTGGTCGCAGGTTTGGGTGCGGTAGGCGCTCATAAGAGGAGGATCAAAGGGGCTGGTAGTGTGGACTGTCCCGGCCGGGAAGTCACCCCCAATTTCTCTTGCCGTCGCCGCGATCCATTGATCACCACGTCCGGCCGGACCTCGTGGAGCGTTATTGATAATTCAATGTCAAATCATCTTCTCTCTCCCTGCACGCTCGGTGGTCTGGCGCTTTCTACCCGCGTCGTCATGGCTCCGCTGACTCGCAGCCGTGCGGGCACCACGCAGGAGGCCAACGGAATGATGGTGCGTTACTACGGCCAGCGCGCCGGGGCGGGACTGATCATCACGGAAGGCACATTCATCTCCCGACAGGCTATCGGCTGGATGCAGGCCCCGGGTATCTACACGGACAAGCAAGGCGCTGATTGGCGTGCCGTGACGGAGGTCGTCCACGCCAAGGGCGGGCACATCTACCTGCAACTCTGGCACACCGGCCGCTCCTCGCACAGCCTGCTGCGGGAGGATCGTTCGCCGGGCGTATCATCGTCGCCGATCCCGATCAGGACCGGGCACATCAACACGCCCGAAGGCAAGAAAGACTACGAGACGCCCCGCGCGCTGGAAACTTTCGAGATCCCCGGCGTCGTGTCCGACTACGCCGCCGCTGCCCGGCGCGCGAAGGATGCCGGGTTCGACGGGGTGGAAATCCACTCGGCCAATGGCTATCTGCTCGACCAGTTCCTCCAGAGCGTCGTCAACCAGCGTGTGGATGAATACGGCGGCTCCATCGAGAACCGCGCGCGGTTCCTCTTGGAAGTCGCTGACGCGGTGATCGGTGTCTGGGGCGGCGAACATGTGGGCGTGCGCCTCTCGCCCAACGGCACCTACAACGATGTGGGCTCGCCGGATTTTCGCGAGCAATTTCTCTACGCGGCGACCGAGTTGGGCAAGCGTGGCCTGGGTTACCTGCACGTCATGGACGGCCTCGGTTTCGGTTTCCATCAGCAGGGCGAGCCGATGACCTTGAAAGAGTTCCGCGCGGTTTTCCCGGGGACAATCATCGGCAACGTCGGCTACACGCAGGCCACGGCGGAAGACCGGATTGCCTCGGGCGACGCGGACCTGATTGCGTTCGGCCGACCGTACATCACGAACCCGGACCTCGTGGAGCGATTCCGGCACGGCTGGCCATTGGCGAAGTTCGATGACAACAGCCACTGGTACACCTTTGGTCCCACGGGTTACACCGACTACCCGGACTACGGTCAGGATGCGCCGGAGGCATGAAGCCCGAGGGCAGCCTGTAAATCATCGGCGGCCACGACATGTTCCTCGCGCGTGGTGAGGGTTTTTAGCTTCACCTGCGGCCACTCGTTGCCGACGACGACCGCGTGTGCCACGCCGAGGGCTTCGGCGGCCTGGAACTGTTTGCCGACCTTCTGCGGGGTGAGCGAAAAATCGACCCGGCGGCCCGCGTCGCGCAGTTGGGTCACCAGACTGAGTGCCTGCGGGCGGAACACCTCGTCGGCCACGACGACGTAGACTTCCGGTGCGCTGGCGGCCCTCGTGGCGGCATCGAGTTTGGCGGCGGTGTGCGGCAGGGCGCGCAGCAGGTCCAGCAACGTCACGTCGCCCACCGCGAAGCCGAACGTAGGGTGTCTGACCGACCCGTCGGAAAGCAAGCCGATCAACTCGTCGTACCGTCCGCCGCCCGCCAGCGCGCGGGATTTTCGCGCACGGTCGAACACCTCGAACACAATGCCCGTGTAGTACGCCAAACCGCGCACGATGCGCGGATCGAACGTCACGTAATTGCTCAACCCACGCGCTTGCAGGTCGGCTTCCACCGTAGCGAGCGCGCCGCCCAAAGCCGACACGGGCTGCGCCATGAACCGGTCCAGTTCACCGGGATCGACCCCGAACGGGGCCAGCTTCGCGGCGATGACCTCCGGCCGCTCGCGCTCGATCTTGTCGATGATCTGGAGAAACTCCGGTGCGCGCTCTGGCTCCACGCCGCGCGCGGCGAGGAATTGCCGCCACACGTTGCGGTCGTTGATTCGCACGAAAAAATCGTCCTTCGTCAGCCCGCAGGCGCGCATCAGGTCGATGACGAGCGCGATCATCTCCGCGTCGGCGGCGGGCGATGCCTCGCCGATCAGGTCGCAGTTGAGCTGGTAGAACTCGCGCAACCGGCCCTTCTGCTGCTTCTCGTAACGAAAGAACGGTGCGATGGAAAACCACTTCAGCGGCTTCTTGAACTCGCGGTCCCGGGCGGCGACCATCCGCGCGAGGGTGGGGGTCATCTCGGGGCGCATGGCCACCTCGCGGTCGCCTTTATCGACAAAATTAAAGAGCTGTCCGACCAGTTCGCCGCCGCTTTTTTTGCGATAAAGCTCAACGGGCTCCAGCGTGGGACCATCGTATTCGGCGAACCCGTAACGCCGGGCCACCTCGCGCCAGCGCTCGAACACGTAGTTGCGCGCGGCGCAGTCGGCCGGGTAGAAATCACGGAAGCCGGGAAGAGTTTGGATCATGGCAAGAAGGGGACGGAAACCGAACCGTAATTAAGGTGCAAAGCGAGGAGCGTGTTCAGGTGTGAGACAAACCACCGTGCGGGTGCCGATGCTGGAGGATGTGCGGCTTTTCCAAGCCGTGCGCGAGCATCAACGCCTCGTCTGAAAGCAGGTCCACCGTCGGGCCGTCGGCCACCAGTTCACCGCCGTCGAGCAACAGCGCGCGCGGGCATAGCTCCACGACGAGTTCCAGGTCGTGCGTGGCGATGATCTTCGTCGCCGGGACGCTCCGCAGCAGTTCCTTGAATTCGCGCCGCCCGCGTGGGTCGAGGTCGCTCGTCGGCTCGTCGAGCACGAGCACGCCCGGCTCGCACGCCAACACCCCCGCGAGGCACACGCGCCGTTTCTCTCCTTGGCTGAGTTGGTGTGGACGGCGGTGCTCGAAACCGGCCAAATTCACGCGCTCCAGACACAGGCGGACCCGTTCACCCAGCGCATCACCGCGCAACCCCTGCTGGCGCGGGCCGAAAGCGACATCCTCCCATACTGTGGGACAGAAAAGCTGGTCGTCGGACTGCTGGAACATGAGCCCCACGCGTTGCCGCACGGCGGGCAGGTTGCCCTGGATCAACGGCAGACCGTCCACGATCACGGCGGGTTTCTCGTGCGCGGGCAGCCGCTCGGGCAGGATGCCGTTGAGGTGCAAGAGGAGGGTGCTCTTGCCCGCGCCGTTGGGGCCGAGCAGTCCGACGCACTCGCCCGGCTGCACGGCGAAGCTCACGCCGGAGAGCGCGGCGCGCCCGTCGTCGTAATGGAACGACAGGTCATGGACTTCCAGGGCATTGGGCATGGCGCGGAAAGGGTCCTCCATGCGCACGACATTTCAACCCTTCAACCTTTGGGCGGCGCGGACGTTTCCCAGCCCCGCGCGCACATGGCGGCGTAGATGCGCCCAGCGCGCTCGACCGAACGCACGAAAAGCTCGCCGAGCGTTCCCGCCAGCGTGCGCCACACCGCCCAGCGCGGGCGCGGCGCGAACGTGCGGCTAGCCCGGGCGCGTTGCATCCGGCCGCTTTCCTCGACGAGTACGAACAGGTAGCGGTCCATGAGGGTCAGCGTGGTCAGCAGCAGCGCGGGCACCCGCCACGCGCGCAGCACGCGGATGATCTCGCTGAACGGCGTGGTCGCCGCCAGCAGCACCAATGTCGCCAGACAGAGCGTGCTGCGCGCGACCGCTTGCCAGAAGACCGCCCACCCGTGCGGCTGCCAGAGGGAGAGCGCCGCGATGCTGAAGACGAAGGGTTCCAGAAGCAACAGCCGCCGCAGGAGAAACCGCACCGGCAACTGGCTGCCGGCGGCCGTGGCGAATAGCAGCAATGTCGCGCCCACGAAGACGACTGGCCCGATCTTGTCCCACCCGCGCGGTACGCCGACCACGCAGAATATCAAAGCCAAAGCGCCGACGAGTTTTGCCCGGGAGGGCAGCCGGTGGACGGCGCTACGCCTAGGCTGATAGCTTTCGAGCAGGCCCGCGTGCATTGGCAACCTTGAGGTTACGGCACTTCTTCGACGTAATGTCCTTCACCGTGCAACGATACCGTGAGACGGCTGCCACGAATCGTCAACGTTTCGGCGTTTTCAGTCGCCAGCCACAACTCACAATGGTCATCGAAGACCCCCTCGGTGGGAACAAGGTTTTCGTGCCGCACGCCGTTGATTCTCAGCCCGCCGTCCACAACCCAGCACGGCATGGCAACGAGCGTTGGAACGACGGCGTCAGCGAAAGTGAATGTGACCGTCTGTGTCCAGCCGGAACCGGCGTCGATGCCTGGACGGCCCGAGGAGCGATGCACGTAGGCCGGAGAAAATGAAAGCGTGACCAGAATCCCTTCTTGGATGACGGCTGCCAGGGTGGAATCGTGTAGTTCGATGGCACCGTTCATAGAAAACGCACGGTGACTGCTAAGACGGGTTCTGCCACGCAGGTTGGTCAGCTGGAAGCAATAAGCGCGAAGTCCATCTCGCCAGGAAAAACACGATCACCGTGCCAAACAAACCCGCCAGCGCCGTTGCAACGGACGCTGAATGAACCCCGGGCATGACGTATTCCGCGAAGGGCGTGTGCGCGGCCCAGAAGTGTTGCGAGGCGGCAGCGAAGCCGTGCGCCTCGGCCACATGGTCCAGGCCATCGGGCGATTTGCTGGCGAACGGCGATAGGAACAGCGCCAGCCCGGCTGCCGCGATCAGACCATAGCCCATCAATGTCCGGTAGCTGCTGCGTTCCTCCACGGTGCGTGCGGGGGAATACAACAATTCCGGGTGCGATTGCCCCACGGCCACCAGCACCAGCGCCGTGATGAGCGCTTCGCCCACGCCGATGAGCATGTGCACGCCCGCCATCGCCGGGAACGCGACGTGCCAGGGCACCGTGCCCGACACGGCCAGCATCCCCGCGCAACACACCGCCGCCAACACCGTGCTCACCCAA
>CAXTVY010000018.1:3913-29405 GCA_964247665.1 uncultured Chthoniobacterales bacterium | reverse complement strand
GCGCCGCGTGCCAGACCCGGGCGATTTCAACAACCTCGCGCCGGTGATCCACCCGGTAAGCGATGCGGTAGGGACGGAAGATGACCTCGCGGATGTGCTGCACGCGACGCTCGGGAACCACCCGGCCGATCTCTGGCTGCTCCTGTAAGATGTCCACCCGTGCAATGAGCCGCAGGGCGAAGGCTTGCGCGCGCGGTGGACTGTCGTGAGAGATGTACCGGGTGATGTCGTGCAGATCGTCGCGGGCAGCGGGAGACCAGATCAGCGAGTAAGCCATGAAGCGAGCTGCCGCTTGAGTTCCTCGTGGGAAATGCCTTCCCCGTGGTCGAGTTGGTCAAAACCTTTCTGGACGGCGGCGAGAAAATCCACCCGCCCGGCGATTTCTTCCAGCGAGGCGTCGTCGGGAAGCTCACCAATGGCGCCGAGCACCAGTTCTTTCTGTGTCATGGATGCAATATGGAAATTGGTTGTCTCTGTGGCAAGCGCGGATGGCCTCATGGAGCCAAGCTCAGCGAACTGAGGCTGGCGAGGCAAGGGGTGGTGGAACAGAAAAGACGTGAACGCTGGCCTCTGTTCGCTGGAACGTGCTGTGAGGCAAGATGGGTCACACAGAGAAGGCGTATGCTGGGGAAGCGGCCAAGGCTTGATAATCACTGGGCGCAATGTCACGAAATCGACGGAACTCTTTGGAACGTTGGGAACGGGAGGCAAGCTTGGTAAGCAAATCTGAAAACGACGCCTGATTGAGATGTGGCAGAAGCGTGTCGGCACAACGCGGAAACGAAACCGCACCAATGACGCGGTGGACTGCCCCGAAACTGATCGTCTCCGGCGCGGTCGCCAGCGAAAGAAGCTGAAAAGCTTCGTTGCGGCGTCCGGCCGCGCCCTCTACACAGCGCGTATGAGCATGGAGCAACCGCTCTCGGCTGTACGTGTTGGCAAAGAGGGATGCACGATGAGTGACTTGGCAAAAAGCTGACAAAAACTCTCCATAGTTCTCTATATTGTCCTTCAACTCAAGAAGGACAAATGCGCTTGAGTCAGCATAAAACACAAAGTCTATCGAAGGTGTCCACTTGCCTGTGGTATGGTGATTGATTTCCCAAGAGGGAAACATCACTTCCCAAGCGACCAAGGTGAGACGGCCAAATGGCGGAATCGTTGGTCCCTCGCTGGCCCATTGAGTCGTCAAGTTGTTCTGCAAAATGTGTTCGTTCATTAAGGATGCGCGAATCTCGCCTAACTATGTATTCGGCGAACGACAGTCGCAAAACAAGGTGCACGATCTTGTCTGATAGCAGACAGCAACCGTCGGCTTGGCAACGGCGTGTGTGGACGTTACATCTGGACGCAACGTCATGCTGTCCGCCATCGAACGCCTCTTCCACCTGCGCGAGAACGGCACCACCGCGCGCCGTGAACTCACCGCCGGGTTGACCACCTTCGCGGCGATGGCCTACATCCTCGCCGTCAACCCGCTCATTCTTTCCGCGGCGGGCATGGACCCGGGCGCGGTGCTGACGGCCACGGCGCTTGCCGCCGCGGGCACCACGCTCGCCATGGGTCTGCTGAGCAATTATCCCCTCGCGCTCGCGCCCGGCATGGGGCTCAACGCGTTCTTCGCGTTTACCATGTGTCTCAAGGGCGGGTTGCATTGGCAGGAGGCATTGGGGCTCGTGTTCTGGGAGGGCGTGTTCTTCCTCGCGTTGACGGCGGGCGGCGTGCGCCAACGCATCGTCGCGGCGATCCCGCCGGGCTTGAAAACCGCCATCGGCTGTGGCATCGGGCTGTTCATCGCGTTCATCGGGCTCAAGAACGGTGGGGTCATCGTGGCGGATCGGGAAACGTTCGTGGCCCTGGGCGATTTCCGGCAACCGGCGCTGTGGCTGGTGCTGCTGGGCATCGTGCTGACGGCGACCCTGCTCGGGCGCAAGGTACGCGGGGCCATCGTGATCGGCGTGCTCGCCGTGGCCGTGGCAGGGCGGTGGATTCCCGCGCTGCCGGGCACGCCGTTCGGGCCGCACGTCACCAACCCTCCGGCGGGCGTCTTCGGGTGGCCGAAGGGGCTCGGGCCGACGCTGGGCCGGCTCGACCTGCGCTTCCTGTTCACGCAGTTCGGGCGGGCACTGCCGCTGCTGTTGACCCTGCTCGTCGTAGACCTGTTCGACAACCTGGGCACGCTGCTGGCCGTCACCAAACGCGCCGGGCTGACCGACGCGGAGGGCAACCTGCCGCGCCTGGGCCGCGCGCTGGCCGCCGACGCGGGCGCGGCGATGTTCGGTGCCCTGCTGGGCACGAGCACCACGACGAGCTACATCGAGAGCGCCGCGGGTGTGGCCGAAGGCGGGCGCACGGGGCTGACCTCCGTGGCGGTGTCCGCGTTGTTCCTGGTGGCGCTGTTCTTCACCCCGCTGATCCTGGCGGTCCCGGCGGCGGCGACAGCCCCGGCGCTGGTGATCGTGGGCCTGTTCATGCTCCAGGGCGTGCGCGAGATCGACTGGCAGGACTTCCCCACGGCGGTGTCAGCGGGGCTGACGATCCTGGCGATGCCGCTGACGTTCAGCATCAGCGAGGGCATCGCGGTGGGCTTCCTGGTCCACGCGCTGTTGATGCTGGGCCTGGGGCGCGGGCGCGAGGTGTCGTGGCTGGCGTACGCGCTGGCGGCGTTGTTCGCCGTGCATTTCGTCACCCGCTGAGGCAAAGGCGGAAGATTAGCCGCAAAAGGCGCAAAAAGAAGAACGGAAAGGAGAAAGGAAGCCTGGAGTCTCCATCCTTTCCCCTTTTGCGTTTTTTGCGCTTTTTGCGGCTAAAAATTCTTCATTCCGCGCCTGCCAATCCGCGCCGGATCGTCGCCTCGCTCAGCACGCCGATGCACGGCAGGTTGCGGTAGCGTTCCATGAAATCCAGCCCATAGCCGACCACGAACTCGTCCGCGATGTCGAAGCCGGTGTAGTCCGCCTCGACGGCCTTCTCGCGGGCCCGGCGCTTGCGTAGCAGCACGCAGAGCCGCACGCTCGCGGGGGCCTGCTCCAGCAGCCGCGCGCGCACCGCAGACAGCGTGTGGCCGCTATCGAGGATGTCGTCCAGCACGAGGACATGCCGCCCGGCCACGTCGGGCATCGTGTGCTGGTCAAAGGTCACGACGCCTGTCGTCCGGTCGCCCACGTAGCTGGACACGCTCAGGCTCTCGACGTGCAGTGGCAGCGGGATGCGCCGCAACAGGTCCGCCAGGAACATGAACGAGCCGTTGAGCACGGCGACCACCGTCAGGTCATGCTTGTCGCCGTAATCGCGGGAGATTTCCGCCGCCAGTTCGTCGAGGCGGCGCAGGATCGTGGGCTCGTCGTAGAGGACACGGGAAAGATCGGCGAACATCGCGCGCCAGTATTGGCCGGATTCAGCGCCGCGCGCAAGCCCGGGCACCGGCCCACCGGCCCCGCGCGGGCCGGTGGTGCCCGGGCCGTCGCCTTCCCGCGTCCAACCTCGTCAGAGCAGCAGCAACAAAGGGCTTTCCAGCAGGCGCTTCAACTCGGCCAGGAACTGCGCGCCCAAGGCACCGTCCACGACGCGGTGGTCACAGCTCAGGCCCAGGTCCAGCCGCTCGCCCGCCACGACCTCGCCCGCCGCGTTGACGACCGGCTTTTTCACCACGCCGCCCACGGACAGGATCGCTGCCTGCGGCGGGTTGACGATGGCGTCGAACCGGTCGATGCCATACGAACCGAGGTTTGACACTGTAAATGTGCCACCTTGATATTCCTCTGGCTTCAGCTTCTTGTTGCGTGCCCGCACCGCCAGGTCCTTGACCTCGTAACTGATCTCCGCGAGCGACTTGTGCTCGGCGCTTTTGATCACCGGCGTCACCAGCCCATCTTCAATTGCCACTGCGACTGCCAAGTAGACACTGCCAAACACAATGACAGCATCGCCGGCGAACGAGGCGTTTACCTTGGGCACAGCGACGAGTGCCTTGGCCACGGCCTTGAGGATGAAATCGTTGACGCTGATTTTGGCGCCGTCCCTCTCCCCGGCCTTGTTAATTTCTCCGCGCAATCTGGTGAGCGTGGCGGTGTCCACTTCCGTGTGGAGATAGAAATGCGGGATCGTCGTCTTGCTGGCCAGCAGGCGCTCCGCAATCGTCTTGCGCATCCCGGAGAGCTGCGTGCGCGTCTCGGTTTGCGCTGGGTATGTCCCGACGCGCGGCGCGGGCGGCTTGGGCGCGGCAGTTGGTGCCGGGGCGGCGGGCTTGCTGGCGGCCGGGATCGCGGCCGGGGCGGGCGCGGGGGCAGCTTGTGGCGCGGGGGCGGACGCGGCCCCGAGTACGTCGCGCTGGATGATCCGCCCGCCCGGACCGGAGCCCGTAAGCCCACCGAGATTGACGCCCTGCGCGGTGGCCGTCTTCTTCGCCAGTGGCGACGCCCTGACCCGGTTCGTGGCGGTCTGCGTGCCGTTGCCATCGGCGGCATCGCTCGCATTGGCGACTCCAGCGGCCTCGGCCATCTCGCTGCCGGACGCGGTCGCAGGCGCGAGGGCCTGCCCGGCAGTCGCGGCAGCCTTCTCCGCCACCGGAACGGGTTGCTGACTGGCTTTCGCCTCGGCGGCGGGTGGCGGCGCGGCGGGCGCGGCAGCCGTCTGGCCGGGCGCACCAACGAGGGCGATCTTCTCACCCACAGACACCTTCTGGCCTTCCTGTACGAAAATCTCCGTCAGGATGCCTTCTTCAAAGGCTTCCATTTCCATGGTCGCCTTGTCCGTCTCGACCTCGGCGATCACGTCGCCCGAAGCGATCCGGTCGCCCTTCTTTTTCTTCCAGGCGACGAGCGTGCCCTCGGTCATGGTGTCGCTCAGCTTGGGCATGGTGATTTCGGCCATAGGAATTGATCGTTGAAGGTCGGGCTAGGAGTGAAGTGGAGGGGGAGTTTACGGCGGGGGCGGCAGCGACTGCAAGCGATGTTGCGCGATGAAGCGCGCCCTCTGGCACGGTGGTCATTCGTCACCACCTTCCTGCTGTCAGGGCGCTGTCTACTCCCAAGGGAGTATGGCCCATCCAATGATTCATCTGTTACGAATATGTGGACGAGGGAACACGCGGTTCTATGAAGTTTCATCCGCCATCCAGTCTAAACTCAATGTTGTTCCGGCAATCGCCAGGCAGACTTAGAGGCGCCCATCTCGCAGCGATCATTGGTGTGAAGAGTCTCGCGGATCTTCAGACCGAAGCCGCTCCAAAATCACTCCCGGCGGAAGGAACTCCCGCAGTCAAACCTGCTGCTATGCTGCCGCAATCCTGGCTGATCCGTTTCCCCCAGCGGTAATCGCGCTCGACGCAGGCTACCCGCGCACCCCTGCTTCAACGGCCCCGCTGTTAGTCCTCATCCCTGGACCAGGGGTGTCGCTTTGCCTTGTGCGCCACCCGCGTGCCAACGTCAATTCAGGGTCCATCCGCTCAAGGTTCGTGACCTGACAATTAGCCAACGGGTCCGCGCCGCGGTTGCCGCGCATCTTTATAGTGGCTGGCCGCAGGCTGATCATGCCCTCGTTGGGCACGATGGCGGCTTCCCGACCTTTGGCGCCGCATTTACCTGCTCCCACCGGGCGGTCCACCGAAATTGCTGCCCGCCGGTTGTGGCGCATCGGGTGCAGATGCTGCTTCGGCGGTATCGCCCTGTCCCTGGCCCTGGTAGAGCCGCGCCGGGTGGGCAGAATCCGCCGTGTAGTCGCCGGGCTGGGCGCAGCCAGCGAGGCTCCACGTCAATCCGACGACGATACCGACCAACGCCGCGCACCCGCGCAGCGCGGCACGCGGATGGCGTGGCACCATCATATCTCGTTTGTTCCACATGGAACACGGCTTGCGCCTGGTTCTAGGCCGGGCAGATTTCCAGCACGGCGCGGACGATCTTTTCCGCGCTCGGCAATACGGCGGTCTCCAGCGCCTCGTTGTAAGGCATGGGCACCTCTTCCTGCGCCACGCGGCCCACGGGAGCGTCCAGTTCATCGAAGATGTGTTTCTGGATCTGGTACGTCAGCTCCGATCCGATGCCGCAGAACGGCCGGTCCTGCTCGGCGATGACCACCCGGTGCGTCTTGGACACGCTTTCGAGGATGGCCTGGAGATCCAGCGGCTTGATGGAACGCAGGTCGAGCACCTCGGCGTTGATTCCCCGGCCTTGCAGCGTTTCGGCGGCGGCGAGCGCCATGCGGACGGTCTGCGCGTAGGAGATGATCGTCACATCCGTCCCGGGACGGGAAATCGACGCTTTGCCAAAGGGGACGAGGATTTCCGTGTCCAACTCATCGACCATGCCCTTGGTGCTGTAGAGCAGTTCGCTTTCGAGCACGAGCACGGGGTTATCGTCACGGATCGCGGTCTTGAGCAGGCCCTTGGCGTCGCGTGCCGTGGCGGGCATGACGATCTTGAGACCGGGAAAGTTGGCGTACAGGCATTCCGTGGCGTGGGAATGGGTCGCGCCGAGCTGGTGGGCGGGCCCGTTGGGGCCGCGGAACGTCACGGGGACGTTGAACTGTCCGCCGGACATGGTGAGCATGTTCGGTGCGTTGTTGACGATCTGGTCGAACGCCACGAGCGAGAACGAGAACGTCATGAACTCGATGATCGGCCGCAGGCCCGCCATGGCGGCACCGACGCCCAACCCCGCGAACCCGGCCTCGGCGATGGGCGTGTCGATCACGCGCTTGGGGCCGAACTTCTCCAGCAGCCCCTGGCTGATCTTGTAAGCGCCGTTGTATTCGGCCACTTCCTCGCCCATGAGGAATGTGTCCGGGTCACGCTCCATTTCTTCTAAGAGGGCTTCGTTGACGGCTTGGCGGTAGGTGATTTCTCGCATGTGGAAAACTCTGGTTATATCAGGCTGCGGCCGATTGTTTGTCGGGAGCACCGGTCAATGGCATCACTCCGGCGTGGTCGAACAGGGTAGGAGTACCGTCCAAAGCGATATAGACAGCCAGACCTCTGCGGTAGACCAACGCTTCCGGATGATCGACTGTGATTCGTGCGCCACTCGTTAGCTCCACGGTAAACGCCTGGAAAGGTGTTCGGTGAGAAAACGCGCGTAGACTGCGGTCAAAACTTTCTGACTCCATGACATTCGGGGTAACGCCGGGAAGAAGGATCGTCGGGCAAGTGCGCGGCTAAGTCGCGCGCGGAGCAGGGAAGAGAGTTTTACCCTCTCCCTGATTGACGGCGCGGTGGGGCGGGTACGCAATGATGGCTTTGACCCTGGAGACGAAGTCCGGCAGATGGATGCGGGTCGTGACATGAACACGGCTGTCGTCGTTGAGGATGAAAATGGCATCCGGGATTCCCGTTCCGAGTTCCAGGTTGGGCTTGCCGAGGATTCTGAGCACGTCCCCGTAGGTGCTGGCTGGTGGCAGCGCCTGCAAGAGCGGGATCACCCTGGCCGGATCACGACTTGGCAAGCCAGCTTCCGGCTCGGTGCCGAACGCACAGGTCGCAACGGCAAACACCAGGAGTAAAATGGCCTTTCTCATCGCTTGGAAAAGCCGACGTTACGAGGCGCTTGCCGCCACGCCGTTCACCGTGTTGACGAACGTGTAGTCGTACAGCGCCTCCAGCGGCGGTTCGGGGCTGTTCTCGGCGAACGTCACGGCGTCCGTGGACACCTGCTTGGCGTGGGCATCCATCTCGTCAAACTGCTCCTTGGTGATCTTGCCCTCGTCGATCAACTGCGTGGACAGCTTGGCAATGGGGTCGAGGTTCTTGTACTTGTCCAATTCCTCCTTGGTCCGGTACAGGCCGGGATCGCTCATGGAATGGCCCCGGTAACGGTACGTGCGGATCTCCACCCAGTACGGCTGCGGCTCCTTGCGGACGGTCTCGACGATTTCCGTCAGCCCATCGCGCACGGCGCGGGCGTCCATGCCGTCGATCACCACGCCGGGCATATCGTAGCCCCGGCCGCGGTTGACGATCTCCTTGAGTGGATTCGACCGGTGGACGTGCGTACCCATGGAAAACCCGTTATTCTCGCAGATGAAAATAACGGGCAGCTTGTAGAGTCCAGCCATGTTGAGGGCCTCGTGGAAAGCACCAATATTAATGGCCCCGTCGCCCATGTAGCAGAGGGTGACGCGGTCCTCGCCCCGGTATTTGCTGGCGAATGCGAGCCCCGTGGCCAGGGGAAGGTGCTGGCCGATGATGGCGTGGCCGCCGTACATCGCGCGTTCCTTGTCGAAATAGTGCATGGAGCCGCCTAAACCCTTGGAGCAGCCCGTGGCCTTGCCGAACAACTCGGCCATGCAAGCGTCCGGGCTGGTGCCGCGCGCCAGGGCATGGCCGTGGTCGCGGTAGGCGGTGATGAGATAATCGTCGGGCCGGGTGGCCGCGACCGAACCGGCGACGACGGCCTCCTGGCCGATGTAGAGGTGGCAGAAACCGCCGATGCGGTCACCGCGTTGGTACTGCTGGGCCGTGCGCTCCTCGAAGCGACGGATGAGGAGCATCTGCGAGAGCATAGCTAGCTCTCCTTCCAGGCGGCTTTTGTCCATAGAACGGTCTTTCGGCTACGGCCCTGCGGACGGAAACCCGGTCAGCGGCAGGGCGGCGGTTTGTTGATGGGAAAAGGAAACAGGTTCGCGTACGTCCCAACCGCGCCCGGGAGGGGTCACGGGAAGCCAGCCGCCCGGGGATAAAATCCAGGCCGATGGTCCCGATACCGCGTGCGGATGGGGGATGCGTCCGGCTTCAGACCACGACCGGCGAGGAGGAAACGGGTTCCACTCGTGCGGGCACAGTCAGACGAACGCAGGCGACGAACACCATAGAATAGAGGGCGTCGCTGACAAGCCCGTTTCGGAAAAAAACGTAGGAGGGCGGGAAGCCGGGCAGCCCGAGCGTGAGCGCCTGCCAGAGCCCGGCGAGGTTTTGCGGGTAAGCGGTTGAACCGAGCCAGGCGAACGCGTTGCTGGCCACGTAGAAGAACACCGACCCCGCGAGCGTTGCCCCGAGCACGCTCGCCCACGAGCGGCCCCCGCCCCGCGTGCGCAGGAACAACCCCGCGCCGACCAGCGCGGCCAACAGGACGTAGCGCGCCAGCAGGTAGCCGCCGAAGAAGCTCGCGCCGTAGTGGGCGTCGATGACCACGTCCGACAGGAACAGGATGCCCAGCGGCACCACGAGCGCCAGCCGCCGCGGCAGGAACGCCCCCGCGCACAGCGCCACCGCCGCCAGCGGGCTGAACCCCGGCAACCAGTTCGACGCGCCCACGGCATCCTGGTGCCAGGCGAGCCAGAGGCGGAACAGGGCGACGAGCGGGATGAGAAAGAGGGCAGGCAGCATAAGGGGTCAAGCAGGGCAGGTGGCCCCGGAGCATTGTTCCGCAATGTGACCGGGTTGGCAACCGAAACGATGGCTTGCCCGGGGCAGATGCTTCGCGGGTGCCTGCCGATGGCGGTTGCGTGCGCCCGGCCGGGGCCAGTTTATTTCGTTAGATTAGGGTGATAATCGCTTGTACCGTAGTGGCATATGTCTGAAGAAATCACCTCCCTCCACGAGGTTCTCGTCGATCAGCTCAAGGATCTCTACAGCGCCGAAACGCTGATCGCCAAGGCGCTTCCCAAGATGGCCCGTGCAGCGGCTTCGCCCGACCTGAAGAACAGCTTCACCCGCCACGCCGAGCAGACCAAGGAACACGCGGCGCGCCTCAAGACCATCTGTGCGGACCTGAAGGAAAAGCCGACCGGCAAGACGTGTCAGGCCACCGTGGGGCTGGTTCAGGAAGGGCAGGAAGCCATCGACGAGGACGCGCTGCCCGAGATGAAGGACCTGATGCTCATCGCCGCCGCCCGCCGGGTCGAGCATTACGAAATGTCCGGCTACACCTCCGCCTGCGATCTCGCGCGGGCGCTCGGGTTGAGCGCGGTCCTGAAAACCCTTTCGACGACCCTGAGCGAGGAAACGGCGGCCGACGCGAAACTTGCGAAAGCGTCCGGTCCGTTGACCACCAAGGCGATGAAAGCCGAAAAATCCGCCAGGGCAATCAAGCCGGAAGGCCCGGTGACGGAAGTTGGCAAGGCGATCAAAAAGATCGTCAAAAAGATCACGAGCTAAGCGGCAGGAACTCCTTGAGCAGGGGCGAGCGGGGGGGGCTACCCCCACCGCTCCGAGAGCACGCGCAGGTCTTCCACCAGCGACTCGATCTTCTTGAGGTCCTTACGGCGGCCCGTCTCGGGCTTCACGTCCAGCGTGCGCAGCAGTGTGAGCATGTCGCGCAGATCGTGGATTTCGCTGTGGGCGTCCCCGGCGCTGGTGGCCGCGGCGGCCTTGACGCGCGCGCTCGGCGGGCTGGAGAGCTTCCGGGTTTCCCCCACGGACGCCGCCGCCATCCCGGCCGTCACGACCTGCTCGTGCACGCGGATGATTTCCATCTCCACACGTTCCATGTAGCAGCGGCAGGCGAGACGGAACACTTTTCGCAACGCGGCGAGTTCTTCCGCCGTCGATTTGTACGGCGAAGCTTGTACGGTCGGTACGGGCTCCTTTTTTGTCATGTCAGGCAGGGCACACCCGCGCGGAACATCGCGTAATCAGGTCCAATTGCAAACGTGGCGGCATGGGGAGGCGGCCCGTGGAACAATCACCGGATGTGGGTTATCATGGCCGTGGCAGCGCGGCTTCCCCGCTGCATTCTAGACCAACCGTGTTCACCTTCCCCAAAAAGTATGGCGTGCTGGTCATCGGCGCGGGCCATGCGGGCGTCGAGGCCGCGCTGGCCGCCGCGCGCATGGGCTGCGAGACGGCCATGCTCACGCAGAACCTGGATTCCATCGGCCAGATGTCCTGCAATCCGGCCGTGGGCGGTCTCGCCAAGGGGCACATGATCCGCGAGATCGACGCGCTCGGCGGGGCCATGGGACTCAACGCTGACGCGACGGCCATCCAGTGCCGGACCCTCAATGCTTCCAAAGGCCCGAGCGTGCGCGGACCGCGCAGCCAGTGCGACAAGAAGGCGTATCAGTTCCGGCTCAAGGCGGTGTGCGAAGCGCAGGAACGCCTGGACCTGCATCAGGGCGGCGCGGCACAACTGGTGGTCAGCGCGACAGGCGACCGGGTCGAGGGCGTCGAGACGCATCTCGGCGTGCGCTACGAGGCGCGCACGGTCGTCGTGACCACGGGGACGTTTCTGCGTGGACTGTTGCACGTCGGGATGCAGAACCAGGCAGGCGGCCGGATGGGTGACCCGGCTTCGTCGTTCAGCGACAGCCTGCGCTCGCTCGGCTTTGAAATCGGGCGGTTCAAAACGGGCACTCCCTGCCGTTTGAACGGGCGTTCCATCGATTTCTCCGTCTGCGAGCTACACCCCGGCGACGAACCACCACCCACGTTCACGTTCTGGCCGGAGCGCCTGGAGCGGCGCGGCGGCGAGCGCGAGTTGTTCACGCTCAACGAGTGGCGCGACGGGAAGTTCCACGTGGAACAAATCCCTTGCTGGACCACCCAGACCAACGAGCGCACGCACGCGATCATCCGCGACAACCTGCACCGGTCGCCCATGTACTCGGGTAAGATCGAGGGTGTCGGGCCACGCTACTGCCCGTCCATCGAGGACAAGGTGGTCAAGTTCGCGGAGAAGGCGAGCCACCAGCTCTTTCTGGAACCCGAGGGGCGACACACGCGCGAGTTCTATGTCAACGGCATTTCCACGAGCCTGCCCTACGAGGTGCAACTCGCGTTTGTGCAGAGCATCCGGGGGCTGGAGCGCGCGGAGATCATCCGGCCCGGCTACGCGGTGGAGTACGACTATTGTCCGCCGACGCAACTGCGCCCGACGCTGGAGACCAAGGCCGTCGAGAATCTGTTCTTCGCCGGGCAGATCAACGGCACGAGCGGCTACGAGGAAGCCGCCGCGCAAGGCATCGTGGCCGGGATCAACGCGGGCTGCCGGGCGCTGGGCCGGCCTGGGTTCGTGCCGGGCCGCGCGGAGGCGTATCTGGGAGTACTGGTGGATGATCTCGTGACCAAGGGCACGAACGAGCCCTACCGCATGTTCACCAGCCGCGCCGAACACCGGCTCCTGCTGCGGGCCGACAACGCCGACGTGCGGCTGACCGGGCAGGCGCGGGAACTCGGGCTGATCGACGACGCCAGGTGGGCCGCGCACCGCGAAAAGATGGAGCGGTTGCAGGCGGCCCGCGAGTGGACCGCGACCGCGCGGCACGACGGCCTGCGTCTCGACGCCTGGCTGCGCCGGCCCGAGAACGACTGGCACGCGCTCCCGGCGGACCTGCGGCGGGATTTCTCCGGCGTGGTCTGGGAGCAGGTGGAGACGGACCTGCGCTACGAGGGCTACATCCGGCGGCAGGAAGACAGCGTGGCACGCGCACGCGGTCTGGAAGGCAAGCTGATCCCGGTGGAAATGGATTATCTGTCCATCGGCGGTCTGCGCACCGAGGCGCGGCAGAAGCTGGCGCACATCGCCCCGGCGAACCTCGGGCAGGCGAGTCGCATCAGCGGCGTGACTCCGGCGGACATCGCGCTCTTATCGGTGTGGATGGAGCGGGGGACTCCTGTTCACGGCCGCCGCTAACGCGGCTATCCCGCAGCCTGCCGCGCCACCGCGCATAGTGCCCTTGCGGCATCCTGCCAGCGGAAGCTCCGCGCCCATTCGCGCCCGCGCCCGCCCAGCCGCGCCCGCAAAGCCGCATCCTCCAGCAGCCGCTGGATTGCGTCTGCCAGGGCTGGCTCGTCACCCTCGGGTACCAGCAGACCCGTCTCGCCGTCGAGCACCGCCTCCCCCACCCCGCCCGACCGGTACGCCGCCACGGGACAACCGTGACACGATGCCTCCAGGAACGTGAGGCCGAAACCCTCCACGCTGCGCGCGAGCGTCCGGCTGGCCTGCGCGTACAACGTGGCACGGGCGTACACCCGGGTCAGCGCGGCATCGTCCAGTGCGCCCAAAAATTCCACCCGCACGCCGCCCGCCTGGCAGGCGGCGGCCACCGACCGCCGGTAGCCTTCCGCGCCGACGCCGACGAGCTGGTACACCAGTCGTGCCCGTTGCTCCACGGGCAACCGGCCGAGCGCCCGTGCCACGTCGAGTTGGCCCTTGCGCGGGTGCAGTCGGGCCACCGTCAGCACGCGCCACTCCCCCGCGTCTGCTCGCCCGTCCAACCCCCCGGCCGCCGCTTGCGTCAGGAACGCCACCGGTAACGCACACGGTGCGAGCGCGACCTCCGCTCCCGGCGGCAGCAGGCCGCTGCCGCGCAACAACCCTTCCACGTACCGGGACGTGACTGCCAGACCACCCGCCCGCGCGTAGAACCGTCGCGCCAGCCACCGCCAGAACGGGTGGTGGGCGAACCGCAAGATCTCCGAGCCGTGGAAGAACGGCACCACCCGCCGGGGGTTCACCACGCCCGGGATGAGCGCCAACAGAAAGAACGCCATCTGCGCACCCGCGCTCATCAGCACGACCGGCCCCGCTTGCCAGCGCCGCCGCCGCCGCCAGAACCCCCACGCGAACCGGCCCAGGCCCGCCGGGCTCAGGCGGCCGTTCGATGCCAATCGAACCACCGGGACGGCTTCCGACGATTCAGAAGTATGGACATTGTCCACACCGACGTGCGCAAAAAGTTCCTTGAAGCGATTGCGGTAGTCCACCGTCCAAACTTCCACGCGATCATGCCCCCGTACCGCCGCCACCGCCGCTTCCCGCACGTATGTCGCAACCCCGCCGTGGAACGGAGCGTATTCATGGGTGGCAAAGACGACGGGCACGGCCGGGATGCACCCAGCCTTTGTGGGGTTGGTGGAAGGATCGGCGGATTTCGTAAGTAAAAGAGCGTAAGGATAGTTGCACCAACTGTAATATCAGGCCACAGAAAGCCGCTCGCCGAGCGGACGTTTTCGTTTCATAGTTCCCTGGAGGCTTGTTATCTAGTACAAACACCGATTTTGCAATGGCACCACCGACCGAACAAGAACTTCAGAATCTCAGGAACACGCTGAAGCGTTGCAGCCCACCGACCATTGAGGCTGCGGTCCAGTTCCGCACCACCGGGGATGTCAGCGTGCTGCCCACGGTGGTCTACGGCATCATCGAACGCCACCTCGCGCCGGAAAATAACCGCAGTCTGGCTGGTGCCGGGGACGACACGCGGCTCATCGAGGACTTGGGCATCGACTCGCTGACGCTGCTGGAGATCGTGCTTTCCATCGAGGAAACGATCAAGATTTCCATCGAGAATGAGGAACTGCGCGAGATCCGCACGCTCGGCGAGGTCAAGGAGTTCATCACGCGCAAACTCACCAACCAGGATGGCGCGGCGGAGGAAACGCGCGTCAAGACCCGGCAATACGACCGCGACGAGATCGCGGCACTGCTGCCGCAGCAGCCTCCTTACCTCTTTCTAGATCAGGCAGAGATTGAGGGTGAGACGGTGCGTGCGAAGTACCGGGTGCGCGGCGACGAATCGTTCCTGGAGGGGCATTTCAAGGACAATCCCGTGATGCCGGCGGCCATCGTGTTCGAGGCCATCGGGCAGGCAGCCTGCCTGTGGGTGCTGGAGGTCGCACCCGAGCAACTCCACACGGAACTGAAATCCAATGAAGTGTTGTTTGCTTCCATGGAGGAAGCGCATTTCTACCGCCGGGCCAAACCGGGCGACGTGATCGAAATGGAAGCCACGATGGAACGGCTGCGCGCCCCGCTGGCGGTGTTCCGCGGCCATGCGACCCTGCGCGGGGAGCGTCTGGCGAAAATCGAACATCTCGTGCTGGCGTTCGGCCACGAGGTGCTCGAAAACCTCGACCGCAAGGAAAGCGGCGGTGTGGAAGCGGCATCCAGCAACGGGGCTGACGGCGCGCATACTTTGGGGGAACTCATGCCGGGGGGATCGACGGACCGCACGCAACCGGTGGCGGCCGGCACGCGCCCGGTGGTGGACCCGGCCCTCTAGCGAAGGCGGCAGGCCAAATGCCGGGGGGCGGGGCTGGAACGGCGGTCAGGCCGCCGCGCGGCGAGAACGCGCGCCGAACGCGACTCCGCAGGGTTTATCTGTTGACCTGCTTTGTTGTCAGCACCGTGTAGACTGTGCTGGTTCCATTCTTCAACTTTCCGCCTGCTCCCTCTGCATGAAACGCGCCGTCATCACCGGACTGGGGTTTGTCACCAGCATCGGCAACAGCCGCGCCGAGGTCGTCCGCAGCCTGCGCGAGGCGCGCACCGGCGTCGAGTCGTACCCGGAATTCGTCCATGATCCCGCCGTGCCCATCAGCCTGCTGGGCACCGTGAAGGGTTTCACCTTTCCCACCACGGAGTTCGAGGACTGGACTTTTCCCCCGATTTACAAGATTTCCCGGGAAACCTTGCGCCCGATGGCACCCAACTCTCTGTTCGCGTACTTCGCCATGCGCCAGGCCATCGACGACGCCCGCCTGACGCCCGAACAGGTGTCCGACGTGGGCACCGGCCTGATGTGTGCCAGTGGCGGCTCGATGGCGATGGCCTACACCAACTACGATACCATGCTCAACCGCGGCGTGATGCGCTGCCCGCCAATGAGCGTGATCAATTCCATCCCGGGCTCGCTTTACATCAACCTCGTGCCCGCGTTCCGCATCAAGGGCGCTAGCCTGGGGATGTCCAGCGCGTGCGCTTCGTCCTCGCACGCCCTGGGGCAGGCCATCGACCTGATCCGGCTGGGCCGTCAGAAACGGGTGTTCGTCGTCGGCGCGGAGGATTGCGACAAGTTCTCCGTTCTACCGTTCGCGGCCGTGCGCGCCCTGAGCACCCAGACGGACCCGGAGAAATCGCCCTGCGCGTTCGACCGGAAACGCGACGGCTTCGTGGGCACGGGCGGCGCGGTGACGATGGTCGTGGAGGAGCTGGAGGCAGCCCGCGCGCGGGGCGTGACCGACGACCAGATTTACGGCGAGTTGCTCGGTTGGGGGCAGGCGTCGGACGGCTACAACGTCCTGGCACCCTCCCCCGATGGCGACGGCCTGGCCCGGGCGATGACGATGGCGATGGCCGAAGCCGGGGTCAAACCTGCGGCGGTCGAGTACATCAACGCGCACGCGACCTCGACGCCGTTCGGCGATCCGTCGGAGATCAACGCGATCAAGACGGCGTTCCCGGACCCGGCGCACCGGCCGCTGGTGTCGTCCACCAAGAGCCTGACGGGCCACGGGCTTTCGCTCGCCGGTGTCATGGAGGCGGCGTTCTGCAGCCTGACGCTGAAAGAGGGGTTTGTGCCGGTGTCCGCGCACATCACGGAGCTGGACCCGATGTGTGAAGGCGTGCCGGTGATCACGCAACCCGTGGACCTCGCGCCTACCATCGTGATGAACAACTCCAGCGGCTTCGGCGGCACGAACGTGGCCGTGGTGATGCGCCGTTGGACGCCGGACCCTGCGGCGGCGGGAGCAGCGTGATGGCGGCCAAGCGGGTCTTCCTCACGGGCGCGAGCGCGGGCATCGGTCTGGCCATCGCACGCTCGCTCTGCGCGGCGGGCTGCGAGGTGTGGGGCACAGCGCGGCAAGTGGAGCGGCTGCCGGCGGGGCTGGCGAATTTTCATCCGGTCGCGCTGGACCTGAACGACGCCGGGTCATTGCGCGATGGTTTCCTGGCCGCCCAACGCGAGGCGGGCGGACGGTTCGACGTACTGATTAACAACGCGGGCGGCGGCTGGTTCGGGCCGGGCGCGGAGATGCCGCCCGACGAACTGCGTGCACAGTTCGAGACGCTGGCGTTGGGCCCCGTGGCGCTGATGCAACTGGCGCTGCCGGGGCTGCGCGGTGCGCCGGGTGGCCTGGTGGTCAACGTCACGTCGCTGGCGGCCCGGCTGCCCTTGCCCTACGGCGCGGCGTACAGCGCGGCAAAGGCGGCGTTAAGCGTGTTCACGGCGGCGTTGCAGATGGAGGAAACGGCTCCGCTGCCGCTTGGGCAACACGCGGTGCGGTTTGTGGACGTGCAGCCGGGCGACATCAACACGGGGTTCAATCGGGCGATGCGCTTCTGGGCCGGGCTGGACCAACCGGGCCACGAAGCGGCCACAACGGCGGTGCGGCGTTCGCTGGAAGCAAGCGACCGCAGCCTCGCTACCGCGCCTCCGCCCGAGAAAGTGGCGGAAACCGTGCGGGGCATCGTGATGTGGGGCGGACGCGGCCCGCTGGTAACGTGCGGGAATCTCTGGCAGGCGGTAGGCGGGTCGCTCGCCTACCGCTTCCTGCCGCGTCGGCTCCTCCTGTGGACGGTGCGCAAGAACTGCGGGTTGTGATCCAATGGTGTGCTGTTCCACGTGGAACAACGCGTCAATTCACCACGATCAACGCGAATCCGTCGTAGCCTTTGCTGCCGACCGTTTGCACGGCGGTTGCGCTCACCCGCTCGCCTGCTGCCGCCACCCGTTCGTAGAATCGCCGCACGCCAACGGCACGCTCGTCCGCGCTGTCAGCATCGGCCACGGCTCCCTGCCGGATGACATTATCCGCGATGATGAGTCCGCCCGGCCGAGTCAACCGCAACGCCCAGTCGAAATATTCGGCGTAGCTCTGCTTGTCGGCGTCGATGAATACCAGGTCGAACGGCGCTCCCTTCTCCGCCGCGAGCGCGGGCAGTGTTGCGTGGGCGGAGCCAACCCGGACTTCCACGCGATCCGCCAACCCCACGCGCGCGATGTTCGCGCGGGCGATCTCCGCGTGGCGCGGCTCGTATTCCAGCGTGACGAGCCGTCCGCCGGTGGGCAGGCCGCGCGCAAGCCAGATCGTGCTGTAGCCGCCCAGGGTGCCGATTTCCAACACGCGCCGCGCGCCGGTCACGCGGACGAGCAGGTGGAGCATCTTGCCCTGGTTGGGCGCGACGCTGATCGCGGGCAGACCGGCGGCGTCGCTCGCAGCCAGCGCGGCGTCGAGCATGGGGTCTGGCGGCAGTAGCAGTCCGCCCAGATAATCATCGACCTGCTTCCAGCGTGCTTCCGAAGACATGAGGCAGCTTAGCCGGGCCGGTGGCATCAGTCGAGAGCCGCAGCGGAACGGACCCATGCTAACGCCCAGCGGATTTGCAGGGCTCGCACTCTGATGGGCAACACTCCCTACGACACGCCCTGCAGGCTGAATTCCTCGCGCACGACCTCGAACGCGGCATCGGCAGCCTCCAGCGTTTCCGCGATGTCCGCCGGGGTGTGCGCGGCGGACAGGAACCAGTTGTGGTGTGGATGGAAAAACGCGCCGCGTTTGATGGCTTCCTTGCAGAACGTCTGGCTGCGGAAAAAATTCGTTTCTTCGGCGAACGACATGAACGGCATGGCATCCGGCCCGGTGTAGCGGATGGGGACGCCGTGCTTGGCGGAGAGCCGCTCCATGCCTTCGCGCAGCAGCTTGCCGGTCGCGGCGACCTTCGCGGGCACGTCCTCGCGGGCAAAGACCTCCAGGCACGCCAACGCGGCGGCCATCGGCACGGCGTTGTTCCAGAACGAACCCGTCAGGAACACCCGCCCCGCCGCGCGCTGGAGTTCCTGCCGCCCCAGCGCGGCGGAAATCGGGTAGCCGTTGCCCAGCGCCTTGGAAAAGCAAATCAGGTCCGGCTCGAAGCCGAAGAGTCGATGCGAGCCGCCCGCGTGCAGCCGGAACCCGCCGCGCACATCGTCGAGGATGAGCACCACGCCCTCCCGGCGGCACGCGGCTTCCACCCCCTTGAGAAAGCCCGGGGCGGGCAGCACGCTGTCGCCGAACGCCGGATGGTGGAACGGCGTGACCATCACGCCCGCGACCTGCCCGCGATGTTCCTTGAGGCGGCGCTCGAAGTCTTCCAGATCGTTCCAGGTGAAACCGTGGATGTGCGCGTAGTCCTCCTCGATCAGCCCGCCGTGGCCGGGCGTGCACCAGGCGTGGCTGCCGTGGTAAGCGCCGTGGGCACGGAGAATTTTCTTGCGCCCCGTGTGCTCGCGCGCGACCTGGAGGCTCCAGGTGGTCATGTCCGAGCCGTTCTTGCCGAACACGGCCCAGGCGGCGAAGTCCACCAGAGCGACGAGCCGCTCGGCGAGGTCCACGGCGACCGGCGTCGGGTGGTTGAAGCAATCTCCCAGTGCACGCTGGGCCTCGGCGGCAGCCTCGACATCCGGGTGATGATAGCCCAGCACCATCGGCCCGTAGGCGCACATAAAATCGATGTAGCCATTGCCATCGGCATCCCAATAGCGGCAGCCCTCGCCGCGCGTGGCGTAGTACGGCGAGGCCATCGGCAACACGGCAGCCGGGTGGGTGTGGCCGTAGATGCCGCCGGGGATCACGCGGGCGGCGCGTTCAAACAAGGCCAGCGAGCGGGAAAAGGAGCGTGACATGATAGGGACTGTCCGCCACGAAAAGCGGCGCGGCAATTGCCGGCTTTGTCCTCAGATTCTCGGGCGTTAGCGTGCAGGGAACCTTCTTCCGAAAGGATTCCTAGGCCGTCGGTCGCAGGAACCGCCTCCACGCAGGGAAAAACGTGCACAGAAAAACCAGTGCCTCCACGGCCGAAAGCGCCCGGGCGCTGTGTTCCACGTGGAACGCAGACCACGCCAGCATGAGCCAGAAGAATAGGTTGCCGCTCGCCACCGCATAGACCCAGGAGGCAAAGCGGTGCTGGTCACGCACGAAGCCCATCCGCTCGACCGGCGGCGTGTCCGCGAGCCCGGCCGCGCCCTCGCGCCAGCGCAGCAGGACCACCGGCAACAGATTGACCGCCACCAATGCCACCGCGCAGACAAAGCCCACCGGCAAACTCCCGCCAACGCGGCCATACAACCAGTAAAAGAACAGCACTTCGACGAGTACGTTGGCGGTCGCGCCCACGTAAACCACCATGGGAAAGCGCCCCATGTCTTGCAGGCGGTCCATCTCGTGCAGACGCCGGGGGGTGGGAGAAAGCAGGGCAGGCATAGGCCAAACGTCAAACCGACGCCGCGAGTCCATCCCGCCACGCAGCGGGCACGCCATTGGCCTGCCCCAGCAGCGCGCCGACCACCGCGCCGCGATGGCAACTGTCGCCGCCGACCTGTGCGTTCGCGCAGATCCCCGCGCCGAAATCGTCCGCGTACTTCCACGCCAGATACAGCGCAGCCGGGAAAGCGTCCGGGATGTAACAAGCCGGGCTGAGCCGCCGACCGACGACCACGTCGTCGGTTTCCTTGCTCCAGGCGGCGACCTTGGCGGCGCTGATCCAATCGGACGCCTGCGCAAGGATCGCCGCGCGCAACGGCTCGCCCGCCCGCACGGCGGTCAGGATGCGCGCCAACGCATCAGCCGCGCGCAGCACGCCCGGGTCCCGGTGGGTCAGGGCGACATGCTCTTGCACGGCGGCAGCCACGTCGGCGGAGGTATCAGCCAGGGCATCGAACAGGGCAGGCACAGCAGTCAGGCCGCCGATGTGCACGTCGGCCACGCCACACGCCCGGGGTTTGCGTCCGCGCGCGTAGTTGGTGAAGAACTCGCGGTGATACTCCTCCACGTAGGTATCCCGGTGCCGTCCGGGCGTGAGCATGAAGTCGATGTACTCGGCCAGCCAGGCATCGGCGTCGTAGCGGCCCGACTGGCGGGTCTGCGCGTGGAGCCGGGCAGCGAGCTGGTAGTTGAGCGTGTTCTCGCCCGCCCCAAGGAACTGGTGGTAATGCACGCCGCGCTGCCCCCAGAAGCGCGCCTGGTCGTGGAGGATGTCGCCCCGCGCGTTGAGCGGCGTGTAAGTGGACCGCCACAGGATGCTGTCCGCGTGTGGATTCTTCGGCGCGAGGTAGGAACGCACCTGGCCGTAGTCCCGCACCAGTGCCGTGCGGTCGTAGTACCAGTGAACGGGCATGGCGACGGCATCGGCGGCGAGTGCACCGAGCAGGGCGTGGGGTTGTGTGATCATCGGGCAAAACAGGATACGCCTGCGGGGCGTTGCGGGTTGCGGGGGCACCTGCGGCAGGTTGCGGGTTCAGACGAACCGGGACGCATCAGCCAGCCGCCGCGCTGAACGCCACCGTGGGCGCACCGGGCACGCCGGGCGGCTTGAGACAGGTTTCCACCCGGTCCATGACGAGGCTCAGGCCGTCTGCCAGCGGGACCAGCCCGCGCACGTCCACCTTGCCAAGACCCACGGCGGCGTTGGGATCGAGCCGTCCGAGCAGCGCCGCGTCCGCCGTCGGGCGATCCACGAATGTGATGACCACGTCCGGCCCGCTGCCACCGGGGAGTGCCCCCACCCCGCTGGTCATGCGGCCTTGCGCCCAACGAACCCAGGCGAGGAGGTCCAGCGCGGGCAGGCAGATTTGCGCCGTGCCGCCGGGCGTGTGCGCGAGCGTGTGCCGGGACACGGGATCATCCTCCGCGAGCACCGGAATCGCCCCGACGAGCACCTTGAAGAGCAGCCGCAGGTGCCGCTCCCGGAAGACAGGATCGTCCAGCGCACCGGGGGCGGGTTGTAGCACCTGATCGAGTTGGGTGGCCAGTTTCGTGAACGTGCCGACCTTCGCCACCCGCCAGAAGCCGCCGGTGGGCAGTGGCGGCAGCGCCTTCTGGTTGAGGAACGTGCGGTTGAGCTGGTCGGCGGAAAAGAAGCGCAGCACCAGCTTGGCGGGCGCGTCGGCGTGCCGTTGGACGGCGAGCGTGCCGTCGCCCGGCGACACGAGCGTGGCCGCCGGGCCGCCCCTGCCCCCGAGTTGCAGCCGCAGGGAGAACGGCCAGTTCGCGGCGAGATCGCGTGCGGCGGGCACGAGGGCCGCGAGGTCCTCCATCGCGGGCAGGACAGCGTGGAGATGCAGCCGGGCGAGGAGGAAGGAGTTCAAAGGCGGAAGGCGGAGGGCGGAGGGATCAGGATGCAGGATGCAGAGCAGATAAGCGGGGAGGAAGGTTTGGACGATGATGAACAGATGCGGAGAAGCGTGAGGTCAGTTTCCGTCCTTCTACCTTCTGCCTTCATCCTTTTGCCTCTCCTCAGGCCGTCTGGTACTCGTCGTCAAACTGCACGTATGGGCGCGGCGGACCACTGGCCGGAGGTGTCGGACGGTTGACCTGCTCGGCCACACGCGCCACGAGGCTCAGGATATCGCGCGGATGCGCCTGCGGACGGCAATCGATGATCTGCTGGCGCAACGCCGCGTAACCCTCCGGGTCCGCCGCCCAGCGCGCCAGGATCGACGGGAGCTGTTCCGCCCGGTACACCGCCTCCGCCAATCCGTGCCGGCGGGCGTAGCGCATCGTGATCCACTCCTGTGGCATGAAGCCGCCCAGCGTGTTGAAGATGATCGGGCAACCGCTGATGATCGCCTCGCTCGTCGTCCCGGTGCCGGGCCGTCCGACGACGGCGCTGGCCACCTGCATGAGCAGGTGCATCTCGTGCGAGTGCGGCAGCGCCCGCACCGGCAGGCCGGGGTTGTGCTTCGCCCAGGCCTGCGCCTTCGCCAGTTGTTGCGGATGCCTGCCGCACAGGGCAATCACCTGTAAATCTTTGCGCGGCTGACGCTTGCGTAGAGCTTCGAGGAACGCGAGGTGGTTGTTGGCCCCGTGCTCGCCCGTGGACAGCAACAGGGTGAACTTGTCCGGGTCCAGGTCCAGGCGGTCGCGCAGGTACGCCGCGCGCTCGCCCGCGGTCATGGGCGCGTGGTAGAAGCTCGGGTTGAGCAGGAAGCCGCCGACCTCCGTGCGGTCGGCGGGCATCCCCAGGAAGCGCGCCATCGCGCACGTCTCGGGCACCGCGCCGATGAACAGGTCAGCCTTGGGGTTCACCCAGTGGCGGCTGAAGCCGTACTTGCCGAACAACTCGCCGCAATACGTCACGCAACGCACGTTGTCCGCCCCGAGATGCTCCCGCGCGAGATCGAAAAAGCCGTGGTTGAGCGAGCCGTGCGTGGAGAGGATCACCGCTGGCCTGACGTGGTCCAGAATGGCGCGAAAGCGCGCGATGCCCAGCAGCCGGTGGCGCGAGTGGCAGGGGGCCGTGACCTCCAGGAAATTGAAATAAACGTGGTGCGCCCAGGGCAGGTAGCGCTGGATGCGGTTGTACAACCCGACGCCGAAGCGGTAGAGCCCGTGCGTGTTCTCCAGGCACTTGTGGATCTGGATCTCGTTGGCGGTGGCGGCACCGTGCACCTCGTTCGTCCAGTGGACGAACGAACTGGCGCGCATGTTGTGCCCGCCGCCGGTGCTGGATGTCAGGATGAGAGTACGCACGTGACGAATCAGGGAACTTCCCGAAACAAATTCAACCCTCTAATCCCGGGTTGGTTTCGGTCCAAGAAAAATCATCGGGCCTCCCTGGGGACCGACGACGGTGGCCCAGCTATGTTCGATGATTCCGCGCCGCATGGATTTCAGCATTTTGGATAAAGGCGCCCGCCCAGAGTAGCGGTAAACCCGGTCTTTGCCAGCCCAAACCGCCGCCACGGACTTGGCGGAAGGCCCAATGCCAATGCCCAAGGCCCAAGTTGCAAGGCCCCAGCGCCAAAGAGGAGAACCACGGTACCTGGGAGGTGGGCGGCCCGGCGGTTCCCAGCGGTTCCCGGGAATCTGCTTGCAATTTGGGCCTTGGTCATTGGTCATTGGACCTTCCGCCACGTCCGTGGCGGCGATCTATGGCGAGGATTCTCTACGGCGTGATGGGCAACACCTACGGGCACGTGATGCGCACGCAGGCCATCGTGGAACGGTTGATGCCCGGGCACGAGTTCTTCTTCGTTGGCGGCGGCCGGGTGCCGGAGGCGCTGGGGCCCGCCGGGCGCGGCTGGAACCTGCACGAGGTGCCCGTGCTGCGGACCGTCCACCGGCACGGGCGCGTGTCCGTGTCGCGCGTGATCGGCCAGATCGGCGGGCGGCTGCTGGATGCCCCGCGCGTGCTGCGCGGGTTGCGGCGCTTGATCGACGATTTCCAGCCCGACCTGGCCGTGTGCGACCGGGAGTTCTTCCTGCCCATCGCCTGCCGCCAGAAGCGGCTGCGTTGCCTGTCGCTGGACCATTCGCACGTGCTCAAAGCGTGCCGCTACCCGGTGCCGCTCAGCGAGCGGCTGAGCTGGGGGCTGGCGATGCTCAACGATTACCTGCTGTTCGACCTGACACGACACCATCTCATCGTCAGCTTCTTCCATCCGCCGCTGCGCCGCCGCTGGCGCGGGCGGGGCGACGTGGACGAGCTGCTCCCGCCCGTGCTGCGCCCGGCGGTAACGCAGACCAGGGCGCGCCCCGGCGACCACGTCCTCGTGTACCAGACCAGCGCCACGTTCCACCCCTTGCTGGAGCCCCTGGCGCGGCTGGACCGGCCCGTGATCGTGTACGGTTACGGCACGAAGACCGAGCACCGCCGGGGCAACCTCCTGTTCAAGCCCTATGACGACCGGGGCATCCTCGAAGACCTCGCCGGGTGCGCCTACGCGGTGGTCAACGGCGGGCACAACCTCATCTGCGAGGCGCTGCACTTCGGCAAGCCAGTGCTGTGTTTCCCGATTCAGCGGTTGTTCGAGCAGTTCATCAACGCGTGGCACGTCCGCGCGCTGGGCTACGGGGCGTTCTCGACCGACGCCGCGCCCAAGCGGGCGATCTTCGACGCCTTCGAGCGCCACCTGGACGAATACCGCGCGAACATCGCCGCCGCGCCGGGTGGCTTCGACGGCACGGCGCGCGTGGCGGGGCGGCTGGGCGAGATCATCGCGAGCCGCTGACGCCCCGGGCTCAAGCCTGCCGCTTGAAGTGCAGGTCGTGCCCCTCGCGGCGTGCGTTAAAACCGGTGATCTTGCCGCTGGCGTCGCGCTCGAACACGCGGCGGAGCCGGGGCTGGCCGGGCGTGAACAACACGTCGGGCGCTTCCACCAGCAGGGGGTTGGTCTTGCCGCCGTTGGTTGCGCTGACTAGGCCATCGCCCTGATGATCGATTTTGATGACCAGCTTCGGTCCGGCGTCATACGTCCCGGCGTACTGGTCCAGCGTGGCGGCGGGCAACTGGATGTGGGCGGGATCGTCGGGCAGGGCGAGGGTCTGGCTGGAGATCATCTTCCACGCGCCGCTCTGTTTTGACCAGACTTCGGTCGAGCGGTAGCGCGCCTTGGAATTCTGGCCGAAAACGGTCATGGTGGAAGTGTCCGTGAAGCTCGTCACCGCCACGTCGCCGTGCAGGCTGACAGCGAGGTCCGACTGCACCAGCACATTTTTGATCCCTTCGGCGGGGGGCGTCGCGCCGGAAACAATCTCCTGTTTGGTCGAAAGGCCGCCGCTTTCGTCCATGAAAACCACGTCGTCGGCGAGGAGTTTCTCCAGGGTTTTGGCGTCGCCGCTGGCCGAGGCGTCGGAGAACTCCTGCGACTGGCGCCGGATCGTCGCCTCGTCGTCGGCCGGGGTGGCAAAGGCACCGGTCGCCACGGTCAAAGCTGCGGCGAGCACGAGAAAGGAAAGATGGATGCGCATAAAAATTTAACGGTTGACGATCAACTCCCCTGCCGGGAAGCGCACCTTGGGCAGGCTGGCGGCTCCGTCGTCGGAAGCACGGTGGCCCACGGCGGCGATCACCAC
>CAXTVY010000018.1:0-3903 GCA_964247665.1 uncultured Chthoniobacterales bacterium | reverse complement strand
GATCACCACGGCGCGATACCCTTGCGCGGGTAGCCCGAGGATCTCGTCGAATTTGTCCGGGTCGAAGCCTTCCATCGGGCACACATCGACGCTGACCATCGCGGCGAAGGTCATCAGGTTGCCCAGCGCGATGTACGCCTGCCGCGCGCACCATTCCTTGATGACTTCGTGTCGCGGCCCGGTGACCACGTCGCCCTTGATCCGCTTGCCGTAGCTTGCTTCCAGGTGCGCCACTTCCACGCCGCGCACCTGCGAGATGCGCTCCATATAATGGTCCACGTCGGCGTCGGTAACGTCCAGGCGTGACGCGAAGACGACCAGATGCGACGCATCGGTGATCTGCCCCTGGCCGTAGGCGGCGGGCTTGAGCTGCGCGCGCAGGGCCGGGTCCGACACGACGATGAACCGGTACGGCTGCATCCCGTAGGACGACGGCGACAGGTCGAGCACCTGCTCGAACTTCGCCCACTCCCCGGGCGAGAGCTTTTTCGTGGGATCGAACTTCTTCGTGGCGTAGCGCCAGTGGAGCGCGGCGATGACGGCGTCGGCGGAAAGGAGCGGTTGATCCATAAGGGACACGATGGCGCAACGGGCCGAAAAAGCGAACGGCGGCACCTGCCGCGCGTTGCGGGTTGCAGGTTGCGATGCGCTTGCGGCGCATTACGGGTTGCCGAAACGCGAACTGGTTACAACAGCAGGCCCACGTCGGCGGGATCGACCGTGATAACTACGGCAGACCCCGTCGCGGGCGCATCGCCACCCTGCCAGGCACGCAGGGCCAGCGGCGGCGTCCCCGCGACGTGCAGCGTCAACCCGGTGGCGGCCCCCTGGAACGTGCGCCCGGCCACCACGGCGCGGAACGTGTTCGGCGCGTCGGTCGCACCCCCGGCGGCCGACACGCGCACGCGCTCGGGGCGGATCAGCAGCGTGACGGCTTGGCCGGTGGTCAGGGCAGGATGGGTCGGCGCGGCGGAGACGTGAACGTGGAAGACCGTGCCGCCGCCTTCCCCGGTCAGGCGGCAGGTCCAGGTGTCCCCCACCCGCCCGGCGATCTCGGCCGCCAGCAGATTCGCCTCGCCGACGAACCCGGCCACGAACCGGCTGGCGGGCCGGTGGTAGATGTCCTCGGGGCGGCCGACCTGCTCGACCCGGCCCGCGTTCAGCACGGCCACGCGGTCGGAGAGCGTCAACGCTTCTTCCTGGTCGTGCGTGACGAACACGAACGTCAGCCCCAGCCGCCGCTGGAGCGCGCGCAACTCACCGCGCACCTGCGCGCGCAGCCGGGCGTCGAGCGCGCTGAGCGGTTCGTCGAGCAGCAGCACCTTGGGCTCGCACACCAGCGCCCGGGCAAGCGCCACGCGCTGTTTCTGGCCGCCGGAAAGCTGGGCGGGGCGGCGGTCGAGCAGGCCGTCCAACGCGACGAGTTCCACGACGCCTTGCACGCGCCGCTCAATCACCCCGGCGGCGAGACGTTTCATCCGCAGGCCGAAGGCGACGTTGTCGCGCACGCTCAGGTGCGGGAACAGCGCGTAGGACTGGAACACCTGGTTGACCTCGCGCTCGTAGGGCGGCCGGCGCGTGACCTCCTGTCCGGCGAGGAACACCGCCCCCGCGTCGGGTTGCTCGAAGCCGCTGAGCAGGCGCAGGCAGGTCGTCTTGCCACAGCCCGACGGCCCCAGGAGAGTGAGGAACTCGCCCGGCCGTGCGGCGAGGGAAAGGTCTTCCAGAGCGACCGCCGCACCGAAGCGCTTGGACACGCCGCGCAACTCGGCGGCGGGCGTGGCTTCATCGGCGGCGGGCATGGCACACAAGCTTGTGCAAACGATGTGCGTTCGTCTATCTCCTTGTTGATGACTACCGCCGAACTCATCGCGGAAGGCGAAGCGATTACCCGTCCTGCTTTCGTGCTTGGCGAGCAACCAACTGACAGCGGCGTTGTAGCCTATTGGGATGGTATCCGTTCTGATGTGCCAAACGAGGTGCCCGCAGAGGATATCATGCTGGATGGCCGCCGCCATATCTGCACCGTCAGCGACGAACTGCTCGCGCGCTTGGGCATCGCTCATGCCCCGCGACCTACCGGACCCATCAGTCTTTTCGAGATTGACCGGGCTGGTGATACTACGGTGCACAGAGCGCAGAGCGATTATCGTCAAACCTTTCGCAGCCTGAAATTTTCCGACGCGATTCCTCTCTATGCGACGACGATCCGCTCATTTCCTCCCTTTGCCGCGCTTTGTTATCATGGCAGTGAGAAGATTGGGAGCTGGTTGGCGGGGCAAGGATACGCCCGCCATGAATATTGGTTGGCTGACCGGACGCTCACCGGGGAATACGACCAGGAATGGCAGCGTCGCTCACCGTTCTATGATCCCGCCGCTGTCGCAACGGTCGGTGGCTGGCACATGCTCTGGCCAGAGGATGAATTTTATGCCCCACCCGAATACCGCCTCTTATTTATCACTCAACGTGACGCCGAACCTTGGTTAGAAGTGTGGCGTGGACTCGCTGGCGGTGGCATCAGCGTTAAAGAACGTATCACCTGAGGTGGCAACCGGTCATCCGAAGACCCTGGTCCATCAGTGCGCCCCGCCCGCTTCCTTCGCCGCCTTGAGCATCTGCTTGCGCCGGGCTTCCTCCTTCTTGCCGAGGAGTTCCATCAACGGCCGGAACCGCTCCGCCGGGACCGGCAGCCGCGTCGCGGGCGGCACGCTCGGCGGGTCGAACGTCTCCGGCGGCAGCGCCGCCACGAACTTCGCGTCGTCCACCGTGATCGTCGAATGGCTGTCCGTGCCGTGCCACTCCAGCCGTGCGGGTGCGGCGTTGTCGTTGCGCACCCACAGGCGCATGTAGCCGTTCTTGTCGTCGCTGTCGGGCGGCTTCACGTCCACCTTGCGGCAGGCGACGCCGTTCAAATCGCCGACGCCCGCGTCCTTGACCGACACCAGCCGGAACAGCAGCCAGAAAAGGGTCACCGGCACCTTCAGGCGCACGGGCGCGATGGGTTCCTTGTCGGCCTTCGTGGGCGGCTTGGCCTCCACCTGCGCCAGCAACGGGGCCAGCTTGTCGGCGGGCGCGACCCACATCGTCTGCCCCTGGCGGCACACCGTCACGACCGAGTCCAGGGCCAGGAACTGAAACAGCGCCTTGTCCGAGGGCTGGAGGTAGAGCGAGATGTGCGAGCCGATCATCTCGGGCCGCTGCGCGCTGGAATCGGTCACGGTGGCGCGCAACGCCACGGCGCGGCTCGGGCCCACCGGCTCGCGCGAGAGGATGTCGATGAGCGGTTCCATCGTCCGGCGCAGGGTGTCGCGCGGCGAGGGTGCGGCGGGCGGATCGGCGTGGGCCGGGGGTCCCGCGGGCAGCAGGGCCGCCAGCACCACGACGGGCAGAAAAAAGCGGGGGCGGGCCATGTCCATGGAGAGAAGGCTGGAACTTCCTGCCAGGGTACTTCGCCCGATCAGCCGTGGATGCAAGTCCGCCGACGAATTTCGCCGCGGATCAGACGAGGAACGGGTTGGACGCCCGTTCCGTGCCAATCGTCGTCGCGGGGCCGTGGCCGGAATACACGACCACGTCGTCGGGCAGGGTCAGCACCTTTTCGCGGATGCCGTGCAGCAGGAGTTCGGTGTCGCCGCCGGGCAGGTCCGTCCGGCCGACGGAGCCCGCGAACAGCACGTCGCCCCCGAACAGGCGTTTCTGCGGCGCGTCGTAGAAGCACAGGCTCCCCGGGCAGTGGCCCGGCACGAGCCGCACGTCGAACTCCACCCCCGCGAACTCCTGGCCCGCGCCTTCGGTGATGTGCTCGCCACCGGTCACGGGCTCGAAATCGATGCTCAGCCCGAAGCGCCGGTAGGCCGACGTATCGACGAGCAGCGGCACGCCGTCCACGTGGTAGTAGAG
>CAXTVY010000017.1:0-29846 GCA_964247665.1 uncultured Chthoniobacterales bacterium | reverse complement strand
GGCACGTCCGCGCGCGGTTTTTCACGTTCGACGATGCGCTGGGGCGGCTCGATCTGCACGGGGGGCTGCACAACCGCCTGAGCGCCGCCGCCGCCGGAGTCGGCGCGTTCCCGGCCGCGCGGCCCGTGACGGACGGATACACCTTCCGCTGGGGCCGGATCATCGCGCCCGCCGCCGGGGCGATTGCCCTGGTGTGGGCCGCCGCCGTCCTGCCGTTGTCCGGGCGGGGTGGGGCCGCGTTCGTACCCGCCGTGCCACCCGTGGCATGGACGCAGGCGGCGCAATGGGTCGATGCCCTGCAAAAGAGCGACCTCCTCCAGGATTCCGCGCTGGCGGAGGTGCGCGACCGGTTGGAGCTTCTCCGCCAGCAACCCGCGCGCGATTGGTACAGCCAGAGCAGCCTGGAAGCGGGCGACAGCCTGCGCGACCAGACGGCGCAAGCCATCGACTCGCTCCAGCGCGACCTCCGCACGGCGGCAGGCGACGTGGAGGCGATGCAGCGCTCCACGGACCAGACTTCGGCGGCGGAAACGCAGGGCGTGCGCGAGAACCTCGACCACGCGCTCAAAGGGCTGGAACTCGGCAATCTGCCGCTCAACCGCGATCTGCTCAACCAGTTGAAGGAGCTGGACCTTTCCAAGGTCAGGACGCTCACGCCCGCGCAGCTGGAAGCCCTCCAGCGCCAGCTCAGGGACGGCGCGAAAGTCTGCGCGGCGTGCCTGGGCGAGGGCGACGCGGACGCGCGGTTGAAGGCCGCCTCCCTCGCCGCCACGAGGACCGCGCGGGGCCAGCCCGGACCGGGGGGCGGCGGCCCCGCGCCCCTGAGCCTCAATGAAAAGCCCACGGACCTCGGCACCGCCGCCAAGGATTCCGTTTCCAACCCGGATTTGGAACATGCACTGCCCGGCGACGTGATTGCCGTGGCCAAGGGCGAGCACACGGTCGATCCCACGAAGTACACCGGCCCGGTGGCCGGCGGCGCCATCGTCTCCCCGGGCGAGGGCGGCGAAGCCGTGTGGCGCGACGATCTCACCCCCCACGAACGCGAGGTGCTCAGGAGTTTCTTCAAGTAGCGGACCTCCCGCTCCGCGTTTTCGACTTCCCCATGTCCGCCCACCTCACCGACCAAGAACTCGCAGCCGCCACACCGCGCCTCCAGGCGTTGCGCGCATCGCTGAACACGGTGCTGTTCGGGCAGGAAGCGTTGGTGGATCAAGTCATCACGGTCCTGCTGGCGCGTGGCCACCTGTTGTTGGAAGGTCTCCCGGGCCTGGGCAAAACGGAACTCGTCAAGGGCCTCGCCAAGGCGCTGCGGCTGGACGCCCGGCGCATCCAGTTCACGCCCGACCTGCTGCCGGGCGACATCACCGGCAACCCCATCCTCCAAGAGGAAAACGGCAGGCGGCAATTCGTGTTCCAGCCGGGCCCGCTGTTCGCCCACCTCGTACTGGCGGACGAGATCAACCGGGCCTCGCCCAAGACGCAGAGCGCGCTGCTCGAAGCCATGCAGGAGCGCCGGGTGACCGTCATGGGTCAGTCCCACCCGTTGCCCGACCCGTTCTTTGTCCTGGCCACGCAGAACCCCATCGAACTCGAAGGCACCTACCCCCTGCCCGAGGCGCAGTTGGACCGCTTTCTCTTCAAGCTGGAGGTCCAGCGCAACGGCGTCGAGGTGCTCACGCGGATCGTCCAGGACCGCCAGATCGGCGTCGAGCCCACCGTGGAGCCCGTGCTCACGCGCGAGGAACTCCTGCGCCTCGCCGCGCTGGCCACGCGCGTTTTCCTGCCGGATGTGGTGGTCAACTACATCGCCCGGCTCGTGGACGCCACGCACACCGGCCAGTCGCAGACCGCGGGCGGCATCCGCTTCGGCGCGAGCCCGCGCGCGGCGCTCGGCCTCGCCGCGGCGGCCCGGGGGCGCGCGCTGCTGGCGGGGCGGCTCAACGCGAGCTTCGAAGACGTGCAGGCCGTGGCGCTGCCCGTCTTGCAGCACCGCATCGTGCTCGATTATCACGCCCGCATCGACGGGCTCACCCCGGCCGGGGCCGTGCGCGCCCTGCTCGACGAGGTACCGGCGCAGGATCGCGCCGTACCCTCCACCCTGCGCGCCGCCAAGGGATGACCCGCTTCTGTCACCTCCTGCTGCTGGGCAGCCTGATCCTGCTGGCGCTCGCCGGGCGGGCCCGGGCTGGTCTTTCCACGCAGGTCGGCACCCACGAGGGCATGGGCGTCCGCATCGACGTGACGGGACCCATCAGCGAGGTACCGCCCAGCGGCTGCTTCTTCTGCTGGGTCACGATCCACAACCATTCCGGCGCGCCGCGCACCTGGGACCTCCGGTGCGAGGCGAGCAGCCGCACCGACCGGGGCGACAACCTCGCCGTGTCGCAGTCCCTGCGGGTGGAAAACGAGTCCAGCGCGCGCGTCCCGCTCCTGTTGCCGTTGCCCCCGGCCACGAGCAAAAGTTACTTCTACCAGAGCGTGTCCCTGTCCGTGGACGGGTACGGCATCGAAACCCGGCAGACCAACCTGGCGAGCACCACCACCGCGAGCAGTCCGCCCAAAGCGTTTCTCGGCTTGGGCGACGCGCTGGCGACCCCGATCTGGTCCTCCCTGGATAAGAATTACCGGGATAAATCGCAGTCGCTGGTCGGCGCACCGGTAGACGTGGCGCAATTCGGGCCGGATTGGCGTGCGTTAGCCGGTTTCGACTGCCTGTGGCTGACGGATGGCGAATACACCGCCCTGGATGCCGGGCAGCGCGTGGCAATCCGCCGTTGGATCGATCAGGGCGGCATCTTCTACCTGTCCGCCCGCACGCTCGATCCGGCGTGGCGCGCGGGCCTGGGCTTGCCGGAAACCGGCGATGAGGGCGAACCCGGGTTTGGGAGAGTTCGCTGGCTGCCCTGGGATGGTCAGGCGCTGGACCTCGACGCCGCCGGGGCAATCATCGACGCCATCCACGCGCCGCGGGCCGACCCGGCCATCCACGACGCCAGCGGCTGGGCCATGATGAAATCTCTGGGAGCGATCCCGATCAACGCGCCGTTCTTGCTCGCGTTCATCGGGCTGTTCGCCGTGGTGGCCGGACCCGTCAACCTGTTCTGGCTGGCCCCGGCCGCGCGGCGGCACCGGCTGTTCTGGACGACGCCGCTGATCTCCTGCGCCGCTTCGCTGCTGCTCGTCGTGGTGATCCTGCTCCAGGATGGCTTCGGCGGCCAGGGCGAGCGCCTGATGGTCACACGGCTGTTCCCAGGGGAAAAGCAGGCGGTCGTCGTGCAGGAGCAGGCGGCGCGCACAGGCGTGCTGCTTTCCCGGCAGTTCCGGCTGCCGGAAAACGTGCTGCTCCTGCCGCTGGGCTCGCCTTCCGCCGCGAGCCGCAGCTTCGAGCAGGCGGGCCGCGACTACGCCGGCGACTGGTTCATGAGCCGCCTCGTGCAGGCGCAGCGCGCGGAAGCCATCGTGCCCAGCCGCGCGGAGGTCCAGCTTCTCAACCCGGCGGAAGCCGAAGGCGGAGCCGCGCCGGTCGTGGTTTCGAGCATCCCGGCAACACTCAAGGAAATCGGCTACCTCGACCTGGCCGGGCGTCGTTGGCACGGGAGCAACCTGCACACCGGTGAGCACATGACCTTGCAGCCACAGACGCGTTTGACGCTTGATCCCGTGGGCACCGGCAGCGCCTACCTGCTCGGGCTCCAGCAAACGGCGCGGACGCAGCCCGGCTCGTTTTTCGCCGTGGCGGACGACGGCCCCTTCATCGAAACGCTGCCATCCATCCGCTGGCGCAAGCAGCAGGCGGTTTACCTCGGTCCCGTCACGCCCGTGCGTTGACTTTTTTCCCCGCAATGACCCCGCCGCCCCTGCCCGCCACGGTCCCGACGTTCGCGCCGCCCGCGCCGCCGACCCCGGGCGCACGGCCCATCATCTCCGTGCGCGGGCTGTCCCGCACGTTCGAGGGCGTGCAGGCCGTGCGGAACGTGTCGTTCGACCTGTATCCGGGTCAGGTAGCCGGTTTCATCGGGGCCAACGGCGCGGGCAAGACGACGACCATGCGCATCATGGCGACGCTGGACCTGCCCACCACGGGCAGCGTGCGGGTGGCCGATTGCGACGTGGTCAACTATCCCGGCCGCGCCCGCGTGCGCATCGGCTGGATGCCCGACGCCTTCGGCGCGCACGAACACATGACCGTGTTCGAGTACCTGGATTTCTACGCGCGTGCGTTCGGCTTCGGCCAGGGGGAGCGTGCCCGGCGCATCGCCGAGGTGATGGATTTCACCGACCTCACGCCCATCGCCACGCGCATGATGAACAAGCTCTCCAAGGGCATGGCGCAGCGGCTTTGCCTGGGGCGCACGCTGCTGCACGACCCGGACGTGCTGCTCCTGGACGAACCCGCCGCCGGGCTGGACCCGAAGGCGCGCGTGGAGTTCAAGCAGCTCGTGCGCCTGCTGGCCGCCGAGGGCAAGACGATCTTCATCAGCTCGCACATTCTCTCGGAGCTGGCCGAGATGTGCGACACGATCCTCTTCATCGACGGCGGCGTGCTCGTCCACCACGGTTCCGCCGAGAGCCTGCAACACACGGGCGAGGGTGCGGCGGCGATCTTCGACGTGCACGTCCACGGCGAACCGGAGGTCTTGGCGCGCTGGGTGGAACTCCAGCCGGGCGTGCGGCTCGTGGACACGCACAAGCGCGGCGCGCGGCTGAGCTTCGAGTCGTCCGCGCCCGAGGTGGTCAGCGGGCATCTCAAGCACATGCTCCAAGACGGCGTGCCCGTGATCGATTTCCACCGTACCAGCCGCAAGCTGGAGGATGCTTTCGTGGACATGCTCAAGAAAGTATAAGTCCTTCTGCCTCCCGCCTTCATGGAACCGCCCGCCCTGCCCGCCGCCCTCCCGGTCGGCAACGATTTTCCCGATTGGCTCAGCCCGATGCTCGTCAAGGAGCTGCGCCAGGGCGTGCGCACGCGCGTGTTCGTCACGCTGTTCATTCTCCTGCAAGTGGCGATGCTGATGACGGTGTCGCTGACGCTGCTCGTCGCCGCGAACGGCGGGGACACGGCCGTCGGCACGGGGTTTTTCTGGTTCATCGTCGGCGTGCCGGTGCTGGCCGTCCTGCCGCTCAACGGCCTGGGGGCGGTCAACGGCGAGATCCGCGCCAACACGCTCGAACTCATCTTCCTCACGCGGCTGACGGCGTTCCGCATCGTCGCGGGCAAATGGTTTGCGAATTTCGCGCAGTGCGTGCTCTTCGTCTGCGCGGTGTTGCCTTACCTGGTGCTGCGCTATTTCGTCGGCGGTGTCAATCTGACCGGGGAACTGGAGACGCTCGGCTGGATGCTCGCGGGTTCCGCCGTGCTTTCCGCCTTTGCCACGGGTATTTCCGCCTACCCGGTGCGCACGGTACGCGCGGCGACCGCACTTTTTGTCGTGGCCATCTTCACCGGGCTGGGCCCCGCCGTGGCCTTCGTGGCGCGTGGCGTCACGGCTGGCCCGCCGCCGGGTCCGGTCGGAAGCGTGAGCTTGCTGTGTTGCGGCGGGATCGTCCTGTTGCTGATGCTGGAGGTCGGCGCGGCGCGGATCGCGCCCCCGGCCGAGAACCATACCGCGGTGATCCGTCTGCTGGCCCTGGCTGCCTTCCTGGTGGCCCTGGCGGCCAGCCTGCTCTCCTACAATTCCCAGGGCATCACCCTGTTTGCCTTCGGCCTCGCCCTGGTCATCTGCGCGGTGGGATTGTGCGAGGAACCACGCTGGATTCCGCGGCTGTTCCGACCGTTTGCCGTTTGGGGTTGGGTCGGCCGGATGGCCGGTCGAATGTTTTATCCCGGCTGGTACACGGCCGTCCCGTTCACCCTGCTGATGTTCGCCCTGTTCGCCCTGTTGCTGCAGCGCCAGAAGATGCTCGAATCCTTCAACCACAGCACGTGGTTCGTGGCGTTGCTCGGCGCACTGCTGTTCCCGGTTGCCCTGATCCGGCTGCTAATGCCGGCGGGCAGGCGCGCGGTCCTCTTCTATGCCGTGGTCCAGCTTTTGAGCGTGGCGGCGGCGATCCTGGCCATGGTGTGCGATCATGCGCTGAGCACGTCCTTCGAGACGCCGGTTTCCTTCCTGCCGCTGTCGGCGTTGATCGTTCTGCTGGACAACGACAGCACCACCGAAGCCCGCTTCACCGCCGTCGCCATCACCACGGGGATCAGTGCCTTGCTGCTCCTAGTCCCGCTGTTCCGCCAGTGGGGGCGCGTGCGCGCGGCGGAGGCGGACAGCCTGCAACCGGCCATCACGCCCCCGCCGGACCCCGTCCATGCAACGCTGGCCTGACGAACCGGCACTCCGCGCCATCCGCACGCGGATGCAACTGGCCGCCGGACGGGTGCGGCTGCCCTTCCGCCACCACACCTGGCGCGGCGAGAGCGGCAACTGGCAGGGCGCGGGCGTGGGCAGTTCCATCGACTTCCAGGACCACCGGCCCTACCTGCCCGGCGACGATCCGCGCTACATCGACTGGCAGGCGTATGCGCGCACGGGCCATTATTCCATGAAGCTCTACCGCGAGGAGGTCAGCCCGCGCGTGGACGTGGCGCTGGATGTCACGGGCTCCATGTGCTTCGACGACGCCAAGCAAGCGCGTGCGCTGGAACTGTTTTTCTTCTGTGCCGAGAGCGCCCTGCAAGCGGGCAGCGCGTTGCGGTGTCACGCGGTGGGCGCGGCCGGGAGCGTACCCTGGCAACCGGGCGCGGCGTTGCGCGAGCGCGAATGGGACCTCCTCACCGGCACGGCGGCTCCCACGCACGCGCCGCCAGCCCTCGCGCGGGTCCCCTGGCGGCAGGGATCGTTGCGGGTGCTGGTGTCCGACCTGCTTTTCCCCGGTTCGCCCGAGCCGCCTCTGGCGCTGCTGGCGGCGGGCAAAGGGCGCGGGTTGATCTTCGCGCCGTACTGTCAGGCCGAGGCCGGGCCGGACTGGCGCGGCAACGTCGAACTGATCGATTGTGAGACCCCTGCCCGCCGGGTGCAGCACATCGACGACGATCTGCTCGCTCGCTATGCCCGCAGCTACGGAAGGCACTTCGCGCTGTGGAAGCAGCACGCGCGGAGGCACGCGGTCATCACGGCGCGCGTTTCGGCTGAAGGCGGGTTCCACGAAGCTCTGCGCACCGAGGCGCTCCCCGCCGGAGCCATCGAACTGACACGTTAGCCTTCCGCTTTCCGCCTTCTGCCTTCCCCATGCTCCTGACCTTCGCCAACCCCGCCGGATTTTGGGCGTTGCTGGGTGTGCCCGCCATCCTGGCGATCCATTTTCTCCAGCGCGAATCCCGCCGCGTCGTCACGAGCACGCTGTTCCTGTTCGAGGTGCTGAGTCCCGTCAGCGCGCAGGGGCGGCGCTTCGAGCGGTTGCGCGGCTCGGTGCCGTTGGCCCTGCAACTCGCGGCAGTGGCGCTCCTGACGTGGCTGTTGGTGGGGCCGCGGTGGCTGCGGAAGGATTCCACGCAACGCGTCGTCGTGGTGCTGGACAGCTCGGTGTCCATGTCGGCGTTTCGCCCGGAATTGGCCCGCGCCCTCGCCACGAGGCTGCACGCCCTGGCCCCCGCCGCCGCGCGTACCGAGTGGCGGCTGATCGAGTCCGACCCCACGCGGCCCACGCTCTACGCGGGCAACGACCTCGGCCCGCTCCTCGCCACGCTACCCGCGTGGAACCCACGGTTGGGTACCCACGATTTCCAGCCCGCGCTCAACACGGCGCGCAGCCTCGTGCGGGACGCGGGCGTGGCCCTCTTCGCCACGGACCGGCCCACGCCGTTGCCCGAGGGCGTGGAACTACTCGCGGTCGGCCGGCCCATCGAGAACTGCGGCTGGATCGGCGTCACCGTAGAAGGCGGCACGTGGCGCGCCCTGGTGCGCAACCACTCCGCCGCGCCGCAGACGCGCACCTGGCATCTGGAGGCCGCCGGGGCGGCGAGTCCCGACACCGCGCTGACGCTCGCGCCCGGCCAGACGCTCACGCTCAGCGGCCCCTTCCCGCCCGGCCAGGACCGCTGCGAACTGGTCCTGAGCCCGGACGCCTTCCCGCTGGACGACCGCCTGCCCATCGTGCGGCCCGCGCCGAAGAAGCTGACCCTCGCCGTGAAACCCGGCACGCCGCTGGACCCCTTCTTCCACCGGCTCGCCGCCAGCGTGCCGGAGGCGGACACCGTGCCGACCCACGCCGATGCCCGGCTCGCCGTGGCCGCCGCCGACCCGCCGCCCGGACCCGCCATCCTCTTCGTCCCACCGGAGGCGGCCACGCCCGCTTACCTGCCGGGCGAACTCATCACGGAGGATCATCCGCTAACCTCCGGCCTGAATTGGAATGGCCTCCTCTGCAAAGATACTGCTCCGCTCCCCGCGCGCGAGGGCGACGAGGTATTGCTGTGGCAGGGAACGCGCCCACTCCTCTTCCTGCGCGGTGGCCGGGCGGACCGTTCGCTGGTGGTGAACTTCGACCTGCGGCAGTCCAACGCCGACCGCCTGCCCGCTTTCGTGGTGTTGCTCGAACGTTTCCTGGAATCCGTGCGCGCCGAAAAAGTCGCCTTCGAGCGACTCAACGTGGACACGAACCAGCTCCTGGAAGTCGCGGGCGATCCCGCCGGGCCGCTGCCGCACGTGACTCCCGACGGCGACGGTCCACCGCGCGCCCCGGCCGCTCCCGGATTTCTTGAGGTGGCGCAGGGCAACCGGCCCCTGCTCGCAGCGGCGGCACATTTCTCCGACGCACGCGAGGCGGATTTCCGCGACGCCGCCTCCGCCGACACGCTGAAGGGCAAGACCGCGCACCTCGCCGAGCGGAACAGCCAGCAGGACGTACTCTGGCCCGTGTGTGCGTTGCTCCTGGGCGCGGTGTGTCTCGCCAACTGGGCTTTGACTGGTGGGGGTGGCGCGCCATGATCCGATTCCTCACGCCCGAGTGGGCGCTGCTCGTGCCGCTGCTCTGCATCGTCGGCTTCACCTGGCGGCGGTTGCGGCTCTGGCAGCCGTTGCGACTGTTGTGCTTCGGTCTGCTGGTGCTGGTGCTCGTGCAGCCGCAAATTCGCCGCCTCGGCAAGGGCCTCGACCTGTGGGTGCTCGTGGATCAATCCGCTTCGGCGGCCGACGCCATGGCGGCCCGCCTGCCCGAATGGGAGACGCTGCTGGAGCGTTCCAAGGGAGCGGACGACCGGCTGTTCTACGTCGATTACGCCGACGTGCCGGTGGTGCGCGCGGAGGGCACGGGCGATTTCTCCGAGAGCGTCAAGGCCACGCGCACGAAGCTCGCCGCGCAGCACGCGCTGGCCCAGATGTCCCGCGACCGCGCCGCGCGTCTGCTCGTGCTGACCGACGGCTTCAGCACGGAACCCCTGAACGGGTTATCCGAGCGGCTGATCCACCAGGGCGTCAGCCTGGACTACCGCCTCGTCACCCCGCTCGACGCCACGGACTATGGCATCGCGGACCTGCGCCTGCCCGCGCGCGCGCAGCCGGGCGAGCCCTTTCTCCTCGAACTCGATGTGACGGGCACGCCCGACGCCGTCGTGCCGTTTACGGTCAGCCGCGATGGCCAGCCGTTGCGCGCCAGCACCGTGACCATCCATAACGGCCGGGGCCGCGCGCGCTTGACGGACCGCGTCGCCACGCCCGGCGCGCACCAGTACCAAGTGCGGCTGACTCCCGCGAAGGACGCGCGCCCCGGCAACAACCAGGCTGCGAATTGGACGGAAATTGTCGGCGGACCGCGGCTGCTGCTCGTGACGAATTACCCGGACGACCCGGCGGCGGGTACGCTGCGCGCGCAGGGCTTCGAGGTGCGGATGGTCACGGACCTCGGCTCGCTCAACGCGGGCAGCCTGACCGGCACCCGCGCCGTGATCCTCAACAACGTGCCCGCCTACAAGCTGCCGCCGGATTTCCTCGCCGCGCTGGACTTGTACGTGCGCGTGCAGGGCGGCGGCCTGCTGATGGCCGGGGGCAAGCAGAGCTTCGGCTCGGGTGGGTACTCCCATTCGGTCGTGGACGACCTGCTGCCAGTCTCGATGGAGCTGCGCGCGGAACATCGCAAGCTGGCCGTTGCCATGGCGATCATCATGGACCGCTCCGGGAGCATGGGCGCGTCCGTGTCGTCCGGCGTCACGAAGATGGATCTCGGTGACGAGGGCGCGGCGCGCGCCATCGACCTGCTCGGGCCGCAGGACGCCGTCGCGGTGTCGGCCGTGGACACCGAGTCACACATGGTCGTCCCACTCACGCGCCTGGGCGGCGACCGTCACGGTTTGACGGACACCGTGCGCCGCATCACCAGCGAGGGCGGCGGCATCTACATCGACGTGGGCCTGCGCGCCGGGTGGGAGCAGCTCCAGAAGTCTGACGCGGGCCAGCGGCACCTCCTGCTTTTCTCGGACGCGGCGGACTCCGAACAGGGCGGCGATTACAGGGAGATCATCGCCGACATGACTGCCCACGGCGCGACAGTCAGCGTCATCGGCCTGGGCACCGAGGCGGACAAGGACGCGGACCTGCTCAAGGACATCGCGGCCCGTGGCAAGGGACGGATTTTCTTCAACGCGGACGCCAACGTGCTGCCCGGCCTGTTCGCACAGGAAACCGTGGCCGTGGCGCGCTCCGCGTTCCTGACCGAACCCGTCCCAGTCAAACCCTCCGCCGGGTGGCTGGAGATCGCCGCGCAACCGTTGTCATGGCTCCCGGCCGTGGACGGCTATAACCTCAGTTACCTCAAGCCCGACGCCACGGCGGCGGCGTACTCCGCGGACGAGTACGCCGCGCCACTGGTAGCCTTCTGGCAGCGCGGCGCGGGTCACGCCGCGGCGGTGTCATTCCCGCTCGGGGGCGAGTTCTCCCAACGGGCGCGCGCGTGGCCGCGCTACGGCGATTTCCTCCAAACGCTGACGCGCTGGCTGATGGGCGCGGACGTACCGCCCGGACTTGCGCTACGCCCGCATGTGGAGGGCTCGGAACTGGCGCTGGAGCTGTTCTACGACACGGGTTGGGAGGAACGGCTGGCTGCTTCCGCTCCGCGGGTGCTCGTGGCTGACGGCGTCGGCGGGCAGGCGCGTCCGGTGATTTGGGAACGGCTGGAACCGGGGCATTTTCGCGCGAGCACGCCGTTGTTGCCCGGCCAGTGGTTGCGTGGTGCGGTGCAGGTCGGCGCGTACACGGTGCCGTTTGGGCCCGTGGCTTCCGGAACCGACCCGGAGTGGACCCTGGACCGGGCCCGCGTCACGGAACTGCAAAACGTCGCGCGTCTAAGCGGCGGCGGCGAGTGCATCGACCTGAGCAAAATCTGGCAGACCCCGCGCCATCAAGAATTTTCCGATGTGCGTGTGTGGCTGCTCACGGCGCTGTTGCTGGCGTTCATGGCCGAGGCACTGGTCACACGGATGGGTTGGCAGACGCCGCGGTTCGCTTCGCTGGCCCGTTTGTCCACCGGGTCGAGGTCACGGCAGGAACCAGCCGCCGCTCCGGCCGCCGCCACGTCAGCACCCCCGGCCTCCCCATCGCACGCGCCGAACGATGCGCAACGCGGGGCACGCTTCCGGCAGGCGAAGGATTCAACAGAAAGATGAACCGTCCGCTGGAAGGGCGCGTCGGCAGGGTAAATCACACCAATGAGGACTCGTGTTCCGCGCTTAACCAGTCACCCAGTTCGTCGCCCGGAACGCCCCGCTGCTGCCGGTCGAGGAAAAGAAAGTACGCTGTCTTGCGGACGCTTTCGTCCCGCTCGCCAGCGTGACCGAACGATGTGCTGACCGTCACGCTGTTGCCCAGCACGCTCCCGGACAGGGGAATCTCGTCCGAGTCCGTGCCGTCCGTCATCTGATCCTCGGCTTCCGTTTCGTGCAGCGTCGTCGCCGTGAAAGCATCATGGAACTGCCCTGCGGAGACTCCGATGGGGCCACCGATGTGCGACCCCGCCACATCGTCCTCTGCTCCACGCTCGGAGCCTGCTGCGAGGACGCTTGTGCCCGACGTGCCGCCCAGGCTTGCCGTCGGCAACCCGGTGGACTCAAATCCGGCGGTCTCCGACGGCGAAATTTCTGGTTCCCTGTCAGCGGGGAGAGGTTCGTCGTCCGACGCCGCGACTTCCTTGCCCGCCAATCCACCGGCCACCGCGCCGATGGCAGCGCCGATCAGAGCCCCGAGCGGACCCGCGACCATCCCGATGGCCGCTCCCGCGATCCCCGCGCCAACAGCCCCCACACCAACGCCGACGGGATGCGCTCCCGGCTCGCCGGTGATCGGGTCGGGATGGCTCGGCTCATCAGTGGTGAAATGAGCGGGTGCGGGGTGTTCGAGCGGCGTGGGTTCATCAGAAGGAGTCATAAAGATGCGCGTTTACAAAGTGCATCGCGGCAAGCCGGTAAAACGGCCCTGAGGAAAAGGCGGAAGGCGGAAGGCGGAAGGATGCAGGTAGCCATATATTCCCCTCGTGCTTCTGGTTCTCTAAGCGAACACATCCAACGGCTCCTCTTTGGCTGTCCTCCTGAGCGGAGCGAGTCGGCGAATGCAGCCGAAGGAGCTTTCGCCGCCGGAGGCCAGCGTTGCAAGCGGATGGGTGGGTTGCCCTACCAGGGCGCGCTTGGCTGCCGCCGGCCGGAAGGTCCTTCGGCTACGCTCAGGATGACAAGCAGTGAGGCGTTTGCCCCGCCTGCATCCTGCATCCTGCATCCTGCATCCTGCATCCTTCCGCCTTAAATTTTCAGCGCCCGCTGCCGGTAATGCTCGTCAATACGGTTGGCGATGCGGTCTACATCCTTAGCCGACAGAAACTGCGGCCCGCCCAACGCAGCGGCGTGCAGGAAAACCCTCGCTGCCTTGTCGGCCATGAACATTGCCGCCTTCACCGCCTCGGGCGACACACCGAACGTAATGATCCCGTGGTTCTCCAACAGGACCACCCGCGGCACAACCCCGCGCTTTTCCACAAATTTCGTCACCTTGCGCCGGATCGCCTGCGACAGTGAAAGACCCGGGTCCGTGTAAGGCACCAACACGGACTCCGCCCCACAGCAGACGACCTCGTCCGGGAAGCTCCTCCGCTTGGCAAACGCCGCGGCGTGCTTGGTACAGAGAATGCCGTTGACGCTGACCGGGTGCGTGTGCCCCACGTACTGCACGCCCGGCAGCGAGAGCAAGTATGCGTGGAACAGCGCTTCGACGGAGGGCTTTTTCGCGTCCGCGTTCACCCGGGAGGCAAACAGCGCGTCCTCGATCTGCTGGTCGCTCAGGTCGTCGCGGTCCAGCATGGCCAGCAACGGTTCGGAGCGGCATTCCACGAGGCCGCTTTCGTTCAATGTGCCCAGCGTGCTGCCGCTCGCCTTGACGAGGAAAGTGCCGCCTTCCAGCCGCGCGGACGTGTTCCCCTCGCCCAGAATCGCCAACTGCCGCTCCGCCCGTCCCAATGCGTGCGAGAGTGCGATCAGCTTTTCCTTGGTCTGTTCGTGGTGAGTGCTCATGGGGCTAGACCTCTCCGCACAGTGACACTTCCAACCCTAGCTCACGCATCGCCGCCGCCTTGGCAAAGAGCCCATGGCGCGCCGCGTCCTTCGTTGGCGCGTAAACAACCTGGATGTGGTTGGACTGGTGACGCGCCATCATCTGGTCGCGGCTGATGCCCTGCAACACGGCGTGCATGATCGGCCACTGCGGCGTGGTCAACTGCCAGCGATCCTCCGTTTCCTCGGGCGGCAGTTCCACCACCTCGGCCAACCCGGTGTCGTAGCAGAGCCGTTTCTCGTCCTCGACGAACACGCGGCTCCAGACGATCCATCCAGGCTTGCTGACCCCCTTCAGGGTGCCACCGCCCAGGCGAAAGTACATCGGCAACTGCCGCTCGCTACTCGCGCCCGTCCAGCCGCCCGTGAAATGCTCCGGCGGCGCCGCGCCCGAGATCAGGAACACCCACACGTACTCGTCGCGCGTGCCGTCCGTGAACTGCCGCCCCCAGCGGATGTCATGGAGGGTGTTCTCCGGCGGCAGGCCCAACTGCCGCCACAGCCGGTAGGTCACCAGGCCGTCCAGCCCCGCGCATTCGTCCACCTCGTTGAAGTGCGGCAGCGCCTCGCCAGGCAGGATTTCCTCGCCCGTTTCCTCGCGGTACACCGGCGGCCGGTCCACGTTGTTGAGCGTGCCCTCGACGAGGTCGCTCGCCGGGGCGAGGTCCTTCAAACCCTGCTGGTACTGGATGCCAATGGTCGCGCAACCGAATTCGTCCGCGATTCGCACGGCCGCGATGTACATCTTGCATTGCTGGAGCACCTGAGGCTCGGTCAGGTCGTGCGCCTCGTCGTGCCCGAAGCGAAATTGCAAGCCGCGCCGGTGAAACCAGTCGTACACGGCGCGTGCTTCCGCGTCGCTGACGGTCTGCATCTTCGCGTACAGACTCGACTGGCTCAGCCGCTCCTTGAACACGCCCGTGCCCTGGAGCAGCCCGTCCGGGATGACGGCGTTGTACATGCCCATGCATCCCTCGTCGAACACGCCCATGATGGCCTTGTCCTCGCGGAACCGGCGCGCGAACTCCTTGCCCGTCGCCATGTCACTGGTGAACTCCTGGGCTTCGTCGCTCTTGGGATGAAACTCGCGCACGTGCGAGGTGTCGTGCTTGACCTTGCCTTTCTCCATCCAGCGGCGCAATTCGCGGCGGAACTTCTTGTCGTCAAAGGTGTCGCTCCACAGGGTGGAGAACCGGATGCCCGCGCGGGTCATGGAGCCGTTGAGGTTGAGCATTCCGACGAGCCCCGGCCACGTGCCGCTCCAGTTGGCGATGGTGAGGATGGGACCCTCGTGGGTCAGCAGACCGTGCAGGATGTGGTGGCTGTATTGCCAGACGGCTTCCGCGACGACCAGCGGCGCATCCTTGGGGATGTGCCGGAACACCTCCATGCCATACTTTTGGCTATCGATGAAGCCGTGTCCCTTTTCAGGGTCAAAAGGATGCGCGCGCTGTACGTGGCCGCCCTCGCGCTCAATGGCGCCGACGATCTGCGCCTCCATCGCGGCCTGCGCCTCCTGGCACTTCTGGTTGGCGGAAAGCCGCAGGTCTCCGTTGGCGATGAGGTAGATGGTATTCATGGGGCAGGCGTTGGGGGTTGGCGCTTCAGCAGCATACCTAGCCGTCCGGAGCGCAAAAGCGGCAAATTGTGACAATATTACGGTGGCCTTGTCGCTGCTCAATCATTTGAAGCCCGTCCCGAATTCATTGCTTCGGCGCAGGTCCGAGGGCGAGAGCCGTCGGTTCTTCGATGGAGGCGAACTTCGTCACCGGAGAACCATCTGGACCGATTTTAAAAATACGTTCACGGTTTGAATCCGCCGCGTAAATGTTCCCCCTCTCATCAAGTGCCAATGTGTCTATGGGATCGGAATTGGGCCCGGTGGTGAAAATACGTCTTCGGCCGGAGGGGCTGAAGCTTAGAATGCGATCCGAGTTCCCAACGGCCAGGAGAAGATTTCTCCGGGTGTCAAAGGCCAATGCACCTTGATTTTCGTTAGTTCGCAGGGACGCAAAAACACTCTGCTTGCCTCTGGAAGTCACTTTCATGATCCTCCCGTGGAATGGCGCATCGGTAGACAGGTATAAGCTGCCATGCGCATCGATGGCCAAACCGTCGATGGAGGGCTCTTCTCCTGTCGGTATCGCGGCAAAATGTTTCGCTCTCCCGGCGGGCGAGATTTTTGTCACCTCGAAGCCGCCAGCGGCATAAAGATTGCCTTTGTGGTCGAAGGCCAGGCGCTGGACGCCGGGTCCTAAGAAAGCTGCAAAGATGCTTGTCTGGCCCGTTGGAGTGATCCGGTAGATCCGGTCGATGGAATGGAAAGGATCTGCTCCCTCAGTATAGGTGGAAGTGTAAACGTTGCCGCGGGCGTCCACTGCCAGGCCACTTGCCTCGGACCCGGCAGGCAGGACTGCAAGGGGACTCACAGTGCCCGTGGCATCAATCCGGTAAACCGTTCTCCTCCGGTCAGCATCGGAGTCACCCCCGGAAAAGGATGAGGTGCAGTAAAGGGGCTGCCCCGCGTGGGCGGCAAGCGGCGCGGCGAGCCATAAAATGGCCCCTACCACGAAGAGCGCCCACCGATGCGAGGTCGTTATCAACACAAACGTACTGGCTGATACTACGATGTGACACAAAAGATTGTCAGCCGCTTCGGCCCGTGCGCGCCGAGCACCAGGATACGCTCAATGTCGCCCGTGCGGCTGGGGCCGGTGACGAATGACAGCAGGCTCGGGTAGCCGTCCACGCCGTATTTCTCGCACAACGCCGCGAACGCCTGCGTCAGGTCGCCGAGCATCTGCGACGACTGCGCCACCACGACATGATGCGGCGGCAGCACGGAGAGCGCCCGCCCGCCCGACGCCCGGCTGCTCACCAGCACACTGCCCGTCTGCGCCACCAGTGACTCGCACTCCGTCAACCCCGCATCGCACGCTTCCATGTCTTCCACCCGGTAACCTTCGTCTGTGTAGATTGTAGCGAGCGATGTACCCGCCAGCGCGGCGTCCGTCAGGTTGCCGTGGTGCGTGGCGATGCGTTGCCAGCCGTTGTCCGCCGCGAGCTTTGCCAATTGCGCGGGCAGTTCCGTCCTGCTGGCGAGCAGGTGGAATTCTGCCTTCAAATCAACCGAGTTCTTGGCGAATAGGGCCGCACGATCCTCGAACGTTGGCCCGACGAGCGGCAGCCAGTCCGTGAAATCGGGCAGCTTGCGGCGGCTGGCGTCCTCCGCCTGATCCAGGGCCGCCGCGCCGTGGGGCCCTGGTTTCGGCGCGGGCAGCCGCAACGCCTCCCGGATACGGGTCAAGATCTTCTGCCGGTCACTCATGGCTGGGTCGCCTCTCCCGACCGCCGCGCGCTCCAGAAATCCTTGAACGATTGCGCCGCGATTTTCGGCGTGTCGCGCGTCCGCGTCCACGCGCGTGCCGGGTCCAGCGGTGTCGCCTTTACCAGTGGATGCAAGGTCTGCGCCCAGTAACCGGCCTTGCCCGCCAGTCGGTACAGCGCGGGCCGGTTCATCACAAAGGCAAACAGGTCGTAGGCCAGTTTTTCCCACCACACGGGCTTTGCCCGCGCGGCGTTGCGGCGGTTATGCAAGAGATGGTGATGCAGGTCGATCTTCACCGGGCACGCGCTCGTGCACGCCCCGCACAACGACGACGCGTTGGAGAGATGCTTCCACTCCTGCAACCCGCGCAGATGCGGCGTGATGACGCTGCCGATAGGCCCCTGGTACGTCGTGCCGTAGCTGTGCCCGCCGACGTTGCGAAATACCGGGCAGACGTTCAGGCACGCGCCACAACGGATGCAATGCAGCGCGTCGCGCTGCTCTGGGTCTGCGAGGAGTTGCGTGCGGTGATTATCCAGCAGGATGAGGTGGAATTCCTCCGGCCCATCGGTCTCGCCCGGCTGGCGCGGACCGCCGATCATCGAATTGTAGCCGGTCAGCGATTGCCCCGCGCCCGCCGTCGCCAACATAGGCAGGAACAGCGCGAGATCACTCAGCTTGGGCAACACTTTCTCAATGCCCATGATGGCAACGTGGATACGCGGTAGACCCGTCGTCAGCCGCGCGTTACCCTCGTTCTCCGTGATGGAGATCATCCCGGTTTCCGCCACGGCGAAATTGGCTCCGCTGATGCCCATGTCCGCCGTGCAATACACCTGCCGCAAGACCTTGCGCGCGATCATGGTCAATTCCTCGGGATCATTGGTCGGTGCCGTGCCAAGTTCCTTTTCAAACAGCGCGCTGATCTCCCCGCGGGTTAGGTGCATGGCGGGGAACACGAAATGGTACGGCCCGCCGCCCGCGAGTTCCACGATGTATTCGCCCAGGTCGCTCTCGACGACCTCGTACCCATGCTTGCGCAGGGCCGCGTTGAGGTGGACTTCCTCGCTCGTCATGGCCTTGCTTTTGACGATGCGCTTGACACCCTTTTCCCTGGCAAGGTCCGTGATGTAGTCGCACGCCTGCTGACCTTGGCTAGCCCAGAACACCTTGCCGCCGTGCGACTCGAACCTCGCGGTGAACTCCTCCAGATACTTATCCAGGTGGTTAACCGTCTCCCACTTGACCTCCGCCGCCGCCTGCCGCGCCGCGCCCCAGCTCTGGAACTTGGCAATGTTCTCGTCCCGTTTGACCTCGTACCCGCCGAGCGCCTTGTTGATGAACCCGCGGTGGGTCACGTTGGCCGCGACCTTGCGCGAGCGCGCGGCGAAATCTTTGGAGAAGGCGATCATAGGAAGAGGGGCATTGTCACCCTACTCGCTCGCCAGCACTTCCGCCAGATGCAGCGTGCGCAGCTTTCCACCGTGCCCCTGCCGGTCCAGCAGTCCCTGAATCTGCATGAGGCAACTGCTGTCATTGGACACGACATATTCCGCGCCCGTTTCCAGCGCGTGGGCGCACTTCACCTCGCCCATCGCCGTGGAAATGCTCGGCATTTTCGCCGCGAACGTGCCACCGAAACCGCAGCACGTTTCCGTGCCCTGCATCTCGATTAATTCCAGGCCGCGCACCGCGCCGAGCAGCGCGCGAGGCTGGCGCTTGATGCCCAGTTCGCGCAGGCCGTGGCAGCCGTCGTGGAACGTCACCTTGGCCGGGAACCGCGCGCCCACGTCCGTCACGCCCAGCACGCTGACCAGAAAGTCCGAAAATTCGTACACTTTCGGCGAGAGAGCCAGCGCCGCCGACTCGTCGCGCGTGCCCTTGAACAGGTCCGGGTAAAACACCTTTAACATCGCTCCACATGACCCCGACGCGCTCACGACGTATTCCGCGTCCTTGAACAAGGAAAGCGTCCGGTCCGCCACGGCGCGCGCTTCCGGCCAGTACCCCGAGTTGAAGGCGGGCTGGCCGCAGCACGTCTGCCGCTCGTCATACTCGACCGTATGCCTCAGCCGCTCCAGCACGCGCACCATGCTGATGGCCGCCTGCGGGTAAAGCTGATCGATGAAGCAGGGAATGAAAAGCGAGACGCGCACGGGAGAGGTTGCTGGTTTTCAGAACGGAGACTTGGCCGCCGGGAGGTTAGAAACCCTTTACCGGGTTCATTGGCGATTTGCCTGGTGCTGGCTCTCTTACTTCTTGAGTTCCGTGAGCCATTCCTGGCCGACCGGCACGTTCTGGCGGCGGCAGTGCTCGTCCCACACCGCACCGAATGGCAGCGTCTTGATCTCTTCCAGCAGAGCCAGCCGCGACGTGTAATCCCGGGCTTCCTCCAACGCACGCAACTGGCCGATGGGCTCCAGCAGCGCGAGCAGCAGCGCCTTCAGCGCGTTGCGCATCCCGATGGTCCACGCTGCGACGCGGTTGATGGTGGCATCGAAATAATCCAGGCCGATGTGCGTGCGATCCAGGAAATTGCCGCGCACAATTTCCTCCATCGTGGCGCGCAAATTGTCATCGAGCACGATGACGTGGTCGCTGTCCCAGCGCACGCCGCGGCTGACGTGCAGGAGCAGTGCGGGCACGTACATGAGCACGCTGCTGATCTTGTCCGCGATGGTTTCGGTCGGGTGAAAGTGCCCGGCGTCCAGGCACAGCAGTTTCTGGTGCTTGATCGCGTAGCCCAGGTAGAACTCGAACGAACCGACGACGTAGGCCTCCGAGCCGATGCCGAACAGCTTGCTCTCCACGGCGTCGAGATGGTGCGCCGGATCGATGGCCTCCGCGAAGACGGTATCCAGCGCGCGGGCCAGCCGTTCGCGCGGGGCCAAGCGGTCGGCGGGCAGATCCTTGGAACCGTCGGGAACCCACACGTTCGTCACGCAAAGTGAGCCGAGTTGCTTGCCGAATTCCGCGCCGATCTTGCGGCAAGCGATGGCGTGCTCGATCCAGAACTGGCGGATGCCCTCATCCGGGTTGGAGAGCGTCAGTCCGTCACTGGCGAGCGGGTGCGAGAAGAACGTCGGGTTGAAGTCCAGTCCCACGCCGCCCTGTTTGGCCCAATCGACCCAGCTTTGGAACTGCTCGATGGTCAACGCATTGCGTTCCACCTTCCGGCTGCCCGGGTCCGCGTAGCTGGCGTGGAGGGCGAGGCGGTGTTTGCCGGGGATGAGCGAGAACGCCTTTTCGATGTCGCCGCGCAGTTCTTCCAGGTTGCGTGCCTTGCCCGGATAGTTGCCCGTGACGGCGATGCCGCCGTCCAGCGATTGGCCGCTGCTCTCGAAACCGCCCACGTCGTCACCCTGCCAGCAATGCATGGAAATGGGAATTGTGGCCAGGCGGGCGAGCGTTGCCTCGGTGTCAACGTCAAGCTGCGCGTATTGCTCGCGGGCGAGGTTATAAGAAGGCTCGGGCATAATGGGGGAAAGGGGACTAGGGAGAAGGAAAAGGGTGGTGGGAAGCCGACCCGGCGCACTTGTCATGCTTGCCGCCAATCATGCTCGGAGTCAATCATCATTTAGCGGACCCGCCGCTTTTTAATGATTGACACCAATCATAAACTCCGCCAATGATCCGCCTCGCCTTGAAGGTCCCCCTGCACATCGTCGAAGCCCGGCGCGCGCGCCTTGCCGACTACCTGCGCCACCACGCCTACGCTCCTTTGCAGGAGGTGTGCGCGGAGTTCGGTGTGTCTGCGGCCACTGCCCGGCGTGATCTCGCCGCGCTCGCCGCGCAGAAGCGAATCGTGCGCACCTACGGCGGCGCGTTGACCGAGTTCGCCCAGCGCTTTCCTTCCTTCCGCGAGCGCGAGCGCGAGCACGCCCGCGCCAAACGCCGCATCGCCGCCGCCGCGCGCGCGCACATCCGGCCCGGCACGACCTGCTACCTGGATGCGGGCACCACGGTTTTTGCCCTCGCCAGGGAACTGCGCCGCCGCCCCGTGCCGGGCCTGCGGGTCGTCACGAACAACCTGCCCGTGGCCGAGTTGCTCAGCGAGGGCGCGCCCGACGTGACCGTCTGCCTGCTCGGTGGTGAACTACTGGCACGGCAGTCCGTGCTGGTCGGCGCAGTCGCGCGCAAGGCCCTGCGCTTTCACGTCATCGACCAGGCATTCATCAGCGCGGAAGGTGCCGACGCCGCCGGGGTTTGGAACTCGCAGACCGAGGTCTCCAGCTTGCAGCAAAGGGTGCTCGCACAAGTTTCCGAGGGCATTCTCTGCCTGGATGCCTCCAAGCTCGGCCGCGTCGCACCGGCGTTCCTCGCGTCCTGGGATCAATTTGACCGGCTCATCACCGACGCTCCCGCCGCCCGCCTGCGCACCCTGGGCACCTGTCGCCGCGAACTCGTTTAACTCCCCGCCCATCTTCCCCTTGTTTTGATCCTTGGTCCTTGGACCTTGGTATTCCCTTCCATGCCCCCTCCACCCCGCCATCCGGCCACCCGCTACATCGCCTGCGACCTCGGTGCGGAGAGCGGCCGGGTCATGCTCGGCACCCTCGCTGACAACCGCTTGTCCCTTGAAGAAGTCCACCGTTTTCCCAACGGCGCGGTGCGCCTGATGGGAAGCCTGCGCTGGGACATGCTGCGGATTTACGAGGAACTCAAAACCGGCTTGCGCAAGGTGGCCCGGATGGGAGTTCCCGTCGCCAGCGTCAGCGTGGATTCGTGGGGGGTAGACTACGCGTTCATCAACCAGACGCACCCGCTGCTCGCGCCACCGTTCCAGTACCGCGACCCACGGACGGACCTCACATATCCGCGGCTGCTGGAAACGCTCGGACGAGAGTTCATCTTCGAACAAACGGGCATCCAATTCATGCCGATCAACACGCTCTACCATCTGGCGAGCGACGTGGAGCACAGTCCCGCGCTGCTCGCCGCGGCAGATTGTTTCCTGCTAATCGGCGATTACTTCAACTACCTGTTTTCGGGGGTGCCTTGCGTGGAAGAAAGCACCGCCAGCACCACGCAACTGTATGATCCGCATCAGTCCGGTTGGTCGCAGGCGCTGATCGAAAAGGCGGGGTTCCCCGCGAAGATCTTCCCGGCCCTGGTGCGCTCGGGCACGGTGCTCGGCTCTCTGCTGCCGGACCTTGCCACCGAAACCGGGTTGGCGGACGTGCAGGTTGTTGCCACCTGCTCGCATGACACGGGCGCGGCCGTCGCCGCCGTCCCCGCAATGGCAGGCGACGATTGGGCGTATCTCAGCAGCGGCACCTGGTCGCTGCTGGGCGTGGAATTGCCCGCGCCGCTCATCAATGCCGACGCGCTCGCGGCCGGTTTCACCAACGAGGCGGGCTACGGCAGGACGACGCGTTTTCTCAAGAACATCGTCGGCTTGTGGCTCTTACAGGAGTGCCGCCGCGCCTGGGCGGCGCAGGGGCGTGAGATCGATTACGCCGCGCTCAACGCGCAGGCCGAGGAAGCCGAGCCTTTCCGCACTCTGCTGCGGCCCGACACGCCTGCCTTCGCGCGCCACGGCGACATGCCGGCGATGATTGCCGCACATGCCCGCGCCAACGGCGAGCCTGTGCCGGAGACCCCGGGCCAGTTCGCGCGGTGCATCCTCGAAAGTCTCGCGCTGCTCTACCGCACGACGCTGGCGGACGTGGAATCATTGACCTACCGTCGCATCAGCCGCTTGCACATCGTCGGTGGCGGCAGCCAGAGCACGCTGCTCAACCAGTTCGCCGCCGACGCGACGGGCCGCGAGGTCCTCGCCGGCCCCGTCGAGGCCACGGCGATTGGCAACGCGCTCATCCAGGGGCTCGCGCTGAGTCATCTCTCCTCCCTCGCCGAGCTGCGCGCGGTGGTGCGTGATTCTTTCCCGGTCCGCGCTTTCCACCCGCAGGACACCGCCGCCTGGCAAACCGCCTACGAACGTTTCGGCCGCCTGAAGCCCTTACTGAAATAATTCCACTCCCGCCTGCCACTTTCGCCTTCCCGCTTTCCGCTTTATGCCACATCAGTACGTCAACCACCTCTGGGACGATGCCGCCGCCGCGAAGCTCGATCCCGTCGCCCGCCTCGTCTACCGTTCCAACCTGCTCGGTAGCGATCAGCGCATCACCAATACTGGCGGGGGTAATACTTCCGCCAAGCTCGCCGAGACCGACCCATTGACGGGCGATCAAATCGAAGTCCTTTGGGTCAAGGGCAGCGGCGGCGACCTGCGCACGAGCAAGAAGGAGAACTTCTCCTCGCTCTACCAGGGCAAGCTCATGGCCATGCAGGATCTCTACGCCCGGCGCAACGACAAGGGCTACAAGTCTCCCGCCGAAGACGACATGGTGGGCATGTACGCGCACACCACTTTCAATCTCAATCCGCGCCCGAGTTCCATCGACACGCCGCTGCACTCGTTCATCAACGGCAAGCACGTCGATCACATGCACCCGAACGCGGTCATCGCCATCGCTGCCAGTCGCCGCTGCGAGGAATTGACCCGGGAAATCTTCGGCGGCGAGATGGCCTATGTGCCCTGGATGCGTCCCGGCTTCGAGTTGGGACTCGCCATGCAGGTCATCAACCGGGCGCAGTCCGGCGTCAAGGCGATCATGATGGGCCAGCATGGCTTCATCTCCTGGGACGACGACGAGAAGAAGTGCTACGAGCTGACGTTGTCCTTCATCGAGCGTGCCTCCGCTTACATCGAGCAGAAGTACCAAGTCAAAGGCGGCGACGCCAAGGCCTTCGGCGGCGCGAAGTACCAGACGCTGGACAAGGATGCGCGCCGCGCCGCGCTCGCGGCCGTCCTGCCCTGGCTGCGCGGACAGGTCAGCGCGCAGAAGCGCTTCGTCGGCACCGTGCAGGACGACGAGCGCATCCTGCGCTTCATCAACAGCCACGACGCCGCGCGCCTGGCCGAACTCGGCACGAGTTGCCCCGACCACTTCCTGCGCACGAAGATCAAGCCGCTCTACGTCGATTGGAACCCGCAGGCCGAGGATGCCGCCGCGCTCAAAAGCAAACTCACCGCCGGGTTGGCTCAGTACCGCCAAGACTACGCGGCCTACTACCAGACCCGCAAGCACGCGAACTCGCCCGCCATGCGCGATCCTAACCCGACCGTGGTTCTCATTCCCGGACTGGGCATGGTGGCCTGGGGCAAGGACAAGAGCGAATCCCGTGTGACGGCCGAGTTCTACAACTGCGCGGTGGAAGTCATGCGCGGGGCCGAGGCCATCGATGAATACATCGCGCTGCCGCAACAGGAGGCGTTTGACATCGAATACTGGCTGTTGGAGGAAGCCAAGCTCCAACGCATGCCCGCCGAGAAAGAGTTGGCGCGGCAGATCCACGTTGTCGTGGGTGCGGGTTCGGGTATTGGCAAAGAGGTCGCCCACCGGCTCGCGCGCGAGGGCGCGCACATCGTTTGCGTGGACTTCAACGCCGCCGCCGCCGAGGCGACCGCCAAGGAAATCACGGACAAATTTGGACAAGGTATCGGCGTGGCTGGTTCCGACCTTTCCGGGTGCGGTCCCGCCATCGGCCTGAGCGCGAATATCACCGACCGGGTGAGCGTCCGCGCGATGCTCGACCAGGTCGCCATCGCCTACGGCGGCTTCGACTCCATCGAGGTGACGGCGGGCACGTTCGTGCCCCCGGATACTACCGGCCACATCCCCGACGATAAATGGGCCTTCACGTTTGGCGTCAATGTGACCGGGAGCTACATCGTGGCGGACGAGGCGTTCAAGACCTGGCGCGAACAGGGCCTCAAGGGGGCGCTCGTGCTGACCACCAGCGCAAATGCTGCCGTGGCCAAAAAGGGCAGCGTCGCATACGACACGAGCAAGGCCGCGGCGAACCATCTGGTGCGCGAACTGGCCATTGAGTTGTCGCCCCTCGTGCGGGTCAACGGCGTGGCTCCGGCGACGGTCGTGCAGGGCAGCGCGATGTTCCCGCGCGAGCGCGTCATCAGCTCGCTCGCCAAGTACAACATCCCCTACACGGACGACGAGCCGTCAGATTCACTGACCACCAAGCTCGCACAGTTCTACGCCGACCGCACGCTGACGAAAGCGCCCATCACCCCGGCCGATCAGGCCGAGGCATATTTCCTGTGCGTCAGCCAACGCTTGAGCAAGACGACGGGCCAGATCATCACCGTGGACGGCGGTCTGCACGAGGCGTTCCTGCGGTAGGACCCGCTTCCTGCCGCCGGTCGCGCGAGCGGCCAGCAACGTTTTTAATGCGATCCAAGGCTGGGACGACGATCCGTTGATTTTGCTGTACTTCAAGAACGGCGAGGCCGGCGAGGCCGGCGAGGCCGGCGAGGCCGGCGGCATCTATGATGTCAACGGAGCCATTCTCTTCCCAGTCAGCCGTGTGGCGGCGGTCGCCACGCGGCTGCCAATGCGTCGATCTTCCTGTGCTGGGATGGCTTGAACATGCGGCACACTGCTTCATGCGGGCGCAACCCCGAGCCTGATCCGAGCAACGTCTGGCCAAAGCAAAACCGTCTTCCCGGTGCAAACCGGGAAGACGGTTTAAAATGCAAACCTCGACGCGGTTGGCTTACGCGGCTCGCTCACGGCGGAAACGCTGTGCACCGGCGAGCAGGCCCAGCCCTCCGAGCACCCCGGCCCAGGTGGATGGCTCGGGCACGGCCGTGTTGGCGCGGATCAGGAAGTTGCCGTTGATGCCGTAAGTCTCAATGGTGCGAGGAGGGAACTGGTTGGCGGAAAGGTTGACAGGATTGATCGTTCCCGCATCGCCGAAAGTAATGAAGGATCGGTTCGCAAATGTAGGGGCCGTTTGGTCGAGTCCGGCCACAAAGGTATTGGCAGGCTCGTTCTGCAATTCGAAGCCGACGAAGAAGTCGGTGGTCGGAACCGTCGTCGGCGTAATGGGGAACGTCACGAACGTGTTGCTGTTTGCGCTAGAGATGACCCCGGCGCTCAGCGTGAGCAGGGATGCATCCGACGGATCGCCATCGTTGTTCGGATCACTGTAAAGCAGAATGGTGATCGGCAGACCGTTGATCACTCCACCCGTGCTGCCGGGGTTGCCGAACTCGATGGAGATGGAGGTGATGGTCTTGTCACCCGGTAGCGCTGTGAACTCATTGAGGAAGATCGCATCCCCAATATCAGTCGGACCAAGGCCCACGGCTCCTTCCGCACTACCATCGTCGATGGAATAAACGGTCGCGTGAGCGGAAGGCGCGCACAGCCCGACTACTCCCAAGGCAGCGATCCCAACGGAATACCTGAGCAGCGGCGCGATCCGCGCGGTGAGATTGGAGAAAATCATGGGGAGTGAATTTTGCGGGCAGAATTTGGCAGAGCAACAAGTGCCAAAATCAAAGCCAGAAGTCCACACCAATCGCTTTTCTAGAAAAAACATTTCTGCTAGAGCAGTTTCCAGGCCAGGAAATCTGCCCAAAAACAGAGCCCCTGGAAAGAACGGCCAGCGCCGTCTCGCTGAACGGCCGAAGGTCGCAGAGATCGCTCGTGCGGCGAACCGGCGGCCCTCAACCCTGCGACAGCCAACGAATCTCGACCTCGCCGCGCCGGGGCATGACCCGGGGCCACACCCGCGTCGGCGAAGTGCGCGGCGCGTTCAATCTCTCCCGCGCTGAACTCCGTAAGCACGACGCAAAAGGCTTGGTTGACCGAAACGGCACCGGACGTTTTGCCGGTGGTGGCAGAACGCACGTCCAGGGCACCGTCGCCCCCCCATTGGCGTAGCGGGTTGGCCGAAATGCCCAGGTCACGGGGTACGCCTCCCCAAGCAAACTCTCGCAGCCCCCCTCGGGCTACCCGCTTTGGAGCATGGCGTACACGTAAATGTTCACGAGCATCTTCATGCAGGCCACCGCGTGGCCAGGCGGGGCGATCATCCCGTCCCAGCCGCACTGCAAGCCGCTCAAGCTAATGATGCCGACCAACCGCGAGCCGATCTTGATTCCATACAGCCCGTGCTTTGCAAAGTTGAGGTCGTAGTCGTTGTTGCTGAACGTGTGCGGAGGTCTGCCGCCGGGGATCTGAAAATAACAGCGGTAAACGTCATGGGTGGACGGCAGCGGCTCAACGCGCGCCTCGGGGAGCATCACAGCCAGGATGCGCAGCTGATCCTGCAAAAATGTGTCCGCATCCGGCGTAATGGCGTTGTTGATGCAGCAATCGATGAGCACGAACCCGCCGCGGCGGGTGTATTCGGCCAGGTTGGCCCTCGACTTAGGGTTCTCCACCATGCCGATGCCCTGCGAAAACACCAGCGGGTAAGCGCACAACTCGTCGAGCTTGTCGATGTCGGCCACATACCAGGTAGGGTCGATGTTGAGGCTTGTGTTCTCGCGGATGAAACGCATGAGCACCGGGTCGCCCGTGGCATGACGCCGCCAGTATTCGCTCGGCGTTTTCAAGCGTGCCCAGCCCACGCGCTCACCCCGGAGTTCGTCAACCGTCTCACCCGGTACGGCACGATCCCAGACACCGGTGAACCCGATCAGCAGGATAGCTACGCGGCCCAGCTTGGCCGCACGACGGAAAAGATTGTCCATTTTCATAAGAGCCGGAACCATCGGCGCACGAGCAACTCCGTACCGTAGAGGCCGAGCAGCAAGCCCAGCAGCCAGACAGAATTCCACACCGGTTGAACTCGTTGCGGCGGTGCTTCTCCGGCTGGTGCCGTCCGTTCTTGGAACACCGGTTCGTCGCCGATCAGCGCGCCGCCCGTGCTCTGCGCCAAGCGCCGCATACCTTCCACGTCGGGCGGCAGATCCAGACTTTCCGCGGTGGACGCCTTGTCGGAAACGCGGAACGTCACGCGGGCGAGACTCTGCGCCAAGTCGGTCGCGCGAACCTCCCAAGGCCCGACGGCATCCGGGATGAAACTCGCCTCCCATTGCGCGCCGTCCTGCCCGCCGTTCTTTCCTTCACGTAAAGGCAGAGGAAGATGCCTGCCGTCGGGCGCAAGCGCCTCGACGGCAGGGGCGGCGTTGACATCGGCGGACCCTTCCACGCGAAACGCCACCGCGACGCGAACCGTAGGCATCGGCGTGAGCTTTTCCAGTCGCAGTCCCCCGCCGCGCGGTGGCCGGAGTGAGAGCAGGAGTTGCTGCCAGAACGTTTCGGGCGCGCGGCTGTTGCTGGGCAGCGACATCTTCCAGCGCCAGAGCAGATCCGTCGTCAACGCCGCGGTGAAGCCCGCGCCGAATTGCTGGCGCGCGAGCAGGACGCGCGGTGGCCCATCGGCTCCCGGCGAGACGCTCCCGCCATTCACCGCCAGCACGTCCGCGCCGGATTTCACCGCGCGCACCTTCGCGTAGTCGCAGAACTTCGGCATCTCGGTGGGTGCGGCGTTGCGGAAGATCGTCGCCGTGGCCTGATTCGCGCCCGGCGGCAGGGTGAACGGCAGCAGGCGCGGCAACGATTGCCTCCGGCCGCCGTTGTCGAACAAGGAGTCGCCGCCGCTGTCCGCGCCTGCCATCTGTTCGCGGAAGTGCCGGGCAAGATCGTCCTCACCGCGCGACGTGCCTCGCGGCTCGAACACCACGGGCAGCATTTGTTCGAGCGCGGCCCCGGCGAAACCCTGCGTCGCCTCCGTGTCGGGGGCGATGAACAAAACGCCCCCGCCACCCCGTGCGTATTCCATCAACGCGCGCTGTTGCTGCTCGGTGAGCCGGTCGGCGAAAACATGCGCCAGGACGATGATCTGGAACGGCTTGAGTGCACGGGCACTATCCGGCAGGTCGGGCAAAACGGCGTGGTCGCGCGCACCCACGTGCATCTGCACGTTCAACGAGGGGTTGAGGATGCTTGTCATGTGGAAGCTGGGGTCGCCCTCCAGCGCGGCGAGCAGATAGCGATACCCCCACTCCAGTGCGCCCTGGTAATAGAGCACCTCGACCTTCGTGCGGTCGATGACCTGCGTGGTGCAGGCGACGATTTGTTGCTTCTCGCTGGACCCGGCGCGGAACTCCAGTGGCATCGGCCCCGGCTCGTTCGTGGTGACCTGGACGTTCCAGGGCAAGGTGTTCGATCCCGCGCGGGTGTGTAGATGGGCCGCCGCCAGCCGCGTGGGGCCACTCCAGAGTTCGACGGGCAAGTCCTGCTCGCGGGCGGAGGAAACTTCCACCAGCGCACTGGCGGTGAACCGGGTTTGCCGCAGGACTTGCGGCGGTGCCTTGACCGCCCGGATGTTCATGATTTCCCCGGTGAGCGCGCGGTTCGAGCCGGGCGCAAAGTACAACGGCACGCCGCGCCGTTGCGCCTCGGCGGCCAGGGCCTCGGCGTTGCTATCCGTGGTGTCCAACCCATCGGTGAGACAGACAATGGCCCCGGGCGTGAGTTCGAGCGTCTGGCGGAGCGTGTCGTAAAGGTGGGTTTCCGACCCGGGCGCGTTGGCCCGGAGCGCGGCGTTGAGGTCGGCATCCGCCGCCGCCGCCACCGCGAAGTGACGGTAAGCCACGTGCGGAAACGCTTTGCCAGCCTCGGCCTCGTGCTGCCTCCAGAGTTGCGTGGCGCTGGCCAGCCGGGTAGCGCCACGGTGATCGGCTGTCGTCATGCTGTCCGAACGGTCCACCACGACCACCAACGTGTCGCGTGCCGACAATTCGAGCGGGCGGCGTTCGACGCGCGCCGGGTTTGCCAGGCACAACAGGATCAGCAAAACGATGGCGGCACGCAGGACCGTGAGTGGCACCCTCGCGCCAGGCGGCAGCGTGCGCAGCGTGCGCCGGTACATCCACGCGACGAAGATCGCCCCCCCGACAGCCAGTCCTCCCAGCACGCTCCAGGCGGCCGGAGCGGGCCACTGGCGCAGCCACCCGCCAAATTGCCATTCAATCGCCGCGATCATTGGTTGGCCGGCTCGGGAGCGCCGTCGTAGTCACGCGAGAGCCGCTCGAAGTAATTCGCCACCGCCGGGCGATAGGCTGGTGGCGCGAGATCGGGGCTGCCGTCCGTGAGTGGATGGTCGCGCCGGGCA
>CAXTVY010000016.1:8366-30168 GCA_964247665.1 uncultured Chthoniobacterales bacterium | reverse complement strand
GACGGGGAGGGCACGATGGTGAGTTGCGTTTTCGACGCGGCGCTCTGTCGAGAAGGTCTGGCGGCGGACCTGTAAATTTTCTCGCTTTTTTCGTCATGCGATCCCCTGCCGCTCCCGCCGCTGCGCCGCCTGCCGCCACCAACAAGAAGCGCCTCCTGCTCATCGACGACCACCCTATCCTGCGCCAGGGGCTGGCGGCCGTCCTCAACCAGCAGACGCACCTGTGCGTCTGTGGCGAGGCGAGCGACCCCGGCGAGGCTCTGGCGCTGGCCGAGCGCCTGCAACCGGACCTGGCGCTGGTGGACCTGTCGCTGCGCACCGGCGACGGCATCGAATTGCTCAAGGACCTGCGCGTGCGCCAGCCCAAGCTGCTGACCCTGGTGTTGTCCATGCACGACGAGGCGCTCTACGCCGAGCGGGCGTTGCGCGCCGGGGCGCGGGGTTACGTGATGAAGCAGGAGAAACTGGATCGGCTGCTGCTGGCCATCAGCCGGGTGCTGGCGGGCATGATTTACGTGAGTGACCAGGTGGCTGCCCACGCTGTACAGCGGATGGCGTTGGGGGGTGTGATGGTGCCGGCCGCGCCGGAGGAACCGCAGGCCATGGATTCCTACGTCGAACGGCTGACGGACCGGGAGTTGCAGGTGTTCCGGCTGATCGGCCGGGGCCTGGGGACGCGGCTGATCGCGGACAACCTGCACCTGAGCCGCAAGACGATTGAGAGCTTCCGCGAGCACATCAAAAGCAAGCTGGGCCTGCGCGACGGCAGCGAGCTGATCCAGCGCGCGATCCAGTGGTCGCGGGATACGCCGGGCGACGTGGACCTTTGACGAAGGCAGAAGGCGGAAGGCAGAAGGCAGGAGGACCGGTAAAAGGTCGTTTCAGTTTCGGGGTGTTTAAACTGCTCAGGACGTGCCAGAAACCGTTTTCGCAGTGTTTCCGGCGCGAAAATCGCTGCCGTTGTTCCCTCCGGTCTGCCTTACTTCCGACTGCCGACTGCCGACTGCCGACCTCCCAACATCTTCGCCAGCGTCCGCGTGCCCTCGAAACACTCCTCGGCACAAGCCCGGGCCTGACGGGAGAGCGCGGGCCAGTCCCGCAGCGTCCGCTCGACGGCCTCGCGCGCCTCGTCCAGCGTGCGGACTTCCAGGAAGCCGCTGTCGGCGGGCAGGTAGCGGCCCACGGCGGCATCCTCCGTGATCACCGGCCGGCCCGTGGACAGGAACGCCGCCGCCCGGTCGCTCACCCAGCCCGTGCGCCACGCGCAGTCCACCCCTTTGATCACCGTGAACTCCGCCAGCGCCCCACGCACGTAGCGCCGGTAGGCCGCGGGCGAGGACGCCACGCTGTGCGGCTCGACCACCCGCCAGCCATGCGCCTCCAGCCGGGCGCGCTCTGCGATGTTGCCGACGCCCAGGTTCATCGCCAGTTCCATCCGGGCCGCCGGCACCAGCCGGGGCAAGTTCAGGAACGGCTCGAACTTCGCCCCCTTGGACAGGTCCGGGCACACGCCGTCGATCTCCAGGTTATTCGACCAGTACCATTGGCCAATCGTCGTGAACCGACCCTCGGGCGGCCGGGGTTGGACGGCGTTGAGCCGGGTGTCCACGAGCGGGTAGAACGTTTTCCAGTCCAACCCATTGTCGGGCATGAGGCAGTCGGGCGAGTGCCGGTTCAGGCCAATGGTCCAGAACTCGTGGTGGGTGGACTGGCCCATCTCGACGCGGCCCATCCAGTAGGCGAACTCGCTCGGGTCCAAGTCGCAAAGCAGCCGCCGCTCAAAGCGTTCCAATAGGGGCGGGTGGAGCGAATAGCTCAGGTTGAGCAGCACGTTGGGCCCGGCGAGCCGGTCCTCGATCTCGCGGCGGCCGATGCCGTGGCAACGCATGGCGGCGAAGTCGTGCGCGTCGGCGGCCGGATGCTGGTAGAGCAGGCAGAAGTGGCGTTCCAGGCCGTGTTGTTTGAGCCGGTCGCGGAAGGTGCGGATGCAGGCGCGATCTTGCGCGGGGTCTTGGGTGGCGGGCAGGATTTCCAGCCAAACGAAGTCGCGCCCCAGGCGCTGGAGCGCCAGCGCCCATTGCAGCGGCACGGAAAAATTGCCACCCCCGAGCCGGTACTTCGCCGCAAAGCCACTGGCGAGGAACACGGTGGACTTCATGGAAGGCGGAAGGCGGAAGGCGGAAGGCGGAAGGCGGAAGGCGGAAAGTTTACACGGGGTGGTGCATTGCGCCAGAAGCAGACAGCGGCACTCGGTCTCTATTCAGGACGAGGGTTCCGAACGACCCCCCGGTCCCTGCCTTCCTTCCGCCTTCTGCCTTCATCCTTCTGACTTCTGCCTTTCCGCCTCCTCCGTCTCGTGCAGGAGGCCGTAATCCACGATGAAACTGCCCTCGCCTTGCTCGGTGTAAATTTCCACGAAGCGCTCGCCGAAACGCACGTCGCGCCAGGTGTACATCTGGCGGCTCTGCACCGCCGCCGCCACCACCGTGTCCACGCACACCACCGACGCCGTGAACCGCGCGTTGCACGCCGCCAGCGCCTCGGGCGTGATCCCGCACAGCGGGCTCGTCTCGTCGAGTACATGGCGCACCGTGATCGCCGCCGGGAAGATGATGACCCGGTCGAACTGCAACGTCAGCGGATAGAACCGCGCGACCTCGTCGCCCTCGTGGGTCGTTTCGATGCGCGTGAGCATCAACCGGAACTCCGCCTCCACCATCGCCTGGCGGCGCTGGTTGGCCACGCGCACCATCAGCGTCGGCACGCCGTTGAAATTCGTGATGACCATCGGCGTGGAAAAGCGCAGGGCCGCCTCGGGGCGCGAGAAGCGCACGAAGATCAGCCCCGTGACCACCGCCATGCCGAACATGCCCACGATGATCTCCGCCGTGGCGACGAGGTGCGCGTACAGGCTCACCGGGTACATGTGGCCGTAGCCGACAGTGGCGAGCGTTTCCACGCTGAAGAAGAACGCCGCCGGGAACGACCCGGCGGGCATCTCCGCGATGCCCCCGCCGCTGGCCGGGAAATAGAGCGCGGCGAAAGCGACGTTGACCCCCACATACGCGCACGACATGGCCGCCGCGAAGCGCGGCCAGCTCAGGGTCAGCAGCCAGTGGTACGTGTCGCGCCAGGCCCACGCCCCCGTGTTGAGCTTGAGGAACTCGACGTTGCCGAAACTCGTCCGCACCACCGACGCTGCTTTTTTCATCGCCCGCAAGATAGCTGGAAAGGCGGAAGTGGGAAGGCGGAAGGAAGGCAGAAGGATACATCCTGCCTCCTGCATCCTGTCCCACTTTTTTCCTTGGCGTTCGTCGGCCCCGTTCCTACGCTGCCGCAGCATGGGCATGTTCAAGGAATTCAAAGGGTTCATCAGCCGGGGCAACGTGGTCGATCTCGCCGTGGGCGTCATCATGGGTGGCGCGTTCGGTAAAATCGTCAGTTCGCTCGTGGCCGACATCATCATGCCGCCCATCGGGTTGATCCTCGGCCGGGTCAATTTTACCGACCTCAAGCTCGACATCGGCCGTTGGGCGGGCGGCAAGACCCCGGTGACCATCAACTACGGCACGTTCCTCCAGACCACGCTCGACTTCGTGATCGTCGCGGGCGCGGTTTTCCTGCTGGTGCAGGCGCTCCAGCGCTTCAAGCGCAAGCTCGCCGACGATCCCGCCGACGAGAAACCCCAGCCGTCGGCCGAAGAAAAACTGCTCACCGAGATCCGTGACATCCTCCGTGCGCAACACTCCGCGCGCAGCGCCGACGAACTTCCGGCCCCCGCCACCCCCGGCCTGCCTGCTGCCTGATGGGTGCCCACCCGGGACGAAACTTTTCGGTGCCCCGGCACCCGTCCCAGGCTTGACTCCGCCCCTACCCGCCGTTGAGCATGGCGGCGTCTGGCACCGACTCACTTTCTTGTCACCAATGGCCACCTTCATCCACAAAGACAACCAGCAACTCGGCCCGCTGGAGGATAACCAAGTGCTCGCGGGCATCCGGGACCGGCGCTTCCTACCGGACGATCTCGCGTGGCGCGAGGGGATGGCCGCGTGGCAGCCGTTGGGCAGCCTGTTCCCGGCGACGCCATTGCCGCCCCCGCTGCCGCCGAACCTGGGCGCGTCCTGGCCGCCGAACCTCGGCGACAACGCCAGGATGCGGATGATTTTACCCGTTGGCCGGTCCGGCTGGGCCATCGCGGCGGGGTATCTGGGATTGTTCGCGCTGATCGTACTGCCCGCGCCGCTGGCGTTGATCGTCTCGATCATTGCGATCTGGGACATTCGCCGGAGCCGGGGCACAGCGCGGCCCAAGCACGGGATGGGCCGGGCAATCTTCGGTTTGATCACCGGCCTGCTGGGCACGGTGGTTCTCGTAGCACTCTTGGTATCGCGGCGGGGGATGTGAGGCCGCTGGAGCGGAACTCAGACGCCCAACCAGAAAAAGCCTCCCCGAGCGAAGTGGCCGGGCGTGCTCCGGTCGCGGTGTGAGGCGTTATCCTCGTCCGTGAGTGGGCGGTTGAGCGTGGCGCGCACCCTCTTCTCAACTGGCGTGAACGTGCCTCCGTCCTGCAAGCGCCCTTCAGCCTTTTGGCTTCGCGTCGCCCGTCTTTTCCTTGGTCGTGCGTTTCGCGTTCCAGTCGAGCTTCACCGCTTCGCCTCCGTCGTGGCCAGGGGCTTCGATGGCCCCCGAGATCGTGTCGCCTGCCATTTTACCGTGATACTTCACCACATACTTCTGGCCGCCAAAATCACGCACCACGTCGAAGCTGATCACGCCGTCTTGCAGGGAGGCGTTGCTGATCGTGGTGTCGCCAAATTGATTCGAGTAAACGCCCGCGATTTTGCCGTCCTGCCATCCGAGTTTGAGGGTAGTTGGAATTTCACCATTGGGCGACTTGGTGCTCCATGCCCAGGTGCCGGTAGGATCGGGAGGTGGGACGAGCGGTGCAGCGGGTTCGCTGTGGAGCGAGCCAAGAAAGACGAGGCAAGTGACGAGGAGGAGCCCGAGCGTTTTCATGTGCTTTGTTTTTCGTTTTGGATGACGGGAGCGAACGATGCCGGACAGGAGGTGGACCTACGAACATCGCAAAACCAGATTCCGGGCACAAGCCGTCTCGAAAAACATCGGTTTTTTGAGACGAAGAAGCGCGTGTCGTCAGGCGGCTCTGCCATCATGGTTAGAATCCGCCTCGTGAACGAAGGATTTGACCTGTCACCCAGGCAGCCTCGTCCGAGGCAAGAAATAAGACCAGACGGGCCACGTCGCTAGGCAGACCTACCCGGCCCATGGGAGCTTGCCGTTGTAACTTTTCCATGAGGTCTGCCCCGATCCACCCCGTGTCCGTCGGACCGGGATCAACTGCATTGACAGTGATGCCGCGAGGGGCAAGCTCCGCGCTCAAGCTGACGGTAAAAGCGTCTATGGCTCCCTTGCTTGCAGCGTAGGCAAGTTCGCCGGGCATGGGATGAAGCCCTTGACCAGAAGTAAGATTGATAATTCGTCCGCTTCGGCCTAGCGGGTGGCGTCGGGTAAACTCAACGCAGAGAAGCGCGGTCGCCCGCATGTTGACCGCATAGTGTCGGTCCAGCCCTGCTGCGTCAAGCGTTTCGACTGAGGAGAAATCGGAGTGGGCCGCATTGTTGACCAGGATGTCTAGGCCTCCGAAGAGAGCGTGGGTTCGCTCGATCAGCCCTTTCGCTGAATCGGGTTCTGCAAGGTCGATCTCTATGCCCTCGACGCGCACGCCAAGTCCACGCAGGGCCGCGATGAGATTAGAAGCCTCGTCGGGATCGGATAGCCACGGCCTTGTTTTGTCGTAGGGTCGGTAGTAAGCGAGCAAGACGTGCGCGCCGGCCTTCGCAAGCTCCCGAGCGATGGCCGCACCAATGCCGGTCTCTCGGCTCGCCCCTGTGATCAGGGCGACTTTGTTGTGAAAGGGAAGGCTCATTACGTTAGAGCGGCACGACGAGAAGTGGACGAACAAATATCGTAAAACAAGGCGTAGTCACTTCGCATCACACAGTTTGGGAATGGTGTCCGAGACGCCACACACCGGATCGTGTCAGAAAGCGGTTAGCCGCTCAAGCGTGCATCCAGAGGCAAGACAACAGCAGGTTTGGTTTCACGAAACGCTTGTTTTTCGAGCTGGATTCTCTCTAGCCGGGGCACTTTCGGCCGCGCCGGAACGGCTGTGGTTTCAAAAGCTCGTCTCGCAAATCATCGTCTCAACTTTCAGCGTAGGAGAGGAGTTCGTGAGACACAACGACAACGTCATTGGCGAAGATTCATTGAAAACGAGACTCCACCCGATCAAAATGGGCATCGGTGGTAGCAACAGGGTCGGTTTTGGAACAGATGGCACTTGGTGACCCTCGCCCGGACGGTCATCCCACCCGCTCGACGGGACACTTCGGCAACGCGGCGAGGAACGCGCGGCCGTAGGGCTTGCGCAGCAGGCGGCTGTCCAGGATAGCGACAATGCCCTGGTCGCTTTTCGTACGGATGAGACGGCCCACGCCCTGACGCAATTTCAGGATCGCCTCGGGCAGCGAATACTCGCTGAACGGGTCGCCCCCGCGCTCCTTGATCAACTCGCAACGCGCTTCCGTCGCGGGGCTGTCCGGCGGGGTGAAGGGCAGTTGCGTGATGATCACGTTGCTCAATGCCTCGCCGGGCACATCGACCCCGCTCCAGAAACTCTCCGTGCCGAAGAGCACGCTGCCCGGCTGACCCTTGAACGACTCCACCATCTTGCGCCGGGATAATCCCTCCCCCTGCACGAGCAACGGGAAGTGGTTGTCGGCGAAGAAATCCTTCATCCGCAGGCTCATCGCCTGCATCATCTTGTAGTTCGTGAACAGCACGAAGGCCCGGCCCTTGCTCATCTCCACGAAGTGCCCGATCCAACGCGCCAGCGCCTCCTCGTAGCCGGGTTCACGCGGCGTTTCGGGCATCTTGGGCGTCAGGTAGAGCTTCATCTGCCGCTCGTAGTCGAAGGGGCTGCCGATCTGGGCCGCGTCGATGCCCGCGCCCATCGCACCCACCCGCTGGCGGAAATATCCCAGCTCCGTGCCGCCGACGGACAAGGTCGCGCTGGTCATAATGACGCTGCGGTCCGGCCGGAAAAGCATCGTGTTGAGCACCCCCGAAAGGTCCACGGGCGCGGCGTTGAGGCTCAGGTTGCTCTCGGTCTTGCCGGTGCGCTCGACCCAGTAGACGTGGTTCGTGGCCACCTGGTCGATGAACACCGTGATACCCTCGCGCGCGGCGAGCAGGCGGCGGCCCAGGTCGCCCAGTTCCGAGCGCGTGATGTCGTCCTCGATCTTCAGCGACGCCTCGCTGACCAACCCGTAGAGGTGTTCCAGCGACGGCCCGATGGCATCCGGCACGATGCCCGGCTCGCGCACGCGGTATTCCCGGCCCCCGCGCGCGAAGTACGAGCGTTCGTCGATCTTCTGGAAGAACGCTTCCATGTCTTCGAGCAGTTCGCCCGTCGCGCGCACACCTTCCGCGTGGCGCAGCACGGTCCACAGGCCCTTCTTGGTGCGCGGGTGGTAGAGCCGCTGGAGGGCGTTGCGCAGGCCGTATTGCGAGACGCCGAGGCCGATCTGGCGCGCGGCGGTGGCCTCGACGGTGTGCGCCTCGTCGAACACGACGAAATCGTCCTCGAACAGGAAGCCGTTCATCTCGTCGGCGTCGGCCGGGGAGCGTTCCTCGTTCTCGACGGCGGCGGCCCCGGAGGGGGAGAGCGTCTGCTCGTCGGTCATGGCGGCACCCAGCAGCACGAAGAACAATGCGTGGTTGAGCACGACGATGTTCGCGGCCTGGACCTTGCGCCGGGCGGCCTGGAAGAAGCAGCCGCTGTCGGGTCCGCAGGTCTTGGGCGTGCAGACGTGCGCCTCGCTGCACACCTGTTGCCAGACGTTGTGGTCGGGCTCGCGCGGCAGGTCGGAAAGCGAGCCGTCCTCGGTGCGCTGGCTCCAGTAGTGGATCTGCTCCAGCGCGGCTTGCTCGGGGCCGGTGAACAGTTCGCTGGCCTGTTGGCGGGCGCGGGTGAGGCGGCGCGGGCAGAGGTAGTTCTGGCGGCCCTTGAACAGCGCGGCCTCGAACTCGTCGTCCACCAGCTTCTGAAGGATGGGGATATCCTTGTAGATCAACTGCTCCTGGAGGTTGATCGTGTGGGTGGAAACCACGGCCTTTTTCTTGTTCTCCAGCGCGTAGAGAACAGCAGGCGCGAGGTAAGCCAGCGATTTGCCGACGCCCGTGCCCGCCTCGACGACGAGGTGGCGGCCATCGCGCAGGGTCCGGGCGACGGCGGCAGCCATCTGTTGCTGCTCGGGGCGGAACTCGAAATTGCGCGCCGCCCCCATGTCGCCGCCGGGGGCGAACATCTCTTTGATGCGCCCCACGAAGCCGTGGTCGTCGGAATCAAAATCTTCGCGCAGGGCGATCATCGAAAAGGCGGAAGGCAGAAGTCGGAAGGCGAACGTTAGCCGCAACCGGCACAAAAGGAAAAAGGAAGCTTTCCCGAGGAACGTTCTTTCTGCCCGATGCCCCCTTTAAATGAGCGGCGTCGGGTCAACCCCCGTCCTTCCGCCTTCCGCCTTCTGCCTTCAAACGATGGACACGTTCGTCGCGCCCTCGTCCTCGAATAGCTGCTCGGCCGGGCTGGCCGGGTGGCCCGCCTGCTCCTCCGAGGGCATCCAGGGCGGCAGCGGCATGAGCAAAAATGCGGAAAGCCCTTCGGCCGCAGGCTCGTAAGTTTCGCGCAGCCGGCGCAGCTTTTCCTCCGCCTCGGGACCCGCCTGCAAGACGGCGTTGTGCCCGAGCCGCATCATCGTCCTCAAACGGGTCAACTCGCCGGATGGCAGCCGGTTCGCTTCGGTGACGGGCAGTTCCCGGCCCCGGCTGAAGAGATGGTTGAGGTCGATCAACGCCCGGCGCGCCATGGCGAAGGTCAGCGGGGCCTGCGGCGAGGGGATGCCCTCCACGCCCACGATCAACAGCGCGCAGGTGTCGAGGAGCATTGTCAGCGCGGCCAGCCACGACTGGTCGCGGTGCTGCGAGCGGTACATGCACAGGATCGGGTAAGACAGGTGGCTTTCCAGCAGTTCGGCCGCCCACACTTCCAGCTCCCGCAGGAAGCCGTCGAGGTCGCGGCTCTCGCCCCGGTGGCCGTGCTGGCGCAGAAATTCGCCTGCGGTCGGCGGGCTGCCCGCGCGCACGTCCAGGCGCAGGATGGCCGCCTCGCGCAACGAAAACCCGGCGTAGATCACCGGCAGGTAACTGATGATCGTCGCCAGGAACCCGAAGCCGATCCCGGCCTCCAGCACGGCGGCCACGCGGGCGGCCGGGCTCTCGGGTTTCACGTCGCCCAGACCCAGGGTAAAGAACGTCGTGCCGCTGAGGTACAGGCCGGTTTCCAACTGGCCCAAGCCGTGCACGCCGGGCGTCAGGCCCCATTGCAGCACGCCGAAACTGACGATCAGGCCCGCCGCCCACAGGCCGAAGAGCACCAGCAACGAGAGGGGGCCAAAAAAGCTCAGGAAACTCTCTCGCGCGGCCCCGGGCTCCAGCCGCTGGCCCAGCGTGCGCCAGGGCAGCCAGGCCACACGGTAAAACAGGCGCGTCAGCCGGAAGCCGCGCGTCACGGTGCGCGGCAGCAGGACGGTCTCGAAGGCATCGAGCAAGACAAAGACCGACAGGCCGAGGGCACCCAGGGCAGCGAGGAAAATCCACATGGCAAAGGCTCCTGTACGCCGGAACGGCCAGTTTTCCAAGGGGGAGGCTGGCCGCAGCAGCGCGGCGGGTTGCCGGTTGCGGGTGGCGGTGGGTGCGGTATGAATGGCGTTGCCCACCGTTCCCGACCCGCCATGAAACGCCTTGCCATGATCCTGTCCGCCGTCTGCACGCTCGCCGCCGCTGAACCCACCCCTGTCCGCGCGCAGCTTTCGGCCGCGTCCGAAAAGGGGCTCGCGCCATACCGGGACAAAAACCGCGTGCTGCTCGTGTTCGCGCCCACGGCCCAGGACGCGGCCTACCTCGAACAAACCCGGCTCTGGAAGAACGAGAAGGCAGGCTTCGACGACCGGCAACTCGTTGTCGTGCCGGTGCTGGCGGATGCGCGCTGGGCGGAGGCCGCGAACGTCGCCGCCCTGGAGAAGAAGTACGCGGTGGACGCGAAAGCGTTCGGCGTGGTGTTGCTCGGCAAGGACGGGCACGAGGCCTCCCGCACCACCAGGCCCTTGAAACCGGAAACCCTGTATGGGGTCATCGACGCCATGCCCATGCGCCGCGCGGAGATCAAACGCTCGCCTGCCCCTGCCCCGCCCACCCCGGTGCCGGCACCGGTACCCCGCAAGCCGGACGTGGACCACGACGAGTAATGCTCCCAAGCGGGGGGAACGGTGGGGTAGTGGATTTTAGTCGGTTCAATCCAGATGCCGTCCTGCCGCCCGCGCGTGAACTTAATAGCCGCCCTACTTCTTCGCGGGCTCCTTGAGCACGACCACCCGGGCCACCGTCTCCAGACCCAGCCGTTTGAAGTAATAGACGGTCACGGTCTGGCCCGCGTGCACGTCGCTGATCCTGCCAGCCTTGCGGTTGGCCTTGAAGACATGCACGTCAGGGTCGATCTGGTAAGTGAACGGGCCGCGGCGGCTCGCGACCGTCATGCTCGACGGGGCGGAAATCGCCATCACCTTGCCGGTTGAATCGTAGGTGGTTGAGGATGTTCCGTTGTTCTCGCTTTCGTCCTGCGCGCGCAGGCTGCTCCCGGGTAATCCCGACCCCGGGAGCAGTGCCAATGCGGCGACAGCGAGGACACCCGACAGGAGGAAACGCGAAAGAGATTTCATCCTGCAACCTCGTGCGTTCAGAAACTCGAAGTCAACTGGATGAAGAGATTTTGCACGGCGTTGGCATCGTAGAAGTTGCGGATGGTGCCGTTGCTCGCCTGAGTCCCGTTGAGGTTGTGGATGTTCTTGTCCAGGTTCCAAGCGCCGTAGTACCACACCTCGAATTTGAGCCAGTCGGTGACGTTGTACCCGAGGTTGATGCGGAAGCCCTGCGTGTTCAGGCGGCTGAGCGCAAAGTTCGGGTCATTGGTATTCGGATCGAGCGAATCGACCCCGTACTGGCGGTAATCGGCCGACACATAGAAATCACCCTTGCGCTTGAGTTCACCTAGCTGGAGACCGGCCAGCCACGTCGTCGAATCCTGGAAGTTGCCCTCCCGGATGCCGTAGACATTGGCGGCGCGCCCGCTGCCGGTGAGGTTATAGGCAAAATCCCAGTATAATTTGCCCCGGAACGGCCCCACCGGAAACTTTACGTCGCCGTCGAACATGGTGACGTAGAGGTCGTCCGTGGCCCGGTCATTGTTGAACTGCGCCGCGCCTTCCAGCGCGCCTTGCGTCGGCGCGAGCGGATTGGCGGTATTGACTGAGTTCGGGTTGCTGCGCCCGCCCGAAGGACCCACGGCGTTGCCGCTGACGCCCACGGAGCCGTGCAACAGGTAGCAGTAGAAAGCCGGAGCGAGGGTGAACGTCACCTCGTTGCTCGGCTTGTAGGTCAAGACCACGTCGTTGTAGGAAAGAATCGCGTCTTCCTTGCGGTTCGACGCGTCGGGGATCGTCGAAGCCGGGTTGGTCGAATACACGTTGACCACCGTCGAACCCGTCACCGCCCCGGCCGCGTTCGTCGTCGCCACCCGCGTGGGGGTAATCGCGTAGCCGCTCTCGGGGTTATCATAGAAGATGTACTGGCCGAAGTTCGCTGAGATATTGAGCTTCGGGCTGATCTCAAAAGTAAGTTTCTCCGTCAGACCCACCGGCGTGATGTCACCGAAATCGAAGATCGCATCCTCGTTGTTGTAGAAGGGGGCGAACAACTTGCCCATGATGATCGTCGCCCAAGGCGTGGCCTTGTAGCCGAGGATGAACTGGTGCAGGTAGATGCCGTAGTCGTCGAACCCTTCGGTGATAGCCTGATTCTGTGCATCCGACTGGCCGTTGGTGGCCACGCCAACCGCGGCATACCAATTATCGCTGAAGGTGTAATTCAGATTGAGCCGCAGGCGGAAGATGTACCGGCTACGTTGAAGCTGGTTGCCACCGCCGGGGTACTGGAAGTCTTCGTTGTCGTAGTTGTAGCGAAAGCGCAGGTCGCCCGCGATGGTCAGTTCCTGCACCTGCTTACCGGCCGCGCGCAGGAAGGTGGGTACGTCCGCGCTCGTCTCGACGTTCTTGCCCTTGGAGTCGTTGGACAGCACGTTCAACTCGCGCTCCAGGGCCTCGACCCGCGCTTCCAGCGCCTTGTCGTAGGGGTCGGCCGCGCGGATGCTTGCCAGGGGCAAGGTGACAGCCGAGGCGGCGAGCAAGGTCAAAACGGCCAGGCGTTTTGCCGGTGGAACGACCAGGATGTAAGCTGGTAGGAGCATAGAGGTTAAAGGATGCTGATCGGAAACAGGGTGATCGCTGTTCGCATGGAGGTGGCTGTGCACGGTTGTCCGCAATCCATTAGCGAAAGGCAACGATATATTTGCAAAAATATAACGATTGCCGTGACGGGGTTTGCAACGAAAAGCCTCCTCGCTGTTTCCAGCACGGAGGTTTGCAATGACGCTGCATATGGCAGCCCCTTTTACCTGTCTTTGCCCGTTTTGCTTTTTCGCCCCCTCCGAGGACCACGATGCGGACTACCGGCTACCGTCGGCTCGCCGTTGTGCAGGCAATGATGCCCGGTGGCTCTGTGGCCCGCGTGCGCATCGCCAATCTTGAACCGCTGGTTGACTGGGCCGATGACGTGAATGTCAGGGCTCAGACGGTTGGTCGAAGATCCGCGCCAACTGATCAAGCTGACGGTTGAAACCGGAGCTGATTTTGTCCTGAGAACGTGACCCCGCGCTCGCGCCGCTCCCCGTCGAGCTGCACCTCGGCGACCGAGCGGACAGTGGTGCGAAGACTGGACCGAAACTGTTTGCCTCCAGCCCGGAACTTTGCGAAGTATACGCCGGATGGCTGGTAACGGCTCGGGTACTGCTTTTTGGTGCTCTCACGAGCCGAATCCGGCTTGCTCATCTACGTACTTTTGGTGGTCGCCATGCCACTAAAGTACAATAACAGGGCGCAGTTATAAGCAGAAGCGATCTACTGGCGTCATAAACTGCTCATTTGCAACGACATGTTCCCGTAGTTCAACGGATAGAATAGAGGTTTCCTAAACCTTTGATCCGGGTTCGATTCCCGGCGGGAACATTCAAAATAAAAGGCCGGAAATAAGCCGGTCGCAGATGAAGCTCACACCCCGGGCGATCATCTGACATTTTTCCTGGGCGGTGAGAGAAAGGCCGATGACGCAGACACCGGCGAATCGTTCAAGGACTTCTTCCCATCGACGCTAACGCAACTCCGCCCGTTCCGCCTGCACCCGCGCCAGCAACGCTTCGCTCGCCACCAGATCGTCCTCCAGAAACTTGCTCAGATCTCCATACGCATTCGAATACCATTCAAACATGGGTTGCAAGCGTTTCGTCTGCGGGTTGTAGAACGATTCTTTCGGGTCGTTCAGTTTCGGGCCGACGAGCTCATAGGTGAGCTGCTGGTACTTGCGCAGGTTCATGAAACCCTGCCGTTGCAGACTGCTCAGCTTCTTGAGCGCCCTGACCGTCTGGAAGTAGAGCAGGTGATCCGCACCCGCCTGCGCGAGCGCCACGTCGTCGGCCGGATCGTAGTCGGTCGAAAACGACATCAGGTGCAGCGCGGGCATCTCGCCCGCCGCCACCTGCTTCTCAAACTGTCCCTGGCTTGCCCGGGCTTGCGCGGCATCGCGCTTGAGTTCACCGACCGAATCGGAGAGATCCTCGTCGAGCGATTGGAGGATCAGCCGATGGGTGGCGCGATCCTGCCGCTGCGTCTGCCAGGTGTTGAGCAGGAACGCGGCGGACACGCCGACGAACACAATCACGATCTCACCCAGCCACTCCAGGGTCCGGCCGCGCCAGGAGCGGTGTTCGGCCCGCGTGGCCGGGTGCAGACCGGCCGGGCCCGGGGTGGGTGACGCAGGGGTGCTGGCCGGTGCGTTGTCGTCTGCGGGTGAGGTGGTTTCCACCGCCCGACCATGCCACCGGCCCCGCCTGCCGCTCAAGGCAAAACCGGCCAGCCCGCCCTGCGTCTTTGCCTCCCCCTCGCAGTCCACCATCCGCGGCGGCCCGGCCGCTCCCGCCGCGCGCCATCAGCCCCCCAACTGTGCCACCACCGCCGCGCCCATCTCCTTCGTGCCGACCCTGCGGCCCTCGCCCGCGAAGATGTCCGCCGTGCGCCACCCGTCGTCCAGCACGCCGCGCACAGCCTCCTCGATGGCCTGCGCCGCCGCTTCCTCGCCGAACGAATACCGTAGCATCAACGCCACCGAGAGGATCTGCGCAATCGGGTTGGCGATCCCCTGCCCCGCGATGTCCGGCGCACTGCCGCCGCTGGGCTCGTACAGGCCGAAGCGGCCCCGGTGCCCGCCCGGACTGCCCGGACTGCCCGGGTTCCCGGCGTCCGCGCCGAGGCTCGCGCTGGGCAGCATCCCGAGCGACCCGGTCAGCATCGCCAGTTCGTCGCTGAGGATGTCGCCGAAGAGGTTCTCGGCCAACAGCACGTCGTAATCGCGCGGGCGGCGGATGAGCTGCATCGCCGCGTTGTCAACGTACAGGTGGGACAGTTCGACATCGGGATACTGCCGCCCCAACTCCACGAGCGTCCGCCGCCAGAGCACGCTGTTTTCCAGTACGTTGGCCTTGTCCACGCTCACGAGCTTCTTGCGCCGCCCGCGCGCCGCCGCGAACGCCAGGTGCGCCACCCGTTCGATCTCGCTGCGGCGGTAAACCATCGTGTCCACAGCCACGGGGTCGGCGGCCTCGTAGTCGGTGTACTTGGGCTGGCCGAAGTACAGGCCGCCGGTCAGCTCGCGCACGCAGAGCACGTCGAAGCCGCCCGCCACGATGTCGGGCCGCAGCGGCGAGGCATGGGTCAGGCCCGGGTAGCACACCGAGGGCCGCAGGTTGGCGTACAGCCCGAAATGTTTGCGGAGCGGCAGCAGCGCCGCGCGTTCGGGTTGCTGGGCCGGGGGCAGCGATTCCCAGCGCGGTCCGCCGACGCTGCCGAAGAGGATGGCATCGGCCCGCTCGCAGATCTCCAGCGCGGCCGGGGGCAGGGCGTGGCCTTCCTGGTCGATGGCCGCGCCGCCGACCAACGCGGCGTGCAGGTGGAACCGGAGGGAGAACCGCTCGCCCGCCGTCTGGAGGACGCGCAGGGCTTCGGTCATGACTTCCGGCCCAATGCCGTCGCCGGCGAGGACTGCGATCTGGTAGGCTGACATAAAGGGGAAATGACCAAGGCCCAAGTCCCAGGCTTCCAAAACCGGGAGGTGACGGAGTGGGGTGGAGGGAGAAGGAAGCGATTTCCGATGACCGTGTCAACCGGACAAGAACAAGGCAACCGGTTCCAGACGCGATCCAGAATTGAGAAGCATCAAATGCGTCTCGCCGCTGATACACGGGACTCGTTTTTGGAGTTGCGACGCTTTTCGCAGGCGAATTTCATCATCGAATCCGCCGCGTCCGAAACTCCCGACGCTCCCGACGCTCCCGACGCTAAATCCCCGCATCGAACGGGGTTTTGGTCCATGATCCCTGAAAACGCTTGAGCCCGGAATCCGGGGCCTCGGCTGCCCGGTCCGGCGGGATCAGATGATCCCACCGGACCAAGGCGAACCGGGCACCCGGGCTCCGGGCGGCGTGGAAGCGGACGGGGCTGGGAGTTTGTTGGCTGGCTGCCACCCCGCGAGCAGACAGGAGGAATACCGGTCAGTCGTTCGTGCGGACGGTCTCCTTGAACGTCACCTGCTTGGTGTTGCAGTCACCCGGCGCGGGGTACTCACTGGCGACCTGCTTGATCGGGGTCTTCTTGAGGCGGATAGCGCCCTTGGCGTTGTTGCGCCAGCCGTTGATGTCGGCGTATTCGTTGCCGCTGGACTTCAGGCCGTTGACCTGATCTTCCAGGCCGGTGCCGTAGGTCTGGTTGATGATCGTGGGTGTGACGAAGATGAGCAGGTTGCGCTTGGTGCGGCTGTTGAGGTGCTCCTGGAAGAGGTAGCCCAGGATGGGGATGTCTCCGAGGATGGGCACCTTGGTCGTGCCCTTGGAGGTTTCGTCCTGCAGCAGGCCACCAATGGCCAGCGTGCAGCCGCTCTTGATGAGCACGTTACAATCCAGCGTGCGCGTGTCGATGATCGGGCTGCTGACCGCCGCGCCCGCGAAGTTGAACACCTCGTCGCCCACGCGGTTGCTGATCTCAGGCTTGACCGAGAGCGTGATGAAGTTGTCCTTGTTGATCGAGGGCTTCACGACCAGCGTGTTGCCGTAGACCTTGTCCTGGAAGCCGCCGAACACCGCCGTGGCCGTCTGCTCGTTGAAGTTGAGCTGCGGCACGGGCTGGTTGCGCACGATCTTGATCGTCGCTTCCAGATTGTCGGCGGTCACGATGCGCGGGTTGGCCAGGAACTCGGCGTCGGCATCCTCGTTGAGGAAGCGCAGCGTGGCCGAAAACTGCGGCAGGCTCAGGATGGTGGCCTGGCTCAACGCCCCGCCGAACAAGGTGCCGAGACTGCCGAGGGCGCCGCTGGTGGCAATGCCCTGCGGCACCACCGTGCCGTCGGTGCCGAACGTGACCGGGTAGGTGTCCGGGACGGTCGCGCCGGTCGGGATCTGCGTGACCGTCGGGGCCGCACCGTTCACCCCCGGAGTGACAAAGGGAAACGTCTGCGCCTTGGTGGTGGGGAAGCCGGTGCCGCCGTAGGAGAACGTCTTGGGCGAGGAAGAGCCGCCGACCACGCCCGCCCAGTTGATGCCGTAGCTCTGGACGGGGTTGGCGGTCACCTCGACCAGCCGGGCCTCGATCATCACCTGCCGCGTGGGCTTGTCCACCCGGGCGAGGAACTCGCGGATGGCGTTCACGTTGCTCTTGGCTTCCTGGTAGAACACGGTGTTCGTGCGTTCGTCCACCTGCGGGGCGGCGGCCTTGGAGCGCAGTTGGCTCGTCAGCAGCGGCACGACCTGCGAGGCGCGGGCGTAGGAGAACGTGTAGAAGTCGCTCTGGGTGGCCTCGGCGGCGCGCTCGGCGGCGGTCTTGACGAAGTACACCCCGTTGGTCTGCAACAGGTCGTAGCCCTGGGCCTGGCAGATGATCTGGATGGTTTGCAGGGCCGTCACGTCTTCCAGGCGCATGCTGATCGTGCCGACGATCTGGGGGCTGACGATGAGGTTGATCTTGGCCTGCCGGGCGAGGATGCGCAGCACCAGGCCCACGTCGTCGCCCTGAAAGTCGCGGGCGTGGGGGCCAGCGGTGTTGCCGCCGTTGGTGCCATCGGAGGCGGTCGCCGGAGCGGCGGCTGCTCCGGCGGCAGTGGCGGGCGCGCCGTTGATGACCGGCGGCGGCGCGATGGGCGCGGGCGCGTTCGGGTCGATGGGGGCGGGCGTGGCCGTGTCGGTGGGGCTGGTGGGGATGCCGGGGTTGGCTGGCGGCGCGGGCGGCGCGGCCTGGGCGTAGCGGCCCAGCGGGGCCTCGGAGTTGGGCGAGAAGGGGGGCAGCGGGCCCTGGGCCAGGGAGGTGGCCACGGGCACCGCCAACAGCAGCAGGGAGCAGGCGACGGGGAGGGTGCGATGAACGGTCATGGTAATGATGAATTCCGGGCGGTGGGCAATGATGAACTGCAACCTGCCTAAGCAGGAGGCGAGCCAGCTCGGAACGATTTCTCTCTGTAAATCGCAATTTTCTCAGCGTTTTCCCTAAGGCAGGCATCCGGCGAGGAGGCTGTCCGCGATGCCGGGCCGCGAAATCCCCTGTCAATTCACCGCTTCCGCCGCTGCCGTCGTGCCGTCCGCCGAGCGCACGCCGACGAGAAAATCCCGCAGCCGCGCCGGGTCCTTGCGCCGGGGAGTCCCCCGGCCCTCTACCCCGCTGGCCACGTCCACCCCGTAGGGCCGCACGCGCCGGACCGCCTCGGCGACGTTCTCCGGCCCCAGGCCGCCCGAGAGGACCGTGCGCCGGGCCGGGGGCGGCACCGCCCGGGCGAACTCCGCCGCGAGCGTCCAGTCGATGGTCTGACCCGTGCCGCCGTAGGCGTCGGGCCGGAAGGCATCGAGCACCAGGTCCGGCGTGCCAAACCGCGCCGGGTCGCGCAGGCTGTCCGCGTCGCGTACCCGGATCGCCTTGGCAAAGGGGATGCCCTCCACCGCCAGCGCGGCGCAGAACGCCGCGTCCTCGTCGCCGTGGAGCTGCACGGCGTCCGCCAGCCCCTCGCCCAACAGGCGGCGGAGTTCCTCGCGTGAGGCGTTGACCACCACGGCCACCCGGCGCACCCCCGGGGGCAGCGCGCGCAGCCAACCGGCGTCGCGCGCGGGGTGCAGGCAGCGGGGCGAGCCGGGATAAAAGTTCAACCCCAGGGCGTCCGCGCCCAGGAAGACGGCCAGCGCGGCATCGTCCGGGTGCGTCAGGCCGCAAATCTTGACCCGCGTGCGCGGCGGGCCGGCGGCGGCCCCAGCGGGGAAGTCTGGGGGGAAGATCATGTCTGGGGGCGGACGACGCCGGGCAAGGCCGCCTCCACGCGGGCCAGCAGCCGCTGGATCGTGAACGGTTTGGGCAACAGTCCGCGCACGCCTGGCTGCTGAAGGAGTTCCTGCGCGCCTTTCTGCTCGGCGTGGCCGGACATCAGCACGAGCGGCGGCACCCGCCGGGCGGGAATTACCAACCCCAGGTCATGCACTTTACGCACGAGGTGGTAGAGCACCGCGCCATTGACCAGCGGCATCTGGAAGTCGAACAGGAACAGGTCGTAAGACTTGCGCAGCGCCAGCTCGAAGGCGTACTCCGGGCTGGGCGTCGTGTCCACGGCGCAGTGGGCCAGGGCGGTGAGCGTCTCGCGCAGGAAGCGCAGGATTTCCACGTCGTCATCGACGACCAGCACCGAACGGATGGTTGAGCCCGCCTGCGGTGACGACATGATTCCTCTGGTGCCCTGCCTTTCTCTTGCCCTCCTGGCCTGCTATGCTAGGCCGGATTTTGCGCCGGTTCAACCGGGGCTTCCCACCTCCACCTGCCATGATGCCACCCCTGCCCTCCACGCCATCCGTCTACCACGAGCTGGCCGCCGCCCTGCGCACCCGCCTCGCGGTCATCGCCGACCGCGAGGGCTACGCCCGCGACCCCGCCGCGCACCTGCAGCGGCTCCAGGCGGCCTCGGAGGGGATCACGGTCCTCCAGGCCCGGCTGCCCGCGCCCGTAGACCGGCATCTGGCCCACTATCTGGAGCGTTGCAGCTACGACAAAGCCCTCGCCTGGCTGGAGGAAAATCCACTTGCCTAGCCCGCATCACCCTCGTTTTCTCAAGAATGATTCGTATCATTCTTGAGAAAGAGAGTCAGGGCTTGCTGTCAGGTTTCTGCCGTTCTTCGCTGTAGCGGTCCGCGCGGAACTGGTCGTTGATCTTGTCGAACGCGCTGTTGCCCGTGGAGTTACGCCGTTTGATGGTGAACGCCGACTTGTTCAGCTTGGCGGATTCCATCTCCGCGACCTTGGCGGGCGAGCGGTTGATGCCGAGTTCATACGCACCGTCAGCGGCGGGCAGGCTGGCAGCCTCGCCGTTGAGCGGCTGGAAGGTGTTCAGGGCGATGAGGACGCTGCCACCGCCGCCCTTGAGCTGGCGGTGTTCGTTGATGAACGCCGTCGGGTCGTAGTAGGAACTAAAGTCCCGCGGGAACGAGGAGCGGAACATGCCGATGTGGATGTTCTTGCGCACCTCGAAGTGCAGGTGGGCGTCGTAGAGCCCGCCTCCCGTGCCGATGGTGCCGATCTGCTGCCCGCGCCGGACGAGGTCACCGGGCTTGACCAGGAACGTGTCCAGGTGCCCGTAGAGGGTGTCCACGGTCTTGACGGCATTGCCCTCGGCCGGTTCGCGGAAGCTGTGCCGGACCATGACGACGTTGCCCCAGCCCATGCGCATGTTCCCGGCCAGGACGACGACGCCGTGGCCCGCGCAATAGACGGGGTCGCCCAGGTCGGTGTTGCCGCCGCCGTCGCCGTCCCAGTCATCGCCCAGGTGGCCGTTGGGGGTGAATCCCCGCGCCTTGTGGTAGCCGACGGCGTTGGGCCAGCCCACGGGAAAGTCGAAGCCGTCGGCCATGCGCGCGTTGGCGGAGTTGGCCCCGAAGCCGTTGTCCTGCGCGGAAAGCGGCCCGGCGAGCAGCACGGCCAGCGCGACGAGGCCGCCACGCGGCCAGAGCAAGAGGCGGGAGGAACGCATCGGCACGCTGTCTACCGGCCAGCCGCCGGGCTGGCAAGGGTTTTCTGTAGGCTAATGTTCTACAAGGCGGGCACGGTCCGGCCACCCTGGAAAGCTCCCTGCCTGACGCGCAGGGACTTGCGTCCTGCCGCCGGAAAGAAAATGACCGCTATTTACCAGCGGCACAGATAAAAATGCCGTTCGGCGACGCTTCTATGGATGCATGTCTTTGCCATGACGACCCGGTGGACCCCCTCGCCATCCCCCCACAGCACTGGCACGACTGGCTCGCCGCCAACCTGGGCCGCTACCTGCTTTTCGCCCGCTCGCAGGTGCGTTGCGAGACCGACGCGCACGACCTGCTCCAGGAGGTGCTCGTGGAGGTCTGGCAGCGGGAACGGAGCCGTCCGCCCGACGACGCGCTCGTCTTCAAAACCCTCCGGCGGCGCGCCATCGACCTGGGCCGGAGCACCGACCGCCGCGCGCTCCGCGAGCAGACCGCGCCCGGCTGGGACCCGCCGCCCGATGACGCCGACGCCCCCGGCCGCGACTTTGAACTCGAAGCGGCCGTGCAGGCCCTGCCTGCCCACCTGCGCGAGGTCGTGACGCTGAAGATCTGGGGGGAATTGACCTTCCGGCAGATTGCCGATGCCCTCGGCGTGCCGCCGGCCACCGCGGCCTCCCGCTACCGCTATGCCCTGGACCACCTGCGAAACGCCCTGAAGGAGGTACGCCCTTGAACCCCGACGATCTCGAAGACCGCCTGCGCGCCGTGCGTCCGCCCGAGCCGCCCTGGGACCTCGTGCTGCGCCTGCGAGCCGCCGGGCCGCCTGCACCTGCGCCGTTGCCAGGCTGGCGGCAACGGCTGGGCAGGGTGTTCGGCGGGCCGTGGCACCCCTGGCGGGTGGCCTACGCGGGGGTCGCGGCCCTGTGGGTGCTCAACGGGGTCTTCTGGCTGTTGACCCCGCCCCCGCCGCCTATTCCACCAGCCATCGCCTTGGCCAACCAGCCGCCTTCCCCCGCCGACACCTTTGCGGCAGATCGCACCTTCCTCCTCAGCCGCCACAACGCTTTGGAGGCTTCCTTCCCATGAATCCACGTCTTCGCCGCGCCCTCCGCGTCCTGCTTTTTCTCGTTGTGGCGGCCAGCACGCTCTTGGCCCTGTTTTACGCGGAGGAAGACTGGCGCGGCGCGCGTGCCTGGAGCCGCCTCCAGCGCGACTTCGCGGCCCGGGGTGAATCGCTCGACCCAGCGGCTTTCATCCCGCCGCCCGTGCCCGACGACCAGAACCTGGCGATGGCCCCGCTGTTCGAGCGTGTTTTTCACTACAGGGTCGATCCGCGCACGGGCTTGCTCACGTTCGACATGGATCACCAGCCGGACAACGGCACCCAGATCGAGTTGCGGGAGATGCCCTGGGGACACCGCAAGCCGGACATTCCGGTTCCGGCCAACGTCGGCAACTGGATGACCGGGCACG